>CACFMO010000001.1 GCA_902567495.1 uncultured Pelagibacteraceae bacterium
TGCTGGAAGTACTGCTTATAATCTCTCTGTAAATGGACCGATTTTATCTCTTAATTCAAAAAAAATTGCTATAACACCCATAAGCCCCTTTAGACCCAGACGGTGGAAAGGCAAGATTATTTCTGAAAGTAAGTCAATTTATATATTGAACCTAGATCCTAAAAAAAGACCAGTAGCTGCAGTTGCTGATAATAATGAGATTAGAAATATTGTAAGGGTCAAAGTTTACATTAATAAAGCTATTAAATTTAAACTTTTGTTTAATTCAAGTGAGAGTTTATATAAAAAGATTAAATCTGAACAGAGAAGGAAAATTAATTAATTATTTTGTGACCATTCTGGTTTAAATTACTTTAAATAAATTTAAATATCTGTTTAAATTAAAAATATGAAAATTCTTTGTATTTTATATGACGATCCTAAAACAGGAATGCCAAAAAATTATCCTGTAAATACCCTGCCAAAGTTAGATAAATATCCAGATGGTATGAAATTACCATCTCCTAGCGCAATAGACTTTAAACCTGGTCAACTGTTAGGCTGTGTTTCAGGTGAATTAGGTTTGAGAAAATTTTTAGAGTCCAAAGGACATAAATTGGTAGTTACTTCTGATAAAGATGCAAAAGGTTGTAAGGCAGACAAAGAATTAGTTGATGCAGACATAGTAATTTCACAACCTTTTTGGCCGTATTATTTAACTAAAGAGCGAATTCAATCAGCAAAAAATTTAAAAATGGCAATTACTGCTGGTATAGGTTCGGATCATGTTGATTTGCAGGCTGCTATGGATAATAAAATTGATGTTGTAGAAGTGACATACTGTAATTCAAGATCAGTCGCAGAACATATTGTAATGATGATTTTATCTTTAGTTAGAGATTATCATAACCAACACAGAATAGTTAATGAAGGAGGTTGGAATATAGCTGATGCAGTTAAAAGATCCTATGATGTTGAAGGAATGCATGTAGGAACAGTTGCTGCAGGACGTATTGGCTTAGATGCGTTAAGAAAGATGAAACCATTTGATGTCCATCTTCATTATTTTGATAGACACAAACTACCAGATTCAGTTGAGAAAGAATTAAATCTTACATTTCATGACTCAGTTGAGTCTTTGGTAAAAGTTTGTGACGTAGTAACAATAAATTGCCCGCTACATCCAGAAACAGAAAATTTATTTGATGATAAATTAATAAGCAAAATGAAAAAAGGTGCCTACATTGTTAACACTGCAAGAGGAAAAATTTGCAATAGAGAAGCAATTGCTAAGGCTCTTAAATCAGGTCAATTAAGTGGTTATGCGGGAGATGTTTGGTTTCCACAACCCGCACCAAATGACCACATTTGGAGATCAATGCCCAATCACGGTATGACACCACATACTTCGGGAACATCATTGTCAGCACAAGCCAGGTACGCGGCTGGTGTTAGAGAAATTTTAGAATGTTTCTTTGATAAAAAACCAATAAGAGATCCTTACTTAATAATTAAAGATGGAAAACTTGCTGGAATGGGTGCTCATTCATATAGTAAAGGAAGTGCCACTAGTGGTTCTGAAGAAGCAACAAAATATAAAAAAAATAATTGATTTAGGCTTAAGTTTTTGGTGCCCCCACACGGACTCGAACCGCGAACCTACTGATTACAAATCAGTTGCTCTACCAATTGAGCTATGAGGGCCTGAACGGAGTATTAAATAAAAGTAAGATATATATCAAGATTTTTCTTTTAAAGTACTCAAATAATGAAAAACTACTGTTGCACTATTAGAAATATTAAGACTCTCAACCTTTTTATTCATACTAATTTTAAACAAAAAATCTGAATTTTTTTTTATTTGATAATTAAGGCCAAAACCCTCTGACCCAAACAACAAAACGTTATTTCCTTTCCAATCATGATTAATAAAATCTTTTTTGGCCTCAACATCAAAACCACTTATCCAGAAATTTTTAGACTTTAAATACTTCAGTGTTGTATTAATATTTGAAACTTCAAAAATATTAATTAATTCTGTACATCCACTGGCACTTTTATATAATAATTTACTTTCACTTGGATACGATCGTTCTTTTACAATTATTCCATCAACATCGAATGATGTTGCGCTCCTAATAATTGATCCAATATTCCTTGGATCGGTAACGTCATCTAATGCTACTAGATTTATGTCATTTCTGTTTCGATTTATATTTATAAATTCTTTAAGACTAAGCTTCTCTAAATGCTCAATTTCGGCCACCATACCCTGATGAGATATTCCATCTTTGGAACAATATTTATCTAATTCTTTTTTACTTTTATAAAAAATACTTAGATTTTTTAGGAGATTTATATGTTGATTTTCTTTATGAATTTTCTTCTTTGAATCTTCGGTCAAAAACACTCTAACAACCCTTCTTTTAGGATTTTTAAGGGCCTCGGTTACAGCATGCTTTCCAACTATATAAAAAGTACTTTTTTTCACTGTTTTTTTAAGTTTTTATGAATAAATAGCATATTTATCAGCAAAATGATTTATTGCATTTATCAATCAAGATGCTTATAAAACCCTTGTTGTTAAATACTTTTTAAGTTATTGGGTATCCCTTAACAACGTTTGGAGGGGTACCAAAGCGGTCAAATGGGGCGGGCTGTAAACCCGTTGACTTCGGTCTTCGAAAGTTCGAATCTTTCCCCCTCCACCAAACTTAACAAGTGTTTTATAACGCGAGTGTAAAATAGTTTGGATTGTGCGGGTGTCGTATAATGGTAATACCTCAGATTTCCAATCTGATGCTAGGAGTTCGATTCTCCTCATCCGCTCCAAATAAAGTTAAAAACTATATATAAAGAAGAGGAAAAAATGGCGGACAAGAAAAAATTTGAAAGAAGTAAACCTCATTGTAACATTGGTACAATAGGGCACGTAGATCATGGTAAAACAACTTTAACAGCAGCTATAACTAAAGTATTAGCTGAAAAAGGTGGAGCAGAATTTATTGCATATGATCAAATTGATAAAGCACCAGAAGAGAAAGAAAGAGGAATCACAATTTCAACTGCTCACGTTGAATACGAAACAGATAAAAGACATTACGCACACGTCGATTGTCCTGGTCACGCTGACTATGTAAAAAACATGATCACTGGCGCAGCTCAAATGGATGGTGCAATTTTAGTTGTTAATGCAGCTGATGGCCCAATGCCTCAAACACGAGAACATATTCTTCTAGCAAGACAAGTTGGTGTCCCTGCCATTGTAGTTTTCCTAAACAAAATTGACCAAGTAAAGGATAAAGAGTTAGTAGAACTTGTTGAAACAGAGATAAGAGAACTCCTTACCTCTTATAAATTTGAGGGTGACAAAATACCAATCATCAAAGGTTCAGCATTAAACGCTGTTGAAGGAAAAGATGAAGCAACTGGAAAAAATGCAATTATGGAACTTATGAAAGCAGTTGATGATACAATTCCACAACCAGAAAGACCAAAAGACAAACCATTTCTAATGCCAGTAGAGGACGTTTTCTCAATTTCAGGACGAGGAACAGTTGCTACAGGAAGAGTAGAACAAGGTGTTGTTAAAACTGGTGAGGAGCTGGAAATAGTTGGTATTAAAGAAACTAAAAAAACAGTTATAACCGGGGTGGAAATGTTTAGAAAAATTTTAGATACCGGTGAAGCCGGAGATAACATTGGTGCACTTTTAAGAGGTGTTGAAAGAACTGACATTGAAAGAGGTCAAGTTTTGGCAAAACCTGGGTCTGTAACGCCACACACTGAGTTTGAAGCTCAAGCTTATGTTTTAAAGAAAGAGGAAGGGGGAAGACATACTCCATTTTTTACAAAGTATAGACCTCAGTTTTACTTTAGAACAACAGATGTAACTGGGGAGGTAACTCTTCCATCTGGAACTGAAATGATAATGCCAGGCGATGATGCTAAATTTAATGTAAAACTTATAACTCCTATAGCTATGAGTGAAAAATTAAATTTTGCGATTAGAGAAGGCGGTAAAACAGTTGGTGCTGGAGTGGTAACTAAGATTATTAAATAAGCTACTAGGAGTGTAGCTCAATTGGTAGAGCGCCGGTCTCCAAAACCGGAGGTTGGGGGTTCGATTCCCTCCGCTCCTGCCAAGAAGAGAAAAGTTATGAAAAACCCATTAAGATTTTTACAAGAAGTTAAGCAAGAGGCCTTTAAGATTACGTGGCCAACGAAAAAAGACACTGTTACCGGGTCATTAATGGTGTTTGGTTTAGCTACTTTGGCTGCAGTTTTCTTTTTATTATTAGATCAGATTTTGCGATTTTTATTAAACTTGGTTTTAACCATAAATTTTTAAAATGAATTGGTACATTGTGCAAGCTTACTCTGGATTTGAAAATAAGGTTGCTGATAGCATAAAGGACATCATGGCAAAAAACTCACTGCAAAATAGCCTAGGAGAAATCCTTGTTCCAACCCAAAAGGTTGTTGAGGTTAAAAAAGGCAAAAGAACACAAAAAGAAAAGAAATATTTTCCTGGTTATGTTTTAGTTAAACTTGATTTAAATAAAAACATTTACCATAAAATTAAGAGTATACAAAAAGTGAGTGGTTTTTTAGGTCCCGAAGGTAGTCCGGTACCTGTTTCAGAAAATGAAATCAAAAAGATTATGGGTCAGATTGATGAGACAGAAACAAATCCAACCGCAGGAATTATTTATGAGGTGGGAGAAAAAGTAAAAGTTTCAGATGGACCATTTGCATCTTTTACAGGTTTAATTGAAGAGATTGATGAAGAAAAATTAAGACTAAAGGTTTCAGTTTCGATTTTTGGAAGACCAACACCTGTAGATCTTGAGTTTAATCAAGTGGAGAAAATATAATGGCAAAAGAAATAACTGGTTATGTAAAATTACAAATTAAAGGTGGACAAGCAAATCCAGCTCCACCTGTTGGTCCTGCTCTTGGTCAAAGAGGTATTAATATAATGGAATTTTGTAAAGCATTTAATGCGAAGACAAAAGCTTTTATGGGAAAACCTGTCCCAGTTGTTATTACAGTGTATAAAGATAAAAAATTCGACTTTATAATCAAGTCTCCACCTGCATCACATTTTATTAGGGAAGCTGCTAAATTAAAAAGTGGTTCAAAAGAACCAGGAAGAGTTATTGCAGGATCAATAACAATTAAGCAAGCTGAACAAATTGCGAAGGAGAAAATGAAAGATCTTAACGCCCATGATTTGGAGGAAGCAACCAAAATTATATGTGGGTCTGCAAGATCAATGGGTATAGAGGTTAAAAAATGAAAAAAAAATCTAAAAGATATAAAAACTTAAAAGAGACTTACAAAAAAAAAGAATTAAATAAATTTGACCAAATTCTTAAAGAACTAAAGAATGGTTCTGGTGTTAAATTTGTTGAGTCCATCGATGTTTCTATGAAGATCAATCTAAAAAAAATTAAAGGCTCTGATAATAATTTAAGAACATTAATTGATTTACCACATGGAAATGGGAAAAAGATTAAAGTTGGTCTCTTATGTGATGAAAATAAATTAGATGAAGCAAAAAAAAGTGGAGCAGACGTAGTTGGCTCTGAAGATCTTTTAAAAAAGATATCAGATAAGAACATTAATTTTGATAAATTAATTTGCACCCCTTCCATGATGTCTAAAATTGGAAAATTAGGAAAAATACTTGGACCCAAAGGTCTTATGCCAAATCCAAAGATGGGTACTGTTTCCGATGATCTAGCTAATTCAGTTGATAAAATTAAAAATAAATCTATTGAAGTCAAAAATGATAAAGACGGTAATATTTCTTTCTCAATAGGTAGAAAAAATTTTCAAGAAAATAAACTATTAGAAAATGTAAAGAGTGCCTTTGAATTTTTAAAGAAAGAGAAATCATCTATTTTTAATTCTGAAAATATTAAAAAAGTTTATTTCTCTACAACCATGAGTCCATCTTTTAAATTAAATTTCAAGGATATTTAAATTATGATGAGTAAAGAACAGAAAAAAAACTATGTTGAAGAAATGAAAAAAGTTTTTTCTTCAAATGAAGCAGTGATGATAGCTCACTATAAGGGTTTAAATGTAAAAGAACTTGATAAGATTAGAGATGAAATGAGAAAAAGTGGAATTTTTTTTAAAGTAACAAAAAATAGAATTACGAAGTTGGCAATAAAAGAAACAAAATGCAAAGAACTAGAAAAGTTTTTTACCGGTCCTACTGCTGCAGCTATTTCCTCAGATCCAATTACTTCGGCAAAAATTTTAGCAAAATATGCAAAAGGTGACTCACACTTAAAAATTGTGGCTGGTTTTATGGATGGAAAGGTTTTAGAGGCTAAAGACGTGGCCCAAATCGCCACACTACCTACTCTAGATGAAGCAAGAGCTAAAATTGTAGGTATTTTGTCAGCGCCAGCTCAAAAATTTTTAAGTATTTTGCTTGCACCTGGCTCAAAAATTGCTATTTTGGCCCACAAGAAAAGTGAAAAAGGTTAATTATTTCTTACAAAATTTATGGCTGATCTAAATAAAATTATCGATGAATTATCAAAATTAACAGTAGTTGAAGCTGCTGAACTTTCTAAACAATTAGAAGAGAAATGGGGAGTAACAGCCGCAGCACCAGCAGCTGCAGCACCAGCAGCTAGTGGAGCTGCACCCGCAGAAGAAAAAAGCGAATTCACAATTTTTTTAAGTTCAGCAGGTGATAAAAAAATTAACGTTATTAAAGAAGTTAGAGCTATAACAGGATTAGGATTAAAAGAAGCAAAAGATTTAGTAGAAGCAGCCCCTAAAGAGGTTAAAAAAGGTGTAGCGAAAAAAGATGCCGAAGAAGCCAAGAAAAAGTTAGAAGCTGCTGGAGCTAAAGTAGAATTAAAATAATATCAGTACAACTTCGCAAGTACTAAAATTAGTTATTGAATGGAATTAACTTTTACTCAAAAAAAAAGTATTAGAAAAAACTTTGGAAAATTAAAAGAAAGCCTTTCAATACCGAATCTAATTGAAGTTCAAAAAAACTCCTACAAACAATTCGTAGAATCTAAAGCAGACGCAGTAAAAGGTTCATCCTTAGATAAAGGATTAACAAAAGTTTTTAAAAGTATTTTTCCTATTAATGATAGTTCTGAAAAATCTTCGCTTGAATTTATTTCTTGCAGCTTAGACAAACCAAAGTTTGATGTAAATGAATGTAGACAGAGAAGTCTAACTTATTCATCTGCATTAAAAGCAAACTTACGGTTAGTAGTTTACGAAATTGATCAAGAAAATAATACAAAACAAATATTATCAGCCAAAGAGCAAGAAGTTTTTATGGGTGATTTACCTTTAATGACTTCAAGTGGAACATTTGTAGTTAATGGAGTTGAACGAGTAGTTGTAAACCAAATGCACAGAAGTCCTGGTGTATTTTTTGATCATGACAAAGGTAAAACTCATAGTAGTGGTAAATTATTATTCAACTGCAGGATTATTCCAGGAAGAGGCTCTTGGTTAGATTTTGAATTTGATCCAAAAGATATTTTATATTTCAGAATAGATAGAAAAAAGAAATTACCAATAACAACATTTTTGTATGCGATGGGAATGAGTAGGCAAAGTATCTTAGAACAGTTTTATACTTACGACTCATATCAATTCGATATAACAACAAAGACTTGGTCTACTGAATTTAAACCAGAAAAGTATAAAAGACCTATAAAATTGTTATTTGATTTAATTGATAAAAAAAATAATAAGAAAATTTTAAAAAAGGGTGAAAAACTTAACTTTATTTTAGCTCAAAAGTTGAAAGATAAAAACTTGGAAAAAATTATAGTATCCGAGGACGAAATAATTGGAAAATATACCAATGAAGATCTAAAAGATTCTGAAGGTAAATTAATAATTAATTCCGGTTTCAATATTACAAAAGAAGCTTTAGAGAAAATTGTATCTTCAAAAATTTCAAAACTAAAACTTGCAAACGTAGACTCAATTTTGAAGGGCCCATATATATTTGAAACAATCAAAGTAGATAAAAACTTTGATAAACAGTCTGCATTAAATGATATCTACAAAGTTCTCAGACCAGGGGAACCCCCAACACCCGAAGTTGCGGAGGAAGTTTTTAAAAACTTATACTTTAGCAATGAAAGATATGATTTATCTGACGTTGGGAGAGTAAAACTTAATGCAAGACTTGATCTTAAAGAAGATGATAATTTAAGAATACTTACCAAAAAAGATATTATTTCTATAATACAGTTCATGTTGGATTTAAGAGATGGAAAAGGTGAAGTTGATGACATAGATCATTTAGGTAATAGAAGAGTTAGATCTGTGGGTGAATTAGTTGAAAATCAATTTAGAATTGGTTTGTTAAGAATGGAACGAACAATTAGAGAAAAAATGTCAACTTTTTTAGAAATTGAATCTGCACTACCACAAGGATTAATTAATGCAAAACCTATTAGCACATCTTTTAAAGATTTTTTTGCAACGTCACAACTATCTCAGTTTATGGATCAAACTAATCCATTATCAGAAATTACACACAAGAGAAGAGTCTCTGCATTAGGTCCAGGTGGATTAACTAGAGAAAGAGCAGGTTTTGAGGTAAGAGATGTTCACCCAACTCATTACGGAAGAATTTGTCCAATAGAAACACCAGAGGGACCAAATATTGGATTGATAAATAGTTTGGCAACTTACTCAAAAGTAAATAAATATGGTTTTATAGAAAGTCCATACAAGAAAGTACAAAGTGGAAAGATTTTAGATAAAATTGAATATTTGTCAGCAATTGAGGAAGAAAAATTTACAATTGCCCAAGCGAATTCTCCTGTTGGTTCAGATGGAAGTTTTATTGAAGAATTAGTCTCTTGTAGAAAAGGATTGAATTTTGTTTTATCAAGAAGAGAAAATATTGACTATATCGACGTATCTCCAAAACAATTAGTTTCAGTTGCGGCATCTTTGATCCCGTTCTTGGAGAATGATGATGCAAACAGAGCGTTAATGGGATCCAATATGATGAGACAGGCTGTGCCGTTGTTAAAACCAGAGTCGCCATTAGTTGGCACGGGTATTGAGGGAGATGTAGCTTTAGATTCGGGTGTAACTATAGTTGCTAAGCGTAATGGTGTAGTAGACAAAATAGATGGAAAAAGAATTGTAGTTAAAGCAACAGAAGAGAAAGATTTATCTAAATCTGGAGTTGACATTTATAATTTGATGAAATTTCAAAGATCAAATCAGAACACTTGTATAAACCAAAAGCCTTTAGTGAAATGGGGAGATGTGATTAAAAAAGGAGATATAATTGCCGATGGTCCAGCAACTAAATTAGGTGAGTTAGCCTTGGGTAAAAACGTTACAGTAGCATTTATGCCGTGGCAGGGCTATAATTTTGAGGACTCTATTCTAATATCTGAGAGATGTGTAACAGACGATGTATTTACCTCTATTCATATTGAAGAATATGAATTAATGGCGCGTGATACAAAATTGGGAACAGAGGAAATAACTAGAGATATTCCTAATGTAAGTGAGGAAAGCTTAAAAAATCTTGATGAATCAGGCATTGTTTATGTTGGTGCCGAAGTAAAACAGGGAGACATTCTTGTTGGGAAAGTAACCCCAAAAGGAGAAACAGCTTCTAGTCCTGAAGAAAAATTATTGAGATCAATATTTGGTGAAAAAGCTACGGATGTAAGAGACACTTCTTTAAAATTACCGCCAGGAAGTTCTGGAGTCGTAGTTGATGTTAGAGTTTTTAATAGACACGGTATTGAAAAAGACGAAAGAGCAATAGCAATAGAAAGGTATGAAATTGAAGCAGTTCAGGAAGATAAGCAAGTTGAGGAGGAGATTTTAGTAAGAAATATTAAATTGAGATTAAATGAAATTTTAAAGAAAGAACCTATTGAAAAAAGTTTTAAATCTTTGAAAATTGGAGACACATTAAGTAACGATATTTTAAATTCTCTAGACATAAAAGATTATTGGAAAATCAAGTTTAAAAATGAAAGTATAAATAGCAAAGTATCGCAATTAAAAGAACAATTTGATAAAGCACAAGAAGATATAAAACTCAGATTTGAAGATAAAGTTCTTAAAATTAGACAAGGAGATGATCTTCTACCAACGGTTATGAAAGTAGTTAAAGTTTTTGTTGCTGTAAAAAGAAGATTAATGCCAGGAGATAAAATGGCTGGAAGACATGGAAATAAAGGTGTTATAAGTAAAATAGTACCAGTTGAGGACATGCCTTACATGGAAAGTGGTAAGCCTGTTGATATAGTTTTAAATCCACTAGGAGTACCAAGCCGAATGAATGTTGGGCAAATATTAGAAACCCATCTTGGTTGGTCATGCTCCGAACTTGGTGAAAAAGTAAAAAATTTATATAACAATTTTAAAAAGACAAATGATAATAAAGATTTGAAGAATACTTTAGGCCAAATATACGGTGAAAAAAGGTTAAGTGATATTTTAAATAATTTGGATGAAAGACAATTTAAAGAATTATGTTCAAATTTGTCGAATGGAGTACCTATAGCTACACCAGTTTTTGATGGAGCAACGACAGATGATATTACCAAAATGTTAGATTTAGCTAAGTTGCCAAATGCGGGTCAAACAAATTTATGGGATGGTAGAACAGGAACAAAATTTGATAGACCAATAACTGTGGGCATAATATATATGCTTAAACTTCACCATTTAGTTGAAGACAAAATTCATGCTAGATCAACAGGTCCTTATAGTTTAGTAACTCAACAACCATTGGGTGGTAGGGCTCAATTAGGCGGACAAAGATTTGGTGAAATGGAAGTTTGGGCATTAGAAGCTTATGGAGCATCGTACACTTTACAAGAAATTCTTACTGTTAAATCTGACGATGTTGCTGGAAGAACCAAAGTTTATGAGACAATAGTTAAGGGCGATGATAATTTTGAGTCAGGTGTACCAGAGTCCTTTAACGTATTAATTAAAGAGATAAGAGCTTTAGGATTAAACATAGAATTGAATTAAAAATTTAAAATGAGAAAAGATTTATCAAAAGATACAAGAAAGGGCATTGCAGAAAAGAATTTTGATCATATTAAAATTACTTTAGCTAGCCCAGAAAAAATAAAATCATGGTCATTTGGTGAAATTAAAAAACCAGAAACTATAAATTACAGAACTTTCAAACCTGAAAAAGACGGATTATTTTGTGCAAGAATCTTTGGCCCAATCAAAGACTATGAATGTCTTTGCGGAAAATACAAAAGAATGAAGTTTAGAGGTATAATCTGTGAAAAATGTGGAGTAGAGGTAACAAAATCTAATGTGAGACGTGAAAGAATGGGACACATAGATCTTGCTTGTCCTGTAGCACACATTTGGTTTTTAAAGTCATTACCGAGTAGAATTTCTCTCGCTATAGATATGAAGCTCAAAGAAGTAGAAAAGATATTATATTTTGAGAGCTTTATAGTTATTGAACCTGGCTTGACTGAATTAAAAAAAGGCCAACTTCTTACAGAAGATGAATATATAAAAGCTCAGGAAAAGTACGGAGAGGATGGATTCACAGCTGGTATTGGTGCTGAAGCTGTTAGAGAAATATTATTAGCTATTGATCTAGTGTCTGAGAAAAAAAAGTTGAGAGAGTCTTTAAAAACTATCAAGTCAAAAGTTACTGAAGAAAGGACTTTAAAAAGATTAAAACTCATCGAGTCATTTATAGACTCAGGAAATAAACCAGAGTGGATGATTTTAACTACTGTTCCGGTAATACCACCTGAACTTCGACCATTAGTTCCATTAGATGGAGGTAGATTTGCTACATCAGATTTAAATGATTTGTATAGAAGAGTAATTAATAGAAATAATAGACTTAAAAGACTTTTAGATTTGAAAGCACCAGACATAATAGTCAGAAACGAGAAAAGAATGTTACAAGAGTCAGTTGACGCTTTATTTGATAACGGAAGAAGAGGTAGAGTAATTACAGGAACTGGCAAAAGACCTTTAAAATCATTAGCAGAAATGTTGAAGGGAAAACAAGGTAGATTTAGACAAAATCTTTTAGGGAAACGAGTAGATTATTCTGGAAGATCAGTAATTGTTGTTGGCCCTGAACTCAAATTACACCAATGTGGTTTACCAAAAAAGATGGCCCTGGAACTATTCAAACCATTTTTATATGCAAGATTAGATAAATTAGGATTTGCAACAACCATCAAACAAGCAAAAAGGATGGTTGAAAAACAAAAAAGTGAAGTCTGGGATGCTCTTGAACACATAATAAGAGAGCACCCGGTTATATTAAATAGGGCACCAACATTGCACAGATTGGGTGTTCAAGCTTTTGAGGCAAAATTAATAGAGGGAAATGCAATTGAATTACATCCTTTAGTCTGTGCTGCTTTCAATGCAGATTTTGATGGGGACCAAATGGCTGTACATGTACCATTGAGTTTAGAAGCACAAATCGAAGCACGTGTGCTTATGATGTCAACAAACAACATTTTAAGTCCATCGAACGGTAAGCCAATAATTGTACCGAGCCAAGATATTGTGCTTGGGATATATTATTTGTCTCAACATAAAGAGGATTCAAATGCAAAACCAGTTGGTATTTTCTCTGATGTAGATGAAATTGAGAACGCGATTGAAAGAAAAGATATTAGTGTTCACTCTAAGATAGTTTCGATATTTAATACAGTAGATAAAGACGGAAACAAAATTTCAGAGAAATATACAAGTACCGCCGGACGTTTTCTATTGTCTAAAACTTTACCTAAAAATCATAAAATTAAATTTGAACTAGTGAACAAATTATTAACAAAAAAAGCAGTTTCTGAGGTAATAGATACTGTATACAGATACTGCGGTCAAAAAGAAACTGTGATCTTTTGTGATCGAATAAAAGATTTAGGATTTAAACATGCTTTTAAAGCAGGGATTTCATTTGGAAAAAATGATTTGATTATTCCAAAAACTAAAGAAAAATTGGTTAGTCAAACTAAAAAACAAATAGAAGATTATGAAAAACAATATCAGGATGGGCTTATTACTAGGGGAGAGAAATATAATAAAGTAGTAGATATTTGGTCTAAATGCACAGACTCAGTTGCTAATGAAATGATGAAAGAAATTTCTTCAGCCGAAAAAATTTATCCAGATGGTAGAATTGAAACTAATTCAGTTTTTATGATGGCTGATTCTGGAGCTAGAGGATCACCAGCACAGATGAAACAATTGGCTGGTATGAGAGGCCTTATAGCTAAACCGTCTGGTGAGATTATTGAAACACCAATAATTTCAAACTTTAAAGAGGGATTAACAGTGTTAGAATATTTTAATTCGACCCACGGAGCTAGAAAAGGTTTAGCTGATACTGCGCTAAAGACTGCTAATTCAGGTTATTTAACAAGAAGACTTTGTGATGTGGCCCAAGATATTCAAATAACTAAAAAAGAATGTGATTGCAATAATAAATCATCAATAAAACTATCTGAAATTATTGAGGGCGGTAACGTTTTAGTAAGTTTATCTGAAAGAGTTTTAGGCAGAGTCGCTGCCGAAGATGTCAAAAATCCATTAACTGGAGAATTAATTATTAAGAAAAAACAAATGATTGATGAAAACATTTGTGAAAAAATAGATTCTGCCGGGGTTAAATCTATCAATGTATTTTCAGTAATCACTTGTGGATCAAAAAAAGGTGTTTGTGCAATGTCTTATGGTAGAGATTTATCGAGAGGAAAATTAGTGAGTGTTGGTGAAGCTATAGGTATGATAGCCGCGCAATCAATCGGTGAGCCAGGAACTCAGTTGACAATGAGAACATTTCACGTAGGAGGTACAGCACAAATTAAAGAGGACTCTTCTGTTGTGTCTGTTAACTCAGGTATTTTAAAAGTAAGCAATAAAAACTTATTAGAAGACTCAAAAAACAATATAATTGTTATGGGTAGAAATACTCAACTGTCTTTAGAAGATGATAACGGAAGACAACTTGCTTTTTATAAGGTTCCCTATGGTTCAAAATTATTTTTTAAAAATGGTGAAAAAGTACAAAAGGGAAAAAAAATATGCGAATGGGACCCATACACTTTACCTGTAATAGCAGAAACAAATGGTATTGTTAACTACATGGATTTGGTGGATGGCGTTTCACTTGCCGAAACACTTGATGATGCCACAGGTATATCTTCAAAATCAGTTGTAGATTGGAGATCGCAATCTAAAAATACTGATTTAAAACCAAGAATAACGTTAAGAAATTCCGAAGGAGAAGTTATAAAAAAAGCTGATGGTAATGAAGCGAGATATTATTTAGTACCAGATTCAATTCTTTCTGTGCAAGATGGACAAAAAATATCAGCCGGTGATGTTTTAGCAAGATTACCTAAAGAAACTTCCAAAACAAAAGATATAACAGGCGGCCTTCCAAGAGTTGCGGAACTATTTGAAGCAAGAAGACCAAAGGATAGTGCCATAATAGCAGAAAGCGATGGAACAATTCAATTTGGTAAAGAAGTTAGAGGGAAACAAAAAATTTCTATCGTTACAGACAAAGGTGAGTCGTCTAATTATTTAATACCAAAAGGAAAACATACAAATTTTAATCAGGGCGAAAAAATAAAAAAAGGTGAATATTTATTAGATGGAGCACCTGCGCCTCATGATATTTTAAGGATTTTGGGAGTGGAAGCCTTGACAGAATATTTTGTAACAGAAGTACAAGAAGTTTACAGAATGCAAGGAGTTGTAATAAACGACAAACATATTGAAACAATAGTAAGACAGATGCTTAAAAAAGTTGAAATTAAAGACTCAGGGGACTCTGATTATTTAAATGGTGAACTTGTTGATAGAATTGATTTAAACAATACAAACGAGGAGCTAAAAAAACAAAACAAAAAACCTGCTTCTGGTGAAAGAGTATTATTAGGTATTACCAAAGCATCACTCCAAACAAACTCTTTTATATCTGCAGCTTCTTTCCAAGAAACCACAAGAGTATTAACCGACTCTGCAATAAAAGGAAAAATAGACACATTAGAGGGTCTTAAAGAAAACGTGATTGTTGGTAGACTTATTCCTGCTGGTACAGGTCTAACAAAAAATATTTTAGACAAACAGGCAAAAGAGGAAGATAAAGTCAGAATTGAAGAATTGAAAAAACAAGAACTCGCCAAACAAGAGATAGACAAAACTAAAGAAACAGAAATTAAGACCGAATAACGCAAATATTTAAGGGGTTTTTTTACTTATTAGACGTTGACTTTTTAGACTTCAATGTTAGTTTAGCGCAATTTTGATGGTTAAAAGTAAGGTAACAATGACCTTAAACAATAACTAAAAAATAAAGAAACTTAAACCTATCTTTACTTTTATCTATCTAAAACTTTTAAAAATTATGCCGACTATTAACCAGTTGATGAGAAAACCCAGAGTTAAGCCTTTAGCTAGAAATAAAGTTCCAGCTTTAGAAAAACAACCTCTGAAAAGAGCTGTTTGTATTAAGGTTTATACAACAACACCAAAAAAACCAAATTCAGCTTTGAGAAAGGTTGCAAGAGTAAGATTATCAAATGGATATGAAGTAACAGCGTATATACCTGGAGAAGGACACAATTTACAAGAACACTCAGTAGTTCTTATTAGGGGTGGAAGGGTCAAAGATTTACCTGGCGTAAGGTATCATATTTTAAGAGGAAATCTTGATGCACAAGGCGTGACAGCTCGTAAAAAAAGACGTTCTTTATATGGAGCAAAAAAACCAAAATAATAAAAAATTATGTCTAGAAAACGAAAAGCTCCAATTAGAAAGATTTACTCAGATCCAAAATACGGTTCAAAAGTAATTTCAAAATTTATAAACTCAATTATGTATGACGGTAAAAGATCAACAGCCGAAAGAATTTTATATACAGCTTTAGACAAAATTAAAGAAAACAAAAAAGAAGATCCTTTAAAAGTTTTTAACACCGCAATTAGTAATGTTAGACCAAATATTGAAGTAAGATCTAGAAGAGTTGGTGGAGCAACTTATCAAGTGCCAGTAGAAGTAAAATCAAATAGATCTCAGGCATTGGCACTTAGATGGATCTTAGATGCATCCAGAAAAAGAAAAAACAAAACAATGGCAGAAAAATTATCATTCGAATTACTAGACGCTTATCAAAAAAAAGGATCTGCAATTAAGAAAAAGGAAGATACACACAAAATGGCGGAGTCAAACAAGGCTTTCGCACATTTCAGATGGTAATATTATGCCTCGATCACACACTTTAGAAAAATATCGTAACATTGGAATTATGGCTCACATAGATGCTGGTAAAACTACTACGACAGAAAGAATTTTATATTATACTGGAAAAAGCCACAAAATTGGTGAGGTTCACGATGGTGCTGCTACTATGGATTGGATGGAGCAGGAGCAAGAAAGAGGTATAACAATTACTTCTGCAGCAACAACTTGTTTTTGGAGAGAACACAGAATTAACATTATCGATACCCCTGGCCATGTAGATTTCACGATAGAAGTTGAAAGATCTCTAAAAGTTTTGGACGGAGCAGTTGCGGTATTTGATGGTGTTGCTGGTGTTGAACCTCAATCCGAAACAGTCTGGCGTCAAGCTGATAAGTATAAAGTACCAAGAATCTGTTTTGTAAATAAGTTAGATAGAACTGGAGCAGACTTTTTCAATTGTGTTCAAATGATCAAAGACAGACTCGGTGCTAAACCTCTTGTTATGCAAATTCCTGTTGGAATTGAGTCTTCATTAAAAGGTGTAGTTGATTTAATTAAAATGAAAGCCGTAATTTGGAAAGACGAAAAACTTGGAGCTGAATTTGAATATGTAGATATACCTGCAGATTTAAAAGAACAAGCAGACAAATATAGAAAAGACCTAATAGAGACAGCCGTAGAACAAGATGAAAAATTAATGGATGATTATTTAAATGGTAAAGAAATTTCTGAAAAAGATATAATAGCTTGCGTTAGAAAAGGATGCCTAAAATTTGATTTTGTACCAGTAATTACTGGTTCAGCCTTTAAAAACAAAGGTGTTCAACCGTTGCTTGACGCTGTAATTGATTTTCTTCCT
Organism: uncultured Pelagibacteraceae bacterium; assembly: GCA_902567495.1. Lineage (GTDB taxonomy): Bacteria > Pseudomonadota > Alphaproteobacteria > Pelagibacterales > Pelagibacteraceae > Anoxypelagibacter. The sequence goes on from CACFMO010000001.1 coordinate 17,091, forward strand.
AGTCCCAAGGATATTAACTCAATCAAAGGCACTAAACCAAACTCTAAAGATGAAATTGAAAGAAAATTTGATGACAAAGAGCCTTTTTCTGCTTTAGCTTTTAAAGTAGCAAACGACCCTTTTGTTGGATCTCTAACATTTATAAGAATTTATTCAGGGACTTTAAAATCTGGAACAGGAATTTATAACACTTCAAGAGATAAAGAAGAAAGAGTTGGTAGAATGTTATTAATGCATGCTAACAGCAGAGAAGATGTAAAAGAGGCTAATGCAGGTGATATTGTGGCTCTGGCAGGCTTAAAATATACTATAACGGGACATACGTTATCAGACGAGGATAACCCAGTAGTTTTAGAGCCAATGGAGTTTCCTGATCCAGTTATAGAGATTGCAGTTGAACCTAAAACTAAGGGTGACCAAGAGAAAATGGGTGAGGCCCTTGGAAGGTTAGCTAAAGAAGACCCATCATTTAGAGTTTCTTCTGACGAGGAGTCTGGTCAAACAATCATTAAAGGTATGGGAGAGCTACATTTAGATATTATTGTAGATAGAATGAAAAGAGAATTTAAAGTAGAAGCAAATATTGGTGCTCCACAGGTTGCTTACAGGGAAACTATTCTTAAACCAGTATCTAGTGTCTATATTCACAAAAAACAAAGTGGAGGCGCTGGTCAATTTGCAAAAGTTGAACTCAATGTTGAGCCTTTAGAACCAGGAAAGGGAAGAGAAGTCGAAAATAAAATTAAAGGTGGAGCAATACCAAAAGAATTTATACCAGGGGTCGAAAAAGGAATTGAAAGTGTAGCTGATAACGGAATATTAGCAGGGTTCCCTTTAATAGATTATAAAGTAACAATTGTAGATGGTTTGCACCACGATGTTGACTCTAGTGTTTTAGCATTTGAGATAGCATCCAGGTATTGTTTCAAAGAAGCTTGTACTAAAGCAACATTAAAACTATTAGAACCTATGATGCGAGTAGAAGTAATTACACCCGAAGATTATATGGGTGATGTTATTGGTGACTTAAACAGTAGAAGAGGACAAGTATCAACTACAGAAACAAGAGGAAATGCAACAGTAATAAGCGCAATGGTTCCTTTAGCAAACATGTTTGGGTACATAAATAATTTGAGATCAATGTCTCAAGGTAGAGCACAATACTCAATGTTTTTTGATCATTACGCTAAAGTTCCTCAAAATGTACAAGACGAAGTAACAAAAAAAATGGCTTAAAATGGAAAATCAAAATATTAGAATACATCTTAGAGCTTACGATAATAAAATCCTTGATTTATCGACAGAAGAAATAGTTAACACAGCAAAAAGAACTGGGGCGCAAGTAAAAGGACCAATACCTTTGCCAACTAAAATTGAAAGATTTACAGTTTTGAGATCACCACACATTGATAAAAAAAGTAGAGAACAATTTGAAACAAGAACTCATAAAAGGTTGATAGACATCGTTGAACCGACACCACAGACAGTCGAAGCTCTAATGAAATTAGATTTGGCATCGGGAGTAGATATAGAAATTAAAATTTAAAAATGACTTTAGGTTTGGTAGGAAAAAAAATGGGAATGACACGAGAGTTTTTTAACTCAGGTATTTCTGTACCTGTAACAGTAGTAAAGGTTGAAAAAGGAAGAATCATTGACGTTTATACAAAGGAAAAGAACGGTTATTCAGCAATAAAATTAGGCTTTATTAAAAAGAAAAATTCAAAGCTTACTAACCAAATGAAAGGTTTTTTCGCGAAAAAAAATACAGAACCTAAAAAAATTATTAAAGAATACAGGGTTGAAAAAACAGATGAATACAAAACAGGAAGTGAAATTGGCTTGGAAATTTTAAAGGATGTTAGGTTTATTGACGTTAGATCGCAAACAATAGGAAAAGGATTTGCTGGTGTAATGAAAAAATATAATTTTGGAGGTTTAAGAGCCAGTCACGGTGTTTCTGTTTCTCACAGATCACACGGATCAACTGGTCAAAATCAGGACCCTGGAAAAGTTTTTAAAGGAAAGAAAATGGCTGGTCACATGGGATCCAAATTTAGAACTATATTAAATCTTGAAGTAATTAAATCTGATGTTGAAAATGGTCTTATTTATATTAAAGGATCAATACCTGGTTCGAAAAATACTACAGTTTTTTTAAGAAAATCAAAAAAAACTTTTAATAGAAAAACTAGTTTGGAAAAATTTGCACAAGATACCAAAGTAGCAAAACCTGCTGGTAAAAAAGAGACTAAAAAAGAAGACGCACCAAAGAAACCTGATAATCAAATAAAAAAAACTGAACCAAAAAAGAAATAATTTATGAATTTAAAAGTTTTAAATATTGACGGCAACAAAAGCAAAGACATTAATGTGTCTGATAAACTCACGGGTCTAAAAGTAAATAATAGACTTTTAAAATATGTGATTGACTGGCAACTTAATCATTCAAAAAAGCGAGTTGCAAAAACCAAACAAAGAAATGAGATTGCGGGCTCCACAAAGAAGATTTATGCACAAAAAGGTACTGGTGGCGCTAGACACGCTTCAAGAAAAGCACCTTTATTTGTTGGTGGTGGAGTAGCCCATGGACCAAAGGGTGACAATTATAAGACTAAAAAAATAAACAAAAAAATTAGGAAGATAGCTTTAGCACAAACAATATCAAAGAAAAAAAATAATAATGAACTTTTTGTATTTGATGATGTAAAAAAAGAGATTAAAAAAACAAAAATATTTTATACATTTTTAAATAAAAATAAAATTGACAATGTACTTATTGTTTCTGATAAAATTACTGAAAAAAATATTTTAAAATCTGTAAGAAATTTACCGAATGTTAAGTTAGTAAGTGAGTTAGGAACAAACGTTTATGATCTAGTTAAATATAAAAATGTTTTATTTACCACAAGTTCAATTAAAAATATTCAAGACAGGCTAACAAATGAAAAAAATTAATTATTTAGACTCTGTTATACAACCAATAATAACTGAAAAGGCAACAAGTCTTTCTGAGCAAAATAAGGTTATATTTAAAGTAAGAAACGATGCATCAAAAAAATCAATTAAAAAAAATATTGAGAAAATATTTAAAGTAAACGTGATTAAAATAAATACAATTACTAAAAAATCTAAAACTAAAGTTATAAGAGGCAGAATTGGATTTAAAAAAGGATATAAAAAAGCAATGATAACTTTAAAAAAAGGTCAAAGTATAGACCTGGCCTCAGGAGCTTAAAATTATGGGATTAAAGTCTTATAAACCCTATACTAAATCTACAAGGACAACTGTTTTAGTTGATAGAAAAAATATTTGGAAAGGTTCGCCTTATAAGCCTTTAACAAGAGGAAAACATTCTTCAGGCGGAAGAAACAATCTTGGAAGGATAACTTCTAGAGCAAGAGGTGCAGGTCATAAAAAGAGATATAGAATAATTGATTTTCATAGAAATAAAATTGATATGACGGGAACTGTTGACAGAATAGAATATGATCCTAATCGATCTTCTTACATAGCTTTGATTACTTACGAGGATAAAACCAAAACATATATTATCTGTCCTCAAAATATAAAGATTGGAGATAAAATTATATCAGGAACCAATAAAGAAATTAAAGTGGGTAATTGCATGCCATTAGGTGACATACCTCCTGGCACTCAAGTTCATAATGTAGAATTAAATTTAGGAGCCGGTGGCAAACTTGCTAGATCAGCAGGAGCTCATGTAACTCTTTCAGGTATTGATGATGAATATGCTATCATTAAACTTTCATCAGGCGAAACTAGAAAGGTAAGAAAAGATTGTAAGGCTACAATTGGGGTAGTATCAAATCCAGATCAGAAAAATATAAAAATTGGTAAAGCTGGAAGAAATAGGTGGAAGGGTAAAAGACCACAAACTAGAGGAGTAGCAATGAATCCAGTTGACCACCCCCATGGAGGTGGCGAAGGTAAAACAGCTGGTGGTAGAAATCCAGTTTCACCTTGGGGACAATCAGCAAAAGGGCTTAAAACTAGAAGACCACAAAGGAGTGATAAATTTATAATCACTAGAAGAAAAAAAAGGAGTGATAATTAAATGACCAGAGGTGTGTGGAAAGGTCCATTTGTACATCCAAGTTTATTAAAAAAAATTGATAAACTTAAAGATCAGTCAAAAAAAGCACCAATAAAAACATGGTCAAGAAACTCTACAATTATACCAGAATTTGTAGGGCATAGTTTTTTAATTCACAATGGAAAGAGTTTCATACCTATAACAGTATCAGAAGAAATGGTTGGACATAAATTAGGTGAGTTTTCACCAACAAGAAAATTTTCCGGACACACACCCGCAGATAAGAAGGCTGCCGCAGAGGGATCCGCACCTAAAGCTGCGCCTGCACCAGGAGCTTCACCAAAAGCTGCACCAGCTGCACCCGCTGCTCCTGCTAAACCGGCAGCACCAAAAAAGGATAGTAAATGACAGAAAAAAATAACGTAATTAAAGCAATAAATAAGAACGTTAGAAGCGGGGCTAGAAAAGCAAATTTAGTCTTAAATTTCATTAAAGGAAAGAAGGCTGATGTTGCAATCAGAGATTTAGAATTTACAAGAAAAAAAGTCGCAAAAGATATAAAAAAAACGGTCAAATCAGCTGTTGCAAATGCAGAAAACAATTATCAATATGATATTGATAACCTTTATGTGAAAGAGGCCTACGTCGGCAAATCTATTGTTATGAAAAGATTTAGACCAAGAGCCAAAGGAAGAGCTGCTCCAATAAAAAAACCTTATAGTAGAGTGACAATAATTTTAGAGGAGAAGAAAATGGAAAAAAAACAGGGAGATAAAAAATAATGGGTCAAAAAGTAAATCCAATAGGTTTTAGATTAGGTATAAATAGAGGTTGGGACTCTGTTTGGTTTGCTCGAAAAGGTGATTATGGTAAATATTTAATCGAAGACTATAAAATTCGTGAATATATTAAAAAGAATATCCAAAACTCGGGAGTATCAGAAATAATAATCGAGAGGTCAGGTAAAAAATGTTCTGTTTTCATACATACATCTAGACCGGGTTTTGTGATTGGAAAAAAAGGATCTGATATCGAGAAAATAAAAGGTAAAATTTCAAAAATTACTGATAGCGAAGTTTCTGTTAATATTAAAGAGATAAAAAAACCAGAATTAAATGCATATCTTGTTGCAGAAAATATTTCTCAACAATTAGTAAAAAGAATAGCCTACAGAAGAGCAATGAAAAGAGCAATGCAATCAGCAATGAGACTTGGTGCCAAAGGAATTAAAGTAACACTAAGCGGAAGATTAGCTGGAAATGAAATCGCAAGAAGTGAATGGTTGAGAGAAGGAAGTATACCATTACATACACTAAGAGCTAATTTAGATTATGCTGAGTCCGAAGCATTAACAACCTATGGTATTATTGGTGTTAAAGTTTGGATTTATAAAGGCGAAATATTTTTAAAAGACGTCAATAAACAAAAAATGGAAAGGACTAAAAATGCTTCAACCAGTAAGAAGTAAATTTAGAAAAGCACATAAAGGAAGAATTCATGGAAACGCTACAAGAGCGAGCTCACTTAATTATGGTGAATTTGGGTTAAAAGCTATTCAGCCTGAAAGGATAATTGGTAAACAAATTGAAGCAGCAAGGGTTGCATTAACAAGACATATGAAAAGAACTGGCAAGGTATGGTCAAGGATATTTCCAAATATACCTGTTTCAAAAAAACCAACTGAAGTACGTATGGGGAAAGGTAAAGGATCACCCGAATATTGGGCATGTAGAGTTAAACCTGGAAGAATATTATTTGAAGTTGATGGGGTCTCAGAGCAAGTTGCTAGGGAGGCTTTATATAAAGCATCAGCCAAACTTCCTATTAAAACAAAATTTGTAAAAAGATAATTATGAAAAAAAAAGATCAAAAAAAATTAACAAAGGATCAATCGTTGAGAGAGATACAAAAGTTAAAAAAAGACCTATTTAATATGAGGTTTAAAAAAGTAAATGGACAGGTACAAAATGTTGCTGAATTTTCTAGAATAAAAAAAAGTATTGCTAGACTTTTTAATAACTTACAGGAAAAAAATGACTAAAAGAATTTTACAAGGTGAAGTGGTTAGCAATAAAAATGACAAAACAATTGTGGTCAAAGTACAAAGAAAATTTAGACATCCGTTTTATGGAAAGGTTATCTCTCGATCAAAAAAATATCATGTACATGATGAAAAAAATAAACATAAAATTGGAGATATGGTTAGAATTATAGAGTCTAAGCCAATTTCTAAACTCAAAACCTGGGAGGTTTTAGAGAAATGATACAAATTCAAACTGAATTACTGGTTGCAGATAACACAGGAGCAAAAAGGGTAGAATGTATAAAGGTTTTAGGAGGGTCAAAAAGAAGATATGCTGGTGTCGGTGATCTTATTGTTGTTAGCGTGAAAGACGCACTCCCTAATGGCAAGGTAAAAAAGGGATCTGTACACAAAGCAGTTGTGGTTAGAACTAAAAAAGAAATTTTTAGAAAAGATGGTTCCAAAGTTCAATTTGATAGTAACTCAGTAGTGCTTACGGATGAAAAGGGTGAACCAATTGGAACACGAATTTTTGGACCAGTTACGAGGGAATTAAGGTCACGAGGTCAAACAAAAATTATTTCTTTAGCTCCGGAGGTACTATGAAGAGTCTTTTTAAAAAAGGATCGAAGGTAAAAGTTTGCGTTGGTAAAGACAAAGGTAAAACTGGAGAGATTATAGAAATTAATAGATTTAAAAATTTGGCTAAGGTCAAAGGTGCAAATATGCAGAAAAAACACAAAAAGGCTACAAAAGAAAACAAAGGCGGCATAATTAGTAAAGAGGGCTTTATACATCTATCAAATTTAAAAAATTTTGAAGAAAATAAAAAAGGGAAAAAATAATGACACCGAGACTAAAAGATAGATACAGAAAAGAGATTATTCAAAGTTTAATGACAAAGCTCAATTATAAAAATATTAATGCGGTTCCAAAAATAAAAAAAATTGTTTTAAATATGGGTTTAGGTCAAGATGGTTTAGATAAAAAGAAAATGGAAGTTTGTATAAAAGATATGTCATCAATAACTGGACAATACCCAGTGATTACAAAATTCAAAAAATCAATATCAAATTTCAAATCTAGAAAAGGATCTAATGCTGGTCTGAAGGTAACTTTAAGAAACGATAGAATGTACGAATTTCTTGATAGATTAGTAAATATTGCATTGCCAAGAATTAAAGATTTTAAAGGACTGAAGGACTCAGCTTGTGATAAATTTGGAAATTTCACTTTTGGTGTAAAGGAACACATAATTTTTCCAGAAATAAATTTTGATAAAGTTGAAACAATAAGAGGTATGGATATAACAATTGTTACCAACAGTAATTCAAAGGAAAATACCGTATCCCTATTAAAAGAATTTAATTTTCCAATAATAAAAGATATTGAAAAACGAAAGAAAAAAATAAAAAAAATTGTTAATGAAATCAAAGAGGATAAAACAGAGAAAGGATAAAATGGCAAAGACTAGTGCAATTCAAAGAAATTTAAAAAGAATAAAAATGGCAAAAAAGTTTCATAATAGAAGAAAAAAACTTAAAGCAATAATTAATAACAGAAAGTTGCCTCTAAACGAGAGATTTGCTGCGCAATTAAAACTTTCTAAACTACCAAAGAATTCAGCTAAAACAAGGGTAAGAAACAGATGTGAAATTACTGGAAGACCCCATGGTGTTTACAGAAAATTAAAAATTTCAAGAATTGCATTAAGACAAATGGCGTCATCAGGAAAAATACCTGGAATGACTAAATCAAGTTGGTAAAGGAGGAACATGAGCTTAGGTGATCCAATAGGAGATATGTTAACAAGAATAAGAAACGGCCAGATGAGGTCGTTGAATAAAATCGAAATACCTTTTTCAAACTTTAGATCTAAAATTTTAGAGGTATTAAAAAAAGAAGGTTATATAATTAATTACGAGATAACCACAAACGATAAGAAAATAAAAAACATATTTGTTAAACTTAAGTACTACGATGGTCAACCGGTTATAAAAGAGATTAAACGTGTTTCCAAACCGGGTAGAAGAGTTTATTCAAGAGCAACAAGCATACCTAAAGTTCTTAATGGATTAGGTCTTGCTATTTTATCAACTAGTAAAGGCGTGATGTCGGATGCAGAAGCGACAAAAAATAATCTTGGTGGTGAAATTATTTGTAGGATATTTTAAAATGTCAAAACTTGGAAAAAAACCTATTTTATTACCAAAGGACTCTACTGTAAAAGTTGATAGTGGTTCACTTTTAGTTTCTGGACCTAAAGGAACTCAAAAATTAGTTTTTAATGAGAAGATGTTTTCCTCAAAAATTAACGAAAAAAATGAATTTGAAATATCACCCAAAAACAAAGATAAGAAAAGTTCTTTAATGTGGGGCACATATAGAAGCTTAATAAACAATGCTGTTCTAGGCGTTACAAAAGGTCATGAAAAAAATTTAGAGTTAAGTGGTGTTGGTTTTAGAGCAAGTGCGAAAGGTGATATACTAGTATTTCAATTGGGTTTTAGCCACGAAGTAACTTATACGATACCAAAAGGTATAAATGTAAAAATTGAAAAACAAACTAAATTAAATATAAGTGGATCAGATAAAGAATTAGTTTCAAAAGTATCTGCAGATATCAAATCTTTGAAACCAGTGGAACCTTACAAAGCAAAAGGGATAAAAGAAAAAGATCAATTTGTTATAAGGAAAGAAGGTAAGAAAAAATAACATGAAAAAAATTAGCTCTAAAAATAAACGTTTAATACGAAATCGTAATAAATTAAAGAAGGTAAATATTGATAGATATAGAATTGCAGTTTTTAAGTCGTTAAAAAATATTTCTGCACAAATTATAGACGATAAAATAAACAAAACTATAGTTTCTGCATCATCGATGGAAAAAGATCTTAAAAAAGACAAAAAAAATAAGACTGATTTATCAATTCTGTTAGGTGAAATTCTAGCTAAAAGAGCCTCAGAAAAAAAAATTAGCAAAGTATTTTTTGACAGAGGCGCGTACAAATATCATGGAAGAATAAAGGCTTTAGCAGAGTCTTTAAGAAAGAATGGGTTAAATTTTTAATGAAAGAAAAAAGTGAATTTGTAGAAAAATTAGTAGCCATCAACAGAATCACCAAAGTAGTAAAAGGTGGTAGAAGATTTGGCTTTGCAGCTTTAGTAGTAGCCGGTAATCAAAAAGGCTCGATAGGTATTGGATCGGGAAAATCTAAACAGGTACCTGACGCAATTAAAAAAGCTACTGAAGTCGCAAAAAGAAATATGGTAAAAATACCTTTAAAGGATGGTAGAACATTACATCACGACGTTTTTGCAAAAAGTGGTTCAGGAAAAATATTAATGAGAGCAGCTCCAACTGGTACCGGAATTATAGCAGGTGGTGCTACAAGAGCTGTATGTGAAGTTCTAGGTATCCAAGATATTGTGACCAAATCTTTAGGCTCTCCAAATCCACACAATGTTCTAAAGGCAGTCGTCCAAGGTTTAAAAAGCCAGAGTTCTCCAAAAACTATTTCTGCAATGAGAAATAAAAAAATAGCTGAGATCATTAAAAAAAGGGAAAACTAAAATGAAATTAAATAGTCTTGTTAAAATTAAAACTAAAAAAATTAGAGTTGGAAGAGGAATTGGATCTGGAAAGGGCAAAACATCTGGCAGAGGTGTTAAGGGTCAAAAGTCTAGATCTGGTGTGGCAATAAAAAGTTTTGAAGGTGGCCAAATGCCATTGTACAGAAGACTCCCAAAACGGGGGTTTAAAAGTTTAAGTAAACTGAATAAAAGAAAATTTGTAGCTATTCTTAACCTTAAAGATATAGAGAATTTTTTAAAAAATAAAAAAATTAACAGTAAAGAAGAAATTAATATCAAATATCTGAAAGATAAAAATATTATTAAAAATAAGTTTGATAAACTTAAAGTTTTAGGAACTGGCGAATTAAAAGAAAAATTAACAATTAAAACCGACTTCATTTCTAAATCAGCTAAAGATAAAATCGAAAAAGCAGGTGGATTAGTTAATATTTTAAATACCTCAAACAACAAATAAATGGCTGAAGACTCAAATTTATCAACCAACTCATCTGATTTAAGGAATAGAATATTTTTTACTATTTTTATTCTTTGTATTTATAGATTAGGTACTTACGTTCCAATAGCTGGTATAGATCCCAGTTCATTATCTCAAATAATGTCATCAAGCCAAAAAGGTTTATTAGGAATGTTTAATGTTTTTTCTGGTGGAGCGGTTCAAAGGATGGCAATTTTTGCATTAGGAATAATGCCGTATATTTCATCTTCTATCATAGTTCAATTACTCACAGGTGTTTCGGACTATTTCAAAAATTTAAAGGAACAAGGTGAAATTGGAAGAAAAAAAATTACACAAATAACACGTTACGGTACAGTTTTGATTGCAACATTGCAGGGTTATGGTGTTTCAGTTGGGTTGGAAAATGCAGGAGATCTAGTTTTAGATCCAGGAGCTTATTTTAAAGTAATGACCACGATTTCTTTAGTTGCAGGGACAACATTTCTAATGTGGTTAGGTGAACAGATTACCTCACGTGGTATTGGAAATGGTATTTCACTAATAATTTTTGCAGGTATAGTTGCTGAAATACCTAGAGCGCTTGCTTCAACTTTTGAATTAGGAAGAACTGGAGCTCTATCACCAGTAATGATTATATCAATCTTCATATTATTAATTGCAACAGTAATGTTTATTGTCTTTATGGAAAGAGCGATGCGTAAAATTCTTGTCAATTATCCTAAAAGACAAATGGGAAATAAAATTTACGGTGGAGAGTCTTCATATTTACCATTAAAAATAAATACAGCAGGGGTAATTCCAGCAATTTTTGCATCAGCATTGTTATTACTGCCAATTACTTTTTCAAATTTTGGTGTTTCTGATTCTGAATTTTTTATAAATTTTTCATCATTATTTTCTCAAGGCAAACCTTTATACATGTTGTTATATGCATTTGGAATTATCTTTTTCGCTTTTTTTTATACTTCAATTGTTTTTAATCCAAGGGAGACATCAGAAAATTTAAGAAAATATGGAGGATATATTCCAGGTATAAGACCGGGTGATAGAACTGCAGAGTATATTGAAAGTATTTTAACTAAACTTACAACAATTGGGGCATGTTATTTAACTTTAGTTTGTTTAATGCCTGAATTTTTAATTGCCAAATATCCGATACCATTTTATTTGGGGGGAACATCTGTATTAATCGTAGTAGTAGTTGCTATGGACACAGTAACTCAGGTTCAAACACGTCTTATGAGCTCCCAGTATGAACATTTGATAAAAAAGGCAAAATTTAATAAATAATTATGAACATAATAATTTTTGGGCCACCTGGTGCAGGCAAGGGAACTCAAGCAAAATTTATTGTAAATAAATACAATCTTTATCAATTATCAACAGGTGAGCTTTTACGTGAAGAAATAAAAAATAAAACAGAATTAGGTTCACAAATTTCATCAATAATAAATTCTGGTGAATTAGTCTCAGATGAAATTGTGAGTAATTTAATTGAAAAATTTATTTCAAATGATGATTATAAAAACAACATTATTTTTGACGGATATCCCAGAACACTTTCTCAAGCAAAGAATTTAGAAATTTTATTAAAAAAACATAATCAAAAAATAGATGTAGTTTTAAAATTATCTGTAAGTTTGGAAACAGTTAAAAAACGAATTTTAGAAAGACAAATTAAAGAAAATAGAGCTGATGACAATGAGGAAATAGCAATTAAAAGATATAAAACTTACGAAAAATCCGCTGAACCAGTTATAGGTTATTACAAGCAATCTAATTTACTGAAATTTGTAAATGGTGAGGCTGGAATATCAGAAATAAATACTGAAATTAGCGACTTAATTGACACTATCAAGGGTTGACTTTAAATGATTACTCAATATAAATACGCAAGAACTTAAACATCACAAAATATGGCTCGAATAGCAGGCATTAATATACCTATTAACAAAGTTGTTCATACAGCATTAACTTATATCCACGGCATAGGCGATAATAATTCTAAGATTATCTGTCAAAAACTCAATATTCCTTTGAACAAAAGAGTTAATAAACTTTCAGAAGAAGAAGTTTTGAAAATTCGAGAATACATTGATGCTAATTATAAGGTCGAAGGTGATCTTAGAAGAGAGAAATCAATGAACATAAAAAGATTAGTCGATTTAGCCTGCTACAGAGGTTCTAGACATAAAAAAAAATTACCCGTTAGAGGGCAAAGAACTCATTCAAATGCCAGAACAAGAAAAGGCAAAGCTATTGCAATTGCAGGTAAGAAATTAACTCCTATGAAAAAATAAAAATGAATATCAAAAATAAAAATAATTTAGATACAGAAAAAAAAAATACTGAAGAAAAAGCAGTAAAAAAAGTAGTAAAGAAAAAGTCTAAAAACAAAAAAAATATTTCTTCAGGGATAGCATTTGTAAATTCCACATTTAATAACACGATAATATCTATTGCCGATGAACAAGGAAATGTTGTTGCTTGGTCTTCTGCGGGAACAAAAGGTTTCAAGGGATCAAGAAAATCAACACCATATGCTGCGCAAGTTGCTGCTGACGACGCTGGAGGTAAAGCTTATGAACAAGGTTTAAGAACCTTATCAGTTCAGGTAAAAGGTCCTGGCTCAGGCAGAGAGACTGCTTTAAGAGCTTTACAATCAAGAGGTTTTAAAATTATCTCAATTAAAGACACAACACCTATGCCTCATAACGGAGCACGACCACCAAAAAAAAGGAGAGTATAATGGAGAATATTAATATAATAGACAAAAATTGGAAAACATTAATTAAGCCTTCTAAACTTGCGATAACTAGCAACGATGATAAATCAATGGCGAAAGTAATCGCAGAACCTTTAGAAAAAGGTTTTGGTCAAACAATAGGAAATGCGCTTAGAAGAATTCTTTTATCATCTATCCAAGGTGCAGCAGTGACCGCGATTCAAATTGATGGAGTGCTGCATGAATTTTCATCAATAAAAGGTGTTAGAGAGGATGTTACAGACATCGTGCTAAATGTAAAGAATTTAGCAGTAAAATTAAATGCTTCAGGATCAAAAAAATTAATTTTAGATGCAACTGGACCCAAAGAAGTTAAAGCAAAAGATATAACACCAGTAAATGGTGTTGAAATTTTAAACCTGGATCAGACAATTTGCAATCTTGATGAAAAAACCAAGTTTCATATGGAATTAGTTGTTAATAACGGAAGAGGTTATGTTTTAGCTCAAAAAAATAAAACAGAAGACACACCTCTTGGTTTGATTGCGATTGACTCATTATTCAGTCCTGTAAAAAAAGTTTCTTATTCAATTGACACTACAAGAGAAGGTGATGCTTTAGACTATGATAAATTGACAATGCAAGTTGAAACAAATGGAACAATTCCAGCAGAAGATGCCGTAGCATTTGCTGCTAGAATATTTCAAGATCAGCTTTCAATGTTTGTAAATTTTGAAGATCCAAAAGAAATTCCTACGCAAACTAAATCAACTGAACCTGAATTTAATAAGAATTTACTTAAAAGAGTAGAGGAGTTAGAACTTTCTGTACGATCAATGAATTGTTTAAAGAACGACAACATCATTTATATTGGAGATCTTGTACAAAAATCTGAGTCAGAAATGTTGAGAACTCCTAACTTTGGAAGAAAATCACTAAATGAAATTAAAGAAGTGCTAAGTTCTATGTCGTTATACCTGGGCATGGAAATACCTAATTGGCCACCAGATAATATTGTAGAATTATCGAAAAAATTGGAAGAGAGCACATATTAAATGAGACACAAAATAGGATACAGAAAACTTAACAGGACATCAGAGCATAGAAAGGCTCTTTTTAAAAATATGTTAAATTCTTTGATAAAATATGAACAGATAATTACGACACTTCCTAAAGCAAAGGAGCTTAAACCTAAAATTGATAAAGTTATAACAATTGGAAAAACAACAGATCTTAGTAACCAAAAAAATTTATTTTCAAAATTACAAGATAAAAATTCCGTAAAAAAAGTTTTTGAAACACTGTCAAAAAGATATGCTAATAGGAAAGGTGGTTACTCTAGAGTTTTAAAAGCAGGATTCAGAACAGGTGATGATGCACCTATGGCAGTTATTGAGCTTGTAGATAGAGATATTAACGCAAAAAAAGTAGATAAACCAAAAAAAATTGATCCTACTAAAAAAGAAAAAGAGCCAGTAAAAAAAGCTGCTGCAAAGTAAAAAATCACTAAATGATAAGTAAATTTGTAGTCAAAAGAGACTATCATAATGCTAGACTTGATCGTTGGTTCAAACATAATGTTTCAGATCTACCACAATCTTTTTTAGAAAAGTTAATCAGAAAAAATAAAATCAAAGTTAACAAAAAAAAAACTAAAACTAAATATAGAGTTCAATTTAATGATTTAATTGAAGTATTTAATTTTGATAAAATAAAACATAAAAATAAAACTGAGATTAAAAAATACAAACCTTCAGAAAAAGAAAAAAAAACTTATGGAAGTTTTATAATAGAGAACAATGACAATTTTGTAGTAATAAATAAACCTGCAGGTATACCTGTGCAGTCAGGCACCAAATCATTTAAAAATATTATAGATATCCTTAAAAATACAGAATATTTTTACGACTCAAAGCCATATATAGTTCACAGATTAGATAAAGAAACCTCTGGTGTAATGATAATTGCGAAGAATAGAGAATATGCTCAATTATTTACTTCACTTTTTAGGATAAGAAAAATACATAAAATTTATATTGCTGTTACACATGGTAATGTAAACAGAAATTTACAAATTATGAAAGATGATTTGGTTTTATACGAAAAAAATCGAAAAATTATTCAAAAGGCAATTTCTTATATCAAAGTTTTAAAATCAAACAATAAATTTTCATTTGTTGAATTAAAACCAATCACGGGAAGAAAACATCAATTAAGAAAACAATTATTTAATATTGGCCATCCAGTTGTTGGTGATGAAAAATATTCCTTCAAAAATGAAAAAAATGGTAAAAACTTATTACTTCATGCATATAAAATTAAATTTATGATTAATAAAATTAAATATAATTTTAAAGCTGATTATGGTTTACAACTTGAAAACTTTGTCAAAAAAAATATTAAATCTTAGGTAAATATTTACCAATAACTTTTTTCAAATTTACATTAATATTCTTGTATTTATTTCCCTCATTTTTAATTGATGTGATTTTATTATTGTCTAATCCACATGGAATAATCTTTTTATAATCCTCAAGATTATTATTCACATTTATTGAAAAACCATGGTAAGCGACCCACCTGGACACTCTTATACCAATTGCTGCAATCTTTTTATTATTTACCCATATACCAATATTATTTCTATCTGCATTAGATTTTATTCCGTAAAACTTTAAAAAACTAATTATAATATTTTCTATCTGCCTTACTAAATTTCTAATACTTTTTTTTCTTTTATTTAAATTTATTACAAAATATACAATTTTCTGACCAGGGTTATGTAATGTAATTTTACCTCCTCGATTAGTTTTTTTAACTGAAATTGATTTATCGATTATTTCGTTTTTACTAAATCTTACTCCACCTGTAAAAGTTGTTGGATGCTCTAAAATCCAAATAAATTCTTTTCCTCCATTTTTGACTTTTTCTACTCTTTTTTCGAGAAATCTAATAGCCTTAGCATAAACAACAGGTTTTTTGCTTATTTTAAATTCTATGTTCATTTTAATTTGAATTTTACCACCAGATAAACTAAAAGTCTCAAAAATTTAAATAATCAGGTGATTTATGAGTTTGGTAAAATCAATAGGTAAGCAGAAGGTAAATCTAGATTTTAATAAAGATTTTATTAATTTATTTACTCAAAAAATTAAACAAAAAGATATTCAGTTTATCAATCAAACACTTGATGATCTGCATGCGGCTGATGTAGCTGATCTAATCGAAAATTTAGACACAGAGTCTAGAAATAAGTTAATTGAAATTGAGGCATTTAATATTGAACCTGAAATATTTATTGAATTGAACGAATCTCTACAATCTGAGGTTCTAATTCTTTTAACTCCTGACTCAGTAGCTAAAATATTACGAAAACTTGAGTCTGATAATGCTCTACAAATCCTAGAAAAAATTGAAGAGGAAAAGAAACAAAAAGTATTAGATAGATTAACGCCGCAAGATAGATTTCTTTTAGAAGAAGGTTTAAGTTATCCCGAAGACTCAGCTGCAAGAATAATGCAGAGAGAATTTACTGCTGTACCAAGTGATTGGACTGTTGGTCAAACAATAGATTATCTGAGAGAGAATAAAGAATTACCAGAAGAATTTTTAGAAATATTCATAGTTGATAAAGATTTTAAGCCTATTGGAACAGTGCCATCATCTAGAGTATTGAGAACACCAAGAAATTCAAAAATGAATTCTATTATGAGAGAGATACCTGTTTTAATTTCAGTGAACATGGATAAAGAAGAGGTTGGTCTAACTTTTGAAAACTATAATTTAGTATCAGCAGGAGTAGTTAACAAAGATAATAAACTGATTGGTATGATTACAGCTGATGATGTTGTTACAGTAGTCCAAGAAGAAGCTGAGGAAGATGTACTAAGATTGGCAGGGGTAGGCGATGAAGAAATTACAGATGGAGTATTTAAAAAAACTAAGAGAAGATTTAGTTGGCTTTTACTAAATTTATTTACTGCAATCATTGCATCAATTGTTATAGGTTTTTTCCAAGAAGACATAGAGAAAGTAGTTGCCTTAGCAGTTCTTATGCCAATAGTTGCTTCAATGGGAGGGAATGCAGGAATGCAAACATTGGCAGTAACCATAAGAGCAATCGCTAAACAAGAAATTTCATCAGGAAATTTTTATAAGGTTGTTTCAAAGGAATTTGTTATAGGTATATTAAATGGTATAATTTTTGCTATCATTTCAGCTGCAGTTGTTCAATTCTGGTTTCAAGAATTAGATCTTTCAATTTTAATAGCAGTTGCAATGATTTTGAATATGATAGTAGCAGGTTTATTTGGAATTTTAGTTCCAGTTTCTTTAAAAAAATTTAATATTGATCCAGCACTAGCCTCAAGTGTTTTCGTTACAACTATTACAGATGTAATTGGGTTCTTATCTTTTCTCGGAATTGGATCTTTTTTCTTTTTAAATTAAAAATTATCAATTAATCTTACTTTACCAATATAAAATGCATAAAATAAATTAAATTTATTTTTTCTCGGTCTTTTTAAGGTTGTTAAATCAATTAGCTTTATATAATCAACTTTATTTACACCCATAGAAATAATCTTTTTTTTTATTTTATTAAAATTAAACGTTTGTTTTTTTGACAATAAATTTCCTTTATATTTTTTTAAAAACTTTATTACTCTTATAAGTTTCATTTTTTCAACATAATTTAATTTATTTAATCTTGAGGAATAAGCTATAAAATATTTATCTCTTATAGTTTTACATTGAAGAACCTTTGTTTTAATTTTATTTTTTTTAATGTGTTTTTTAATTAAATAAAGTTGTTGGAAATCTTTGTTACCCAACATTATTGTTTTAGGTCTTATAATTTCAATAAATCTATTAACAACATCAATTACACCTCTAAAATGACCTTTTCTATATTGTCCGCATAATTCTTTTGAAAATCTATCTAAATGAATTTTTTTTTCCGTTTTAAATTTGTATATATCATCATAAGACGGTTTATATAAATAATGGACTTTGAGCTTTTTCAATATTTTAATATCATTTTTATCATCTCTTGGATAAGTATTTAGATCTCTTTTATTATTAAACTGTTTTGGATTTACAAAAATACTTACAAGTGTTTTTCCTGGCCCTTTTACTGATTTTCTTATTATACTCTCATGACCTTTATGTAAGGCACCCATTGTTGGTACAAAACTGATATTATTGAATTTCCTTATTTCTTTCTGTAACTGCTTTTTATTTGTAAATAATTTCATTTGTAAAATATTTATTTAGCTAGTAAAAGGTTTTTATGGTTACTCAAGCAATAATACCATTAGCAGGATTAGGTACAAGATTATTGCCTCTGTCAAGTGTAATTCCAAAAGAATTGTTACCAATCAATGGTAAACCAAATTTAGAGTATATATTAGATGAATGTTTACAAGCTGGAATTAAACAATTTATTTTTGTTGTACCAAAAAATAGACCAAGTATAAAAAAATATTTTTTTAACGATAATTTCTATAAAAAAATATTAAAAAAGAAAAAAAAAGATAAACGTTTAAAGAAAGTATTTAAACGACTAAAAAAATTTCAAAAAATGATAAAATTTGTATACCAAAATAAACCAGAGGGTACAGGACACGCAGTTTTACAATGCAAAAAATATTTAAAAGGAACACATTTTCTAATGCTCTTGGCAGATGATTTAATTGTAAAAAAAAATTGTTCTAAAGAGATGATTTCCTTACACAATAAAACCAAAGGATCTGTTATAGCAACCAGAAAAGTAGATAGAAAAACAGTATCAAGATGGGGAATTCTTGGTTTCAAAAATAAATCAAAGAATTCATTTTTAATAAACGATGTTATTGAAAAGCCCAAATTAAGTAAGGCGCCATCAAATTATGCCATAATTGGCAGATATATTTTACCGATGAAAATACTTTCTGTTTTAAAAAATCAAAGCAAGGGTGAAGGTGGTGAGATACACATTACGGATGCAATAAAGACTTTAGTTAAAAAAAATGAAAAGTTTTATGGAAATATTTTTAAAGGAAAATATATAGATTGTGGGACACTTGATGGATTTATTAGTTCAGGACTTACAATATCTAAATATTTATAAAAAATTAATATGAAAATATGCATGATAGGTACAGGCTATGTTGGTTTAGTTAGTGGAACCTGTTTTGCAGATCTCGGAAATAAAGTTTACTGCGTTGATAAAGATAAATCAAAAATAAACAAACTTAAAAATGCTATTTCACCTATATATGAACCTGGTTTAGAAGATTTAATAAGGAATAACCTAAGAGCAAAAAGACTTATTTTTACTGATGATCTAAAAAAAGCCGTTCAAGACTCGAAAATAATTTTTATTTGTGTTGGCACACCAACAAAAAAAGGTTCAAATTTAGTTGATCTTTCACAAGTATATAGTGTTACAAAATCAATATCTAAATACATTAAAAATCACAAAATTATAGTAACAAAATCTACAGTGCCTGTTACAACTGGAGATCAGATAGAAAAAATAATTGGCAAAAGAGTAAAAAAATCTTTATTTGAAGTTGTATCTAATCCAGAGTTTTTAAGAGAAGGTGAGGCTATAAGAGACTTTAAATACCCTGATAGAATTGTTATTGGATCGAATAACAAAAAAATTTTCAAAAAAATGGAACTTTTGTATGAACCTATAATAAAAAAAGGTGCTAAATTTTTTTGTTCATCAAGAAAAGGTGCTGAACTAATTAAATATGCCTCTAATGCATTTTTGGCAACAAAAATTACATTTATAAATGAAATTGCAAATTTATGTGAAATAGCAGGTATAAGTGTTGAGGATATATCTGTTGGAATGGGTTCCGATGCACGAATTGGAAGCAGATTTTTGAGAGCAGGCCCTGCCTATGGGGGATCTTGTTTTCCAAAAGACACAAAAGGTCTAGTTTCTATTGCTGATAAATTTAACTCTAACCTTTCAATTGTTAAATCTGTAATTAAATCAAATCAAAATCGAAAAATTTTATTAACCAAAAGAGTATCAAAAATTATGAATAATAAAATTAAAAATAAAAAAATTGCTGTCTTAGGTGTAACTTTCAAAGCTAACACTGATGACATGAGGGAGTCTTCAAGCCTTGTTTTAATACCATATTTATTAAAGAGAGGGGCAAAAGTAAGTTATCACGATCCATCTGGACCCAAAAAGGAATTTGATAAAAAGAAAAATTTGAATTTTGTGAGCTCAGTAAACAAAGCTTGTATTGGAGCAGATTTGATTATCATCAATACTGAATGGGATGAATTTAAGTCTATTGATTTTAAAAAAGTAGTTAAAAAAAGTAATTTTAAAATTTATGATATGAGAAACTTATATAATCCAAAAGAATTTAAAAAAAGAAATATAAAGTATTATTCTGTTGGAAGATAAAAATTATAATTCAAATATTCCGTCAATTTCCACTGCAGCACCCAAAGGCAATGAGTTTACACTGATAGCTGCTCGGGCATGTTTACCTTTGTCTCCAAATATATTTGAGATTAAATCTGATGCTCCATTGATAATTTTTGGTTGGTCTTCAAATGAATCTGTAGAATTCACATATCCTGTAAGTTTAACGCAACCCTTTACTTTATCCAAAGTTCCGCATTTTTTTTTAAGCTGTGCCAAAATATTTAATGCGCAGAATTTTGCAGCCTCTTGACCTTGTTCTAAACTAAGTTCTTTACCAACCTTTCCTTTAATTAAATTTCCATCAGTATTAAAAGATACTTGTCCTGATATATAGATAAAATCTCCTACAATTTTTGACGCAACGTAACTCCCAACAGGATCTGGTGCATTTGGTAAATTTACACTAAACTTTTTTAAATTTTCTTCTGGTTTCATTCTTTCTTTTTAATTTTATTTTTCAATAGATCTAAAGTTTCTTTTGATTTTTCCCTTATTTGTTTATCTGTTTCTGATATTTTTTTACCAATTTTTTTTCCTGTACTTACTACTCCTTCTTCAGCTTTTTCAACATTTTTTTGATTAAATTTGTGAAAGTTTGATAATTTCTTTTGAATAATTTTGGCTTTTTCTGTAGAGTTTTCTTTTAAAGCTTTTGCTTTTAATTTAGTTAAACAACTTAATTTTTCGGATTTTTTTTCTAAATTATCACAATTATTAACATTTACATCTGCGAACGAAAGATTACTAAAAAGCAAAATTAAAATAGTTACTAAAAATTTTTTCATTTTCTTCTCTTTTTTTTTGTTTTATCGTATTCTTTTCTTTTTTCAATTAATATCAATGCTTCATCCATAGTTAATTCTGTAGGGTCTTTGTCTTCTGGTATAGTGGCATTCAGAGATTTATATTTAATATAAGGTCCATATTGACCCTTCATGATTCTTACTGGCTTCTTATCTTCAGGATGATCTCCAAGACTTTTAATTTCTGAAGAGGACATTCTACCTGGTTTTGCTTCTGAAATTAAAGTTATTGCTCTGTTAAGACCAATTGTAAATAGTTCATCCACGGTTTCTATCCGTGCAGATTTATTTGAACATTTTAAATATGGTCCAAATCTACCGATGTTAATTGTTATGTCCTCGTTTATATCTGGATGCTTGCCTAAAACTTTTGGTAAAGAACATAAATATTTGGCTTTTTCTAAATCAACATTTTCAATCGGAAGACCTTTGGGTATAGAAACATTTTTTAAATTTTCATTCTCTTTTTTCTTTTTACTTCGTCTCCTTTTATTTTCCATTGATGTATCAATATCAATCTCAAATTGTAAATAAGGTCCAAATCTTCCATTTTTGAGAAATATATCTTTACCTAAATCATTTTGACCAATTAGTTTTGGTTCAGCTAAATTAACTTGTTGTGATGCTTTTGATTTTGATAAAGGCCGCGTAAATTTACACTCTGGATAATTAGAACATCCAATAAAAGCGCCACCTCTAAAACTATTTTTAAGGCTTAGTTCACCTTTATCACAAACTTTACACTTTCTGTCTATAATATCATTATCATCTCTTTCAAAGACTAAATCACCTAAACTATCATTCAATAAGTCCAAAACTTCTCTTGTTCTTTTTTCTTTAACCTGACCTACATTTGAATCAAAATCTTTCCAAAAACCTTCTAAAACCTTTATCCACTCAACTTTTCCACTTGTAATTTCATCTAATTGATTTTCTAAATCTGCGGTGAAATTATAATCAACATACTTTGTGAACAATTTTTCTAGAAAAGCAGATAATAATTTTCCTCTATCAGTTGGATGAAATCTTTTATTTAATAATTCAACATAATTTCTTGTAGACAAAACAGTTATTATACTTGCATAAGTAGATGGTCTACCTATTCCTAATTCTTCCATTTTTTTGACCAAACTAGCTTCAGAATATCTTGGAGGAGGATCTGTAAAATGCTGATCATCAATTAGTTCCTTTATATCAATTTTATCTCCAATCTTTACATCAGGTAAAATATTTTTAAGATCTTCATCCTTTTCTTCAAATTTATAAACTTTTAAAAAACCTTCAAATTTAACTGTTGATCCGTTAGCTTTAAATCCAATTTTTTTATCAGGAGACTCTATTATGATACTTTTCCTATCAAATTCTGCTGGTGTCATTTGAGATGAAAGAGCTCTATTCCAAATTAATTCATATAGTTTTGACTGGTCAGTGCTTAAATATTTTTTCATATCAATTGGCTTTTTGGTAATATCGGTGGGTCTTATAGCTTCGTGTGCCTCCTGAGCATTTTTAGCTTTTTTTCCAGTGTAACTATTAGGATTTTCTGGAAGATATTTTTTCCCATGCATTTTGTTTATAAAGCCTCTAAAATCTTCAATAGCATCTTTAGAAATCTGAGTTCCGTCTGTTCTCATGTATGTTATAAGTCCAACAGTATCCCCCTCAATATCAATTCCTTGGTAAAGTCTTTGAGCGATTTGCATAGTTCTTGATGCACCAAATCCAAATTTACCGGACGCAGTTTGTTGTAAAGTTGATGTTGTGAAAGGCGCCAATGGGTTTCTTTTATAAACTTTAGATGAAACATCAGTTATTTTATAAGATTTAGATTTTATCACTTTTAAAGCATTCTCCGACTCAGCTTTTTTCTTAAAAGAAAACTTCTCAATCTTTTCGTTATTAAAAATTGAAAGTTTAGATTTTATAATTTTGTCATGATTTTTAAAGTCACACGAAATTGTCCAAAATTCTTGTGGTTTAAAAAGCTCAATCTCATGTTCACGTTCAGTCACTAGTCTAAGAGCCACCGATTGAACTCGGCCCGCTGATTTTGAACCTGGAAGTTTTGTCCACAAAATTGGAGATATATTGAATCCAACAAGGTAATCTAAAGCCCTTCTTGCCATGTATGCATTGACAAGAAGAGATTCTATTTCTCTAGGATTATTTATACCGTTAGTAACTGCTTTTTTTGTAATTTCATTAAATACAACTCTTTCAACTTTTTTTCCTTTTAAAAGTTTTCGACTCTCTAAAATTTCTCTTACGTGCCAAGCAATAGCCTCGCCCTCTCTATCAGGGTCAGTTGCTAGTATAATTTTTTCTGAGTCAGCAGCTGCATCTGCAATTTCTTTTACGTATTTTTTTGAAAATGTATCTAGTTCCCATTCCATTTTAAAATTGTTAGATGGATCTACAGAACCGTTTTTAGAAGGCAGATCTCTTACATGACCATAACTTGCCAATACTTTATAATTTTTACCCAAGTATTTATTTATGGTTTTTGCTTTTGCGGGACTTTCTACAATAACAAGATTCATTATTATTGATCTTACTGTCAAAAATAAAGCTGTTTGTCAAATCGATGTGAAATAAGTGTTGATTTTAAAGTTTAATTTTATCCTCAGATTTATTTTTTATTCTGACAATGTTCTGTCTATGAGTATACAAGATAATAATAAAAGTAATAAATAAATAGCTTGTTAATTCAAAATTATTATTTAAAAAAGAAATTAAAAATACAATCATTGTCGACAGAATTGAAGATAAAGAAGAATATTTTGAAACTATTGAAATTAAAATCCAAGATACACAAAAAGTAATACCTAAATTTAAGGATAAAATAAATATTATACCAAGGTAAGTTGCTACTCCTTTTCCACCTTTAAATTTAAGCCAAACAGGAAATATATGACCTAAAAATGCAGCAAGTGAAGATAGATAAATTAAATCTGTAAAATATTCTCTCGTTATAAGAATTGGTATAATACCTTTTGATACATCTAAAAATAAAGTAAGACCAGCAACTTTTTTATTCCCTGTTCTTAAAACGTTCGTTGCTCCAATATTCTTTGAACCTATTTTTCTTAAATCTTTATTTAAAAAAATCTTTGTAAGTATTAAACCGAATGGTATAGAACCTGATAAATAAGATGCAATAAATACTATGACTATTTCGGTTGTCACTGTAAACTAAAAACGCTTTCTCCCTTAAGATAAGTCATTAAAACTTTTCCTTGAAGCTTTCTATTTTCTATAGCGGCATTTTTAGATTTAGATTTCAATTTTGACACATCGACCTTCCAAGGCTCATTTAGGTCAAAAATACATAAATCAGCGTCTGATCCCTTTTTTAAATTACCTTTATTAATCTTTAATATTCTAGCTGGATTACAAGTTATAGTTTCTATAATTTTTTTTAATGGTAGTGACTGATTATGGTAAAGCTCAAGTGCTAATGGAAGAAGAGTTTCAATACCAATAGATCCTTCTGCAGCTTGTGCAAAAGGAAGTCTTTTACTTTCCTCATCTTCAGGTTTGTGATCAGATACAATTACATCTATATATCCATCTTTAATTCCCTTAATCAAAGCTTTTCTATCATCTTCTTTTCTTAAAGGCGGAGATACTTTCATAAAAGTTTTAAAATCACCAATATCGTTTTCGTTAAGTGAGAGATTGTTGATTGAAACACCCGCTGAAAATTTTACACCTTCTTTTTTATATTTTTTAATTACCTCAACTGATTTTGCAGATGATAGCTGAGATATATGATATCTACACGGATATTCTCCCAAAAGTGACAGATCTCTCTCAATTATAATTTTTTCTGCAATATCAGGTATACCTTGCAAACCAAGTCTAGTAGAAATTTCTCCTTCACTAATGCATCTGCCTTTAGATAATTCTTGATCTTCAGGATGTTGCATAACTAGTACATCAAGATCAGAAGCATAATTCATAATTCTGGACATAATTTCAGAGTTTTGGATAGTTTTTGTTGCATCAGTAAAACCAATGATGCCTTTTTTAGATAACAATCCAAATTCAGTCATTAGTTTCCCCCCCATGTTTCTAGTAAGTGTAGCAGCAGGAAAGATATTTATACCTGACTTATCTCTTCCTCTTCTTAAAATAAAATCTACCATTGATACGTTGTCAATTGCTGGACTGGTATTTGGCATAGAAACCACAGATGTTACACCACCTGAGAGTGCCGCGTTACTTAAACTTCTAAAATTTTCTTTATATTCAAAACCAGGTTCACCTACAAAAACTTTCATATCTACAATGCCGGGTATTAAAACTTTACTTTTTAAATCTATCTTTTCTGATGTTTTTGGAATATTTTCTTTATTAACTTTTTTACCTACAGCTTTAATTTTACCATTTGCATCTACTATTAAACCTCCAATTTCATCTATACCTTGTGAAGGATCTATTATTCTAGCATTAATAAAATATTTTTCTTTCATTATTATTTACAATATAATTTTAAGCATGCCATTCTCACAGCAACACCTAGCTCAACTTGCTCCTTTACCAAACTAACATTTATATCATCAGCGAGTTTAGTATCTATTTCAACGCCTCTATTCATTGGACCAGGATGCATAATTAAAGCATCCTTTTTAGCTAATTTTAATTTATCAGGAGTTAATCCAAAATATTCATAGTATTCTCTTTTTGATGGTAAAAACGAACCAGTCATTCTCTCATTTTGCAGCCTTAACATCATTACTATGTCACAGGATGCTAATCCTTCTCTCATATTTGTAAATCCTTTTACTCCAAGTTTACTTATTGAATTAGGTAATAAAGTTTTTGGCGCAATTACATTTACCTCAGCACCTAACATATTTAACAAATATATATTTGATCTAGCTACCCTTGAGTGAAGAATATCACCACAAATTGCAATTTTTAAACCTTCAATTTTTCCTTTTCTATTAATAATTGTTAACGCGTCTAATAATGCCTGGGTTGGATGTTCTCTTAAACCATCGCCAGCGTTTATAACAGTACAATTTACTTTTTGAGAAAGAAGGTTAGGGGCCCCAGAGTCTTGGTGTCTAACAACTATAATATCTGGATGCATCGCGTTTAGAGACATTGCTGTGTCTAATATTGTTTCACCTTTTTTTAGAGAAGAGTTACCAACATTCATTGTCATAACATCTGCTCCCAATCTTTTTCCAGCCAGTTCAAAGGAGCTTTGAGTTCTCGTAGACGGTTCAAAAAAAAGATTAATTTGAGTTTTTCCTCTTAATAAATCTAGTTTCTTGGATGCACTTCTATTTAACTTTATAAAGTTTTTTGCTTCGTCAAGTATTAGGTTAGCTTCTTGAATAGATAAATTTTGGATACCCAGAAGATGTTTCTGGATTTTTTTAATAGCTGAAAATTTTTTAACGATCGCCATTAAAATTAACTCTATAGGCCTTTTGCACTATATAAGCAAGTTATTTATCTTCTTATATAATCGATTGCACCCTGCAATATAAAGGAAGCAGCATTTTCATCTAATTTTTCAACTTTTTTTGATACATTAATGTCTAAATTACTCGATAAATTAAAAGCACCCTGACTTGACAATCTTTCGTCCCACATGCTGACAGGTACTGAAACATTATTTGATATATACCTAGCAAAATCCTTGGCTGATTGGGCAGAGGGACCACTGGAACCATCCATATTGATTGGATTTCCTATAATGATTCCTTTTATGTCATTTTCAATGATAATACCTTGAAACTCATTGATAAAATTTGAATTATTTTTTTTTATAATTGTTTTTAAAGGAGTCGAGACAAGTTTATCCTCATCAGATATCGCTAAACCAACACGATTTTTACCAGGATCAACACCTAATAATCTTGATTTTTTTCCAATTGATTTCTTAAAATCTTCAATATCTAACATGAATATGTTATATTTTACTTCACTTTCTAATCAAACTAAAACATAGTTTATAGATGCCGATAGATAAAAGCCAAGTAAAAAAAGTAGCAAAATTATCGAGAATTTCTTTAGATGATAGCAAGCTAGAGAGTTTATCAAAAGATTTAGTTTCAATACTTAACTTTGTGGAACAACTAAATAAATTAGATACAAATGAAATTAAACCTTTAACATCAATTATAGATAAATCTTTAGATACCAGAGATGATACCGTTAGTGATGGTCAAATTAAGGATCAAATACTAAAAAATTCTCCTGAAAAGAATGAGGACTTTTTTATTGTACCAAAGGTTGTTGATTAAAATGAATGATTTAAACAATATTTCCTTATCTGAAATTATTAAATTAGTTAAATCTAAAAAAATTTCCTCGCTAGAATTAGCAAATCATTTTATAAATAATATCAAAAAGGGGAAAAAACTTAATAGTTTTATTACCACTTGTTTTGACCAAACAATCAACGATTCGAAAAATTTTGATAAAAAACAAAATTTTGATGGCCTACTTCCAGGTATACCTATTGCTGTAAAAGATTTATTTTGTACCAAAAATATTAAAACAACTGCTGGAAGTAAAATTTTGGAAAATTTTGTACCGACATATGAGTCCACGGTTACAAGTAATTTGTGGAAAGAAGGAGCAATTTTACTTGGTAAACTTAATTGTGATGAATTTGCCATGGGTTCTTCAAATGAAACAAGTTTTTTTGGAAATGTTTTAAACCCATTAGAAAATAATCTTGTCCCCGGTGGTTCTTCGGGAGGGTCTGCAACTGCATTGACTGCTAGTCTGACGCCAGCAACCATAGGAACTGACACTGGAGGTTCTATAAGACAACCTGCATCATTTACAGGAACGGTAGGTTTAAAACCAACTTATGGACTATGTTCAAGGTGGGGAATAGTTGCTTTTGCTTCCTCTTTGGATCAAGCAGGACCAATGACAAAAAATGTAGAAGATTGCGCATTAATGTTAGAAGCAATGTCAGGTTATGATAAAAAAGACTCAACTTCCATCAACAGAAAAAAAGAAAACTATTCTAAAAATTTAAAGAGAAGTATTAAAGGAATTAAAATTGGAATACCAAAAGAATACAGAGTAGATAATATGCCAAAAGAAATAGAACAGCTTTGGAAAAATGGAATTGATATTTTAAAAAAATCTGGTGCAAAAATAATTGATATATCACTTCCTCATACAAAATACGCTTTACCAACTTATTATATTGTAGCTCCAGCAGAAGCATCATCAAATTTAGCAAGATATGATGGTATTAAATATGGATACAGGTCAAAAAAGGGAAATAATTTAATTGAAATGTACGAACATACTAGAGCTGAAGGTTTCGGAGACGAGGTAAAAAGAAGAGTTTTAATTGGCACATATGTATTATCTTCAGGTTATTACGATGCCTATTATTTAAAAGCACAGAAAGTTAGAAAACTCATCAAAGGTGATTTTGATAATAGTTTTAAGGAAATTGATGCAATTTTAACTCCATCTACACCAAGTTCAGCTTTTAAAATAGGAGAAAAGGCTAACGATCCAATTTCAATGTATCTAAATGATATATTTACTGTTCCTGTTAACCTAGCAGGATTACCAGCAATTTCTATACCAGCTGGAAAAGATCATAAAGGATACCCTTTAGGTCTACAATTAATATCAAAAGAATTAGAAGAGCAAAAAATTTTAAATATTGCTTTTGCAATGGAAAAAGAAATTGATTTTAAACAAACTTTAAACAGATGGTGGGAATAGTATATGAAAGATAAGTTTGATTACTTTATAAAAACAGAAAATAATAAATGGGAAGTAATAATTGGGCTAGAAGTGCATGCTCAGGTCACATCTAAGTCAAAATTATTTTCTAGTTCATCTACTAAATTTGGTGAAAAACCAAATACTCAAGTTAGTTTAGTAGACTCGGCTTTCCCAGGAATGCTCCCTGTAATAAACAAATTTTGCATAGAGCAGGCTGTCAAAACTGGGTTAGGTTTAAATGCTAAAATTAATTTAAGGTCAATATTTGATAGAAAAAATTATTTTTATGCTGATTTACCTGCAGGCTATCAAATTTCTCAATATAAAAATCCAATAGTTGGTGAGGGCTCAGTAACTCTTGATATGCCATACGGAACAAAAAAAGTCGGTATTGAAAGATTACATTTAGAACAAGATGCAGGAAAAAGTATCCATGATTTGAGTCCAGATAATACTTTTGTAGATTTGAACAGATCTGGAGTTGCATTAATGGAAATCGTAAGTAAACCAGATTTAAGGTCTCCCGACGAAGTCAACTCATACGTTAAAAAATTAAGAACTATAATGAGATATTTAGGAACTTGTGATGGAAATATGCAGGAAGGTTCTTTAAGAGCTGATGTTAATGTTTCAGTCAGAAAAGAAGGTGAAAAAGCATTTGGAACTAGGTGTGAAATTAAAAACGTTAATTCAATAAAATTTATGGAAATGGCAATTGAATCTGAGGCAAAAAGACAGGTTGAGCTTCTAGAGTCAGGCAAAAAAATTATACAAGAAACTAGGCTTTTTGATACAAAAAAGAATGAAACCAGATCAATGAGATCAAAAGAAGAAGCCCATGACTATAGATATTTTCCTGACCCAGATTTATTGCCACTAGAAATCAAACAAAGTTTTGTAGATGATTTAAAAAATAAATTACCAGAGCTACCGGATAAAAAAAAAGAAAGATTTATAAATAAATTTAAACTAACCCCTTATGAAGCAAATGTATTAATTTCAGAAAATAATATATCTGAATATTTTGAAGAGGTGATAAAAACCGCAGATATAAAACTTGCAAAAAATTGGATTATTGTAGAATTGTTTGCTGTTTTAAATGATAAAAATTTAGATATTAAAGACTCTCCTGTTTCATCAAAGAATTTAGCAAACTTAGTAAATTCAATTAGTTCTGGTGAAATTTCAGGTAAAATTGCCAAAAAAGTATTTGAACTAATGGTTCAGTCAGGTGATGAACCATCAAAAATTATTCAAGATAAGGGACTTCAGCAACAAAGTGATCCAAAAAAGTTACAAAAAATAGTTCAAAAAGTTCTCGAAAAAAATTTAGATAAAATTACTCAGTATAAAGCTGGAAAAGAAAAACTTTACGGTTTTTTTGTTGGTGAAGTAATGAAAGCGTCTTCTGGGAAGGCAAATCCTAAATTAGTTAACGATATTCTTAAAAAAGAGCTTAAAAAATGAACATATTTGGAATTGGCACTGACATAGTTAATATTAAAAGAATTCAAAATTCATTAAAAAAAAACAAGAATTTTAAAAAAAGAATATTTACTAAATTTGAAACTAAAATATGTGAAAAAAGAGCTAACAAAATTAATTGTTTTGCCAAAAGATTTGCTGCTAAAGAAGCCTTATTTAAAGCACTAGGCATTCATAATAAACTTAGTTTTCTAGATGTTGAGGTTAAAAATAATATATCAGGACTTCCTAATTTTCAAATAAAAGGAAATTCTTTGAAAAATTTAAAGAAAATTTTTAAAAATAGAAAATTTAAAATTCATTTATCTCTTTCGGATGATGAACCATGGGCCGTCGCTTCGGTTATTATATTTATATATAAATAATTTATGCTAGCTAAAATATTTGAAAATCTCAAAACATTAATCGTAGCTTTATTAATTGCTATTTTGATAAGATCACTTTTTTTCCAACCTTTTTATATACCTTCGTCCTCTATGGAACCTACTTTACTGGTAGGAGATAGAATTTTTGTATCAAAATATACTTATGGTTATAGCAAACATTCATTTCCTTTTAGTCCTCCGATTTTTGATAATAGAATATTATATAGCGAACCAAACTATGGAGACCTTGTTGTATTTAAAACACCATCTGATAATAGAACAGATTTCATTAAGAGATTAATTGGTTTACCAGGTGATCAGATTCAGTTTAAAGATGGAAATTTATTCGTCAATAACGAAATGATAAAAAAAAAGAAAATTAATAATAGAAATGACATAAGATGCGCTGGCGATGAAATTGATGTATTAGAATACAATGAGGAGTTATCAAAAAAAAAGAATTTTAATATAGTTTATAAATCAAAAGGTAGTATGAAAAATTCAGATCTTTATAAAGTACCTGATGACCACTTCTTTTTTTTAGGTGATAACAGAGATTGTTCAAGTGATAGTCGATTTTTGAGCAATGTGGGATATGTTCATAAAAATAATTTAGTTGGTAAAGCTAGAATAATTTTCTTTTCAAACGATACAATGAAAGGAAGTATTTTAAAATTTTGGAATTGGAGCAACTCTTTAAGATTAGATAGATTTTTTAAGATAATTGAATGAATAACAATATAAAAGATATCGAAAAAATAATAAATATAAAATTTAATAATAAAGATTTATTATTCAAAAGTTTTGTACACAAAAGTTATAATAAAGAAAAAAATAACGAAAAACTTGAGTTTTTAGGCGACAGAGTTATAGGATTAATAATATCAAAAAAACTTATAACATTATACCCGAATGAGGATGAAGGTATAATAGATAAAAAATTTGCTAGTTTGGTTAATAAAAAAACATGTGCAAAAGTTTTCAGATCATTACAATTAAAAAAATTTATAAAAACAGGGAGTTCTTTTAAAACATTACGCTCATCAGATGAAAGAATTTTGAGTGATACTTGTGAAGCTTTAATTGGATCTATTTATTTAGATCAAGGATTTTCTAATACAGAAAAGTTTGTTCTTAAAATTTGGAAACATTTTATAAATGAGTCTAAAGTCATTGAGATAGATCCTAAGACAAAACTACAAGAATTTTCTTTAAAAAAATTCAAAAAACTTCCAATTTATAAAACAGTAAAAAAATCGGGACCAAACCACAATCCATTTTTCCAAGTTAATGTTCAAATACAAAACTCAAAAAAATTCCAGGGGGAGGGAAATTCAAAAAAAAATGCTCAACAAAATGCTGCACTCAAATTAATTACAAATTTAAATATTTAGCTTTATGAATTGGGAAAACGAAGGATTTATTTTATCAAAAAGAAAATTTAGGGAAAATGCTATTATACTTGAGGTATTCACATCAGATTTTGGTAAAGTAAATGGTATTGTTTATGGAGGTACATCAAGAAAAGTAAAAAATTATTTACAATTAACAAATAAAATTTATTTAAATTATGTTTCCAAAAATGAATATAGTATTGGTTATTTCAAAACAGAGTTGATAGAAGCATTTGCTCCTAGATATTTCAACAATAAAAATAAAATACTTTGTTTAAATTCTATAACTTCAATTCTAAGGATTCTATTACCTGAAAATCAAAAATCAAAAAATATTTACGATTCTTTAGAAAATTTATTGTCTCATTTTGATCAGAATGATTGGTTTTTAAATTACTTATATTGGGAATTAAATTTAATTTCAAATTTAGGATTTGGATTTGATACAGATAAGATATCAAATATTAATGGTCAAAAAAATATTAATATTAAAATTGATAATATTGATTACAAAATACCTTTTTTTTTGATTTCAAAAGATAATGTTAATATAAATTCTAATGAAATTTATGAAGGCCTGTTATTTACAAGAAAGTTAATGGAAAATAAATTTTTTATACCAAATAATATTAAGTTTCCTTTATCACGGAAAATCTTTGAAAATAAGTTTTTAGAAATAAATTAAATTCTTTTTGCAATATCCAACGCAAAATATGTGACTATTGCAGAAGCTCCAGATCTTTTAAAAGATATTAGACTTTCAATTATTGACTCATTATCGAGAATACCAGTTTTTATCCCATTCTTTATCATACTGTATTCACCAGAGACTTGATAAACAAAAACAGGAATTTTAAAATTTTCTTTAATTGATTTTATAATATCTAGATATGGTAACCCAGGTTTTATCATAACAAAATCCGCACCCTCTTTTATATCTAAAGCTACTTCACGAATAGCTTCTTCAGAGTTTCTGTAATTCATCTGATAAGTTTTTTTATTTATCTTACTTTTTTGTTTTGAACCAATCGCATTTCTAAAAGGGCCATAAAAACTCGAAGCGTATTTCGCTGAGTAGGATAGTATTTGAACATCTTTATGATTATTTTTATCTAAACTTTTTCTAATTATTCCAACACGACCATCCATCATGTCTGATGGCGCTATAACATCACAACCCATCTCTGCTTGCAGAATCGCTTGCTTTGATAATATTTTGATAGTTTCATCATTTAAAACTTGTTTTTTATTTATCACTCCATCGTGTCCATGACTAGTGTATGGGTCTAGTGCAACATCAGCCATTACTCCAATTTCAGGGTTATTTTTTTTTATTTTTCTTATCGCTCTACATACTAAATTATTTTCATTTAGAGCCTCACTTCCAAAAATATCTTTTTTCGTTTTAGGAGTATTAGGAAATATTGCAACAAGAGGTATTTTTACCTTGCTTGCTTTATTTACAATATTATTAATTCTATCAATAGAATATCTGTATATACCTGGCATTGTTTTAATTTCTTCTATTTTATTTTTACCCTCTGTTACAAAAATAGGTAAAATCAAATCATTTACTGATATATTATTTTCTTCAACAAGTCTTCTAGCCCAACTAGATTTGCGATTCCTTCTCAATCTTAAACTTGGATATTTACCGTAAAACTTCATTTTTTTTATCCTTTAAACTTTTTTAAATGCGACAAATATAATATTATAATATAAAAAAAAAGTGTAATAACTATACATTATGTCCACTGCAAACACGATTAATGATTTTTATCAAGTACCCGGCTTAAATTTTGACATAAACAAATTAAGACAAGATTTAGATAAAATTTTAAAAAAATCTAAATATCAAACTTTAGGAATTACTAATTTTCATGCAATACCAATGAATATGATTCCTGGTGATGAAAACTCGATTCAAGGTCATAATGTAAGGGGAGTATATTGGACTATGCCTGATGAAACAGGCAAGGAGGTTAAAAGAGACAAACCCATAGACGAGTCTAAATATACAGAACTAATAGACGATTTTAAAAATACTTATTTTGAAGAAGTATATAACACATTAAGAAAAAAGTTTAAGTTGGGAAGAGTTAGGATTTTATTAAAAGAACCAAGATCAACTTTAAGCTGGCACAAAGATCCAGAACCTAGATTACACGTTCCAATTATAACAAATCCTGGATGCAAAATGGTTATAGAAGATGTAGCTAAACATATGCCTGCAAATGGTAAAGTTTGGATTACTAACAATACAAGATACCACAATTTTTTTAATGGAGGCGAACAAAATAGAATTCATATTGTTGCTTGTATGTTAGAAAACAGATTTAATTAATTGAAATTAATATTTAAAAAAATATCACTAGCTTCAGATCATGCAGGGTTTACTTTAAAAGAAATTATTAAAAAAAAATTAATTAAAAATAAAGTTAAAGTTCTTGATTTTGGACCTTACAACAAAGATAAGGTGGATTACCCTGATTATGCAAAAAAAGTCGCAAGAAATATTTCTTCCAAAAAGACTAATATGGGCATATTGGTTTGTGGATCTGGAACAGGCATGGCAATGTCAGCAAATAAATTGAGAAAAATAAGGGCTGCTGTATGCTATAATTCAGTTTCAACACGTTTGTCACGAACTCATAATAATGCTAATATACTTGCGCTTGGATCAAGATTAACTAATAAAAAAGAAGCGTTGAAACTTGTTAATATTTTTTTAAGCACTAAATTTGAAGGTGGAAGACATTTAAGAAGAATTAAAAAAATTTAAATATATTAAAATGCCAAAAATTTTAGAAAATACACGTGAGGATTATAAAGATTTTTTCGATAGTGATTTATCTAAGAATGATCCTGAACTATATAACTCTATAAAACTTGAACTTAAGAGACAACAAGAGCATATCGAATTGATTGCTTCGGAGAACATTGTTTCTAAAGCAGTTTTAGATGCACAAGGATCTATTCTGACAAACAAGTATGCAGAAGGCTATCCAGGAAAAAGATATTACGGTGGATGTGAATTTGTAGATAAAGCTGAGGATTTAGCTTTAGAAAGAGTAAAAAAATTATTTAATTGTAAATTCGCTAATGTTCAACCACACTCAGGTGCTCAAGCTAATGGAGCAGTATATCTAGCTCTTTTAAAACCTGGAGATACAATATTAGGTATGAGTTTAAACTCTGGTGGTCATTTAACTCATGGTGCTAAAGTTGCGCAATCTGGTAAATGGTTAAATGCTTTTCATTATGAAGTAGATAAAGTAACTGGTTTAATTGATTACGATCAGGTTAAGGAGTTAGCATTAAAAAATAAACCTAAACTATTAATTGCTGGCGGAAGCGCATATTCAAGAATAATAGATTTTAAAAAATTTAGGGAAATAGCTGATAGTATAGGCGCTTATCTAATGGTTGATATGGCACATTTTTCTGGTCTAGTAGCTGGCCATGGATATCCAAACCCAATTGATTATGCGGATGTTGTAACTTCAACTACCCACAAGGTCTTAAGAGGTGGTCGTGGAGGAATTATTCTTACCAACAGAGAAGATCTATATAAAAAATTTAATTCAGCTGTATTTCCTGGCTACCAAGGTGGACCTTTAATGCACGTTATTGCAGCTAAAGCAGCAGCCTTTCAAGAAGCTCTTAAACCTGAATTCAAAGATTATATTAAAGCAGTGCTTGCTAATGCAAAAATTTTATCTGAAACTTTGAAAAATAATGGTTTTAAAATTTTTTCTGGGGGAACTGATACACATCTCATGTTAGTAGATTTGAGACCTTTTAAAGTCACCGGAAAAGCTGCTGAGGTAAGCTTGTGCAATTCAAATATAACATGTAATAAAAATGGTATTCCTTTTGATACTGAAAAAATGACAATTACTTCAGGAATAAGGCTTGGATCTCAAGCAGCCACCACTAGAGGCTTTGGTCTAAATGAATTTAAAAAAGTAGGCGAGTTAATTACTAAAGTTGTAAAAGGTCTCTCTCAAAATCCTAACGACAATAAAAAAATCGAGTCAGAAGTGAGAAAAGAAGTAATTGATCTCTGTTCTAATTTTCCTATATACAATCATTTGTTTAAAAATTAAATTATGATTTGTCCATTTTGTAGAGAAAAAGACACATCTGTTGTAGACTCTAGACCAACAGAAGATGGAACAGCTATAAGAAGAAGAAGATTATGTCCTTGTAGCAAAGCAATGAGGTTTACTACTTTTGAAAGAGTTCAACATAGAGAGCTTTCTGTAATTAAAAAAAATGGTAGAAGAGTACCATTTGATAGAGAAAAACTAGCTAAATCTTTTTTCACTGCATTAAAAAAAAGACCAACAGATCAAGATACAATTGAAAGGGTAGTCTCAAAAATTTCTAGAGAGCTTGAAGAACTAGGGCAATCGGAAATACCATCAAGTTTAATTGGAAAGAAAGTGATGGAAGCTCTAAAAGAATTAGATAAAATTGCATACATAAGATTTGCTTCTGTTTACACAAATTTTAAAGAAGTGGTAGAATTTGGTGAGTATATCGACGAATTAGACGGCAAACCCAAAAAAGTATAATTATTAAATTTAACTTTTTCAAAAACAAATCATGAAAATTACTCAACGAAACTTAGATAAAAAATTTATGCAATTAGCTTTTGACAAAGCTTATGAACATCTTGGCTCAACTAAAGAAAATCCATCTGTTGGGTGTGTTGTAGTAAAGAATAATACCGTTATATCATCAGGCAAAACTTCCTTTAATGGAAGACCACACGCAGAGACTAATGCATTAAATAAAAAAAAAAATTTTAATGGCTCAACAATTTATGTAACTTTAGAACCCTGTACTCATCACGGTTTAACTCCACCATGTATTAATATCATTAAGAAGAAGAATGTTAAAAAAGTATATTACTCAATAACTGATCCAGATAAGAGAACTTTTAATAAAGCGAAAAAATTTTTAAATCAATCTAATATAAAAGTTAATATTGGAATAATGAAAATAGATTCTTTAAACTTTTATAAAAGTTATATTTTATCGAAAGATAAACAAAAGTTACCTTATACAGATGCAAAAATTGCAATTTCAAAAGATTATTTTTCAGTAAATAAAAAAGCAAAATGGATTACCAATAATTATTCAAGATTACAAGGACATTTACTTAGATCAAAATATGACTGTATTCTAAGCACATATAAAACTGTTAATAAAGACAATTCAATACTCAACTGCAGAATAAATGGCATGCACCATTTCAGCCCGAAAAGGGTAATTATAGATAAAGATTTTAAGCTGAATAAAAATTTAAAGCTTTTCAAAACTAGCCAAACGATACCTACATACATCGTAACAGCTTCTCACGATAAAAAAAAAGAAAATTTTCTTAAATCAAAAAAGGTAAAAATTATAAAGTTAAAAACTGAAAACAATTCTTTACCGTATAAAAAAATATTGAGAGAATTAAAGGTGAGAGGATTTTCAAGGATTTTGTGTGAGACTGGGGCAGATACATGCGGTGAACTTTTAAAACATAGGCTAGTAAATAATTTATATGTTTTTATGTCGCAAAGTAAACTTGGTAAAAATGGAAAAAATTCTTTTAAGAAACAAATAAAAGATTTAAAAATGAGTAAAAAACATAAAATAAAAATTAATCTATTCGGAGATGAATTCTATAAGATTAGGGTTAGATAATGTTTAATGGAATTGTATATAATCAGGGTTTAATTAAAAGTTTAAGGAAAAGCCCTAGGTACGTAAAAGGGAGTCTTGTAATTGAGGTTTCTTCAAATATAAATTTTAAGAAACAAGATATAGGCGAGTCCGTCTGTTGCGACGGTGTTTGTTTAACTTTGATTAGAATTAAAAAAAAATCATTTCTTTTTTATTTATCGAAAGAGACATTAAAAAGATCAAATTTTAAAAATATTAAAGTAGGAAAGTTTATAAATATTGAAAAAGCTCTTTATTACGGAAAAAAAATTTCAGGTCATTATATACAGGGCCATGTAGACACAACCTCTGTTATTAAAAAAATTAAAATAATTGATAAATCATGGATTGTTAAATTTACATTAGACAAAAAGTATAAAAAATTCATTGTAGAAAAAGGTTCAATCTCAATTAATGGCGTATCATTAACTGTATCAAAATTAAACTTAAGTAGCTTTGAAGTTACAATTATCCCCCATACTTTAAGATTAACTAATTTAGTTAAACTTAAAGCAAAAGATACTGTGAATATCGAATTTGATATGGTTGGTAAATATTTAAATAGAATACATCAAAAATGAAACAAAGCTCAACCACAGTACAAGAAATTATCAAAGAAGCGAAAAGAGGAAAAATGTTTATACTCGTTGATAACAAAGATAGAGAAAATGAGGGAGATTTAGTAATTCCAGCTTCAAAAATAAACGCAAAAAAAATAAATTTTATGGCTAAACATGGCCGTGGTTTAATTTGTTTGGCATTAACACAAGAAAAAGTGAAAAAATTAAAATTACCTTTAATGTCATTAATAAATAAATCTAGAACTCAAACAGCATTTACTGTTTCCATAGAGGCAAAAAAAGGAATTTCAACAGGAATATCAGCTTATGATCGTGCTAAAACAATAAAAGTTGCTATCAAAAATTCTTCAGGAAGTAGAGATATAGTTTCACCAGGACATGTATTTCCCTTAGTCTCAAAAAATGGTGGAGTATTAGAGAGAGCAGGACATACAGAAGCATCTGTTGATATTTCAAAACTAGCTAAATTAAATCCAAGTGCAGTTATATGTGAAGTAATGAACGAAGATGGTACCATGGCACGATATAATGATTTGGTACCTTTTAGTAAAAAGCATAATTTAAAAATTGCTAAAATAGAAGATTTAATATCATATCGTCTCAAAAATGAAAAATTCATTAAAATGATATCAAATAGAAAAATTAATATTAAAAGGTTTGGCAATTACGATTTAAAAATTTTTAAAAATAAATTAGATGGTGCAGAGCATTATGCGGTGACAAGCAAAAATTTTTCATATAGAAAATCACCAAGGGTAAGAGTAATTTCTACAAATATTATAAATACAATTTTTAATTTTAAAAACAATATTTTTAAATCAACTTTAAATTATTTATCAAAATTTAATAATTTTGCTCTTATTATAGTAAAAAGTCCGTCGCATACAAAAAATTCTAAGGAAAACAGTAAAATACTAAGATATTATGGAGTTGGTGCGCAAATTATTAAAGAATTAAAAATTAAAGATATGATATTAGTTTCAAGATCAAAAAAGCGTATAATTGCCTTAAAAGGTTACGGAATTAAAATAAAAAAACAAGAAATATTAAAATAATGAAAAAAAAAATTTGCATCGTATATTCACTTTATAATGAAAATATTACAAAAAAAATGTTTGAAAGAGCAGCTAAGCTTTTAAAATCTAAGGGTGTTACTTCAATTAAAATTTTAAAAGTTCCAGGATCCTTTGAAATACCGCAAGTATTATCAAGGGTAATTAATAAATATGACGGATTCATAGTCATAGGATGCATCATAAAGGGTAAAACGAAAAATTTTGATTTAATATGCAGCGCTATTACAAATGGTATTATGGATTTATCTATAAAAAATAAAAAACCAATAGGCAATGGTTTGATAACATCTTTCAACGAGAAACAAGCTTTACAAAGACTGAATAATGGTAAAGAGGCTGCTCAAGCTGTTTTAGATGTGTTAAAGATCTTTTAATGGTTAGTTCAAATATAAATCATAATGCCAGAATTATAGTTGTTCAGAAACTTTATTCTTATTATTTTAATAAGGAGACCTTGATAAGTTATCCAAAGCATAGATATAAAAAATTTATAAAAGATATTGTATCTGGAACAATAGAAAGAGAAGAATTTATTTTAATAAAATTAAGGGAAATACTTAAAAAGGAATTTACTCCCTCAAGAACTGATTTAATACTAAAGTTAATGATTATGTCTGCTGCTTTTGAACTTTTATTTGTCCATAAAACCCCAGTGAAAGTTATTGTAAGTGAGTATGTGAAAATATCAGATTTCTTTTTGGAAAATGCTCATAAAAGGTATTTAAATGCCATTTTAGATAAAATATCTAAAAATGTAAGAAATTATAAAAATTAATTTCTTGCCTTTTGCTTATTTTTTTGGCAATTAGACATCAAATTAAGGAGAATTCATTTTGGAAAACTTAAGTTTAATTATATTAGCGGGTCTTCTTGCTGTAGCATACAGTTATTTTTTGAGTAAACAGATAATATCATCTAACACTGGAAATAAAAAAATGCAGGAAATAGCAGAAGCTATTCAAATTGGTGCAAAGGCTTATTTAAATCGTCAGTATAAAACAATCGCTATTGTTGGTTTTATTGTATTATTAATCATCAGTTATTTCTTTAGTTTATTAGTTGGTCTTGGTTACTTTATTGGGGCCCTGTTATCAGGAGTCGCTGGATATCTTGGTATGTTAATTTCAGTTGAAGCAAACGTTAGGACTGCTGAAGCTTCAAGATCAAGTTTACAAAAAGGTTTGACTATGGCCTTTAAGTCCGGAGCCATAACAGGATTACTAGTTGCTGGTTTAGCATTATTAGCTATTTCAGTTTACTATTGGGTTTTAATCTCATTTAATGTCGATAGCAGAGAATTGATAAATGCGTTAATTGCCTTAGGATTTGGGGCATCTTTAATATCTATTTTTGCTAGACTAGGTGGAGGTATATTTACAAAAGGAGCAGATGTTGGTGCGGACCTAGTTGGCAAAGTAGAGGCAGGTATACCAGAAGATGACCCAAGAAATCCTGCTGTCATAGCTGATAATGTCGGAGATAATGTTGGAGATTGTGCAGGAATGGCTGCTGATTTGTTTGAAACCTATGCTGTTACAATTGTTGCAACAATGGTATTAGCTTCAATTTTTTTTCAAAATAATGCGAGCATGATGATTTATCCATTAGCAATTGGAGGAGGCTGCATCATTGCATCTATAATTGGAACTTTTTTTGTAAGATTAGGTAAAAGCAAAAATATTATGGGAGCTCTATATAAAGGTTTTATAGTAACTGCTATAGTATCCTTAATATTATTATATCCCATTACCTTAAATACAATTGGTTTAGATCAAGTTTTTAATGTTGGAAATAAATCATTTAATGGTGAAGATTTATACTACTGTGGAGTGATAGGTTTAGTTGTTACTGGATTAATTATTTGGGTAACAGAGTATTACACTGGAACAAATTTTAGACCTGTAAGAAGTGTGGCAAAATCTTCTACAACAGGACATGGAACAAATGTTATTCAAGGTCTCGCTGTATCAATGGAAGCAACAGCACTACCTGCATTAATAATAGTTGCGGGTATCATAGCTACCAATGAATTAGCGGGTCTTTTTGGTATAGCTATTGCTGTAACCGCTATGTTAGCACTGACTGGAATGGTTGTTGCATTAGATGCTTATGGTCCTGTCACAGATAATGCTGGTGGTATTGCTGAAATGTCTAAACTACCAAAAAATGTAAGAAAAACCACAGATGCTTTAGATGCTGTGGGAAATACTACAAAAGCAGTTACAAAAGGTTATGCAATAGGATCAGCAGGTTTAGGGGCGTTAGTTTTATTTGCAGCATACACAGAAGACATAAAATTTTTTTCTACTGTTTCTGGTTCAAGTTTAGAAGGAATAGATGTAAGTTTTGATTTATCAAATCCTTTTGTTGTAATTGGATTGTTGGTCGGTGGAATGTTACCTTATTTGTTTGGATCAATGGGCATGCAGGCCGTAGGTAGAGCTGGTGGAGCTGTGGTTATAGAAGTAAGAAGACAGTTTAAAAAGATTCCTGGTATTATGAAAGGTAAGAGAAAACCAGATTACGGTAGATTAGTTGATTTACTTACTAAAGCTGCGATCAAGGAAATGATAGTTCCATCTCTTTTACCAGTTTTGTCACCTATAGTTTTATATTTAGTTATTTATTCAATAGGCGGACTAGAAGCTGCACTATCGTCTGTTGGCGCAATGCTTCTGGGGGTAATAGTGACTGGGTTATTTGTTGCTATTTCTATGACAGCAGGCGGTGGAGCTTGGGACAATGCAAAAAAATATATAGAAGACGGAAATTATGGTGGTAAAGGTTCAGAGTCTCACAAAGCGGCAGTAACCGGTGATACAGTTGGGGATCCTTACAAAGATACAGCAGGTCCTGCAGTAAATCCGATGATAAAAATTACTAATATTGTTGCACTTTTATTATTAGCTGTTATATCACATTAACAAATAAAAAATTATTTTGGTGAATTAGCCCGCATTTTTTGTCTTAAACTTTGTAAAAAAGACTTCACAAAACTTCCTTTTCTTATTTCATTTGAGGTTTCTGTTTTAGTAAATTTATAATCATTCATATTTTTTTTATCATAAAATATTTTTTCTTTCAAAATTCCATATTCGTCAAAACTGACTACTAATACATTGTTGTTAATCAAAACATT
This sequence comes from uncultured Pelagibacteraceae bacterium, assembly GCA_902567495.1. Lineage (GTDB taxonomy): Bacteria > Pseudomonadota > Alphaproteobacteria > Pelagibacterales > Pelagibacteraceae > Anoxypelagibacter. Next base: position 59,681 of record CACFMO010000001.1, read on the forward strand.
TTTACCAAAAGTATACACCTTCCCTTTAGTTTTAGTTCTCTCAATATAAATCCATGTGTCCTCACCCTTAATAGATTTAGAGTGAGGTTGACCCAACCTTTCAATTACATCATTCTTGTTACTTTTGTTAATCATTAGGAGTTCTTGTCTATTTTCTAAATACATAATACCGTGGCTATTAATAACTTTGTTTGTTTGGCAATTTGTTAGTAAAATAGTTAGAAATAACGTAATAAATATAAAATTAAAATGTTTAGCTTTTATAAAAAACATAATAATAAACTTTATAATAAATTGACTGAATTATCACGCAATAAATTTTTTTATAACGATACTCAGCTTTTTGATAACTTTCAAACACGTATATTATTAATTTTTTTTCATCTTTCAATAATATTGAAAATATCAAAAAAAAGTAATTTTAAGAAAAAAACACAAGATATTTTCGATAATATATTTCAAAATATTGAGTATCACATGAGAGAACTTGGTCACGGCGATGTTTCTGTAAACAAAAATATGAAAAATTTAAATAAAATATTTTATGATATTTTGTATAATATTGATAAGGACTTATATAATACCGAAATGTTAAAAAAACTCTTAGTGAAATATTTCTTTCTAAAAGATAAATTAAATGATGAAAAAGCAATGAAATTAGCTAATTATTTTCAAAAATTTAGAGATTTTTGTTTTGATTTGGATGTCAATAATATGCTAAATGGTTCTATAAATTTTAATTATAGGTAAATAATGGCTGTACCAAAAAGAAAAACATCAAAATCAAGAAGAAACAAAAGAAGATCACACCATAGAATAACAAACGTAAATGTTATTGAAGATAAAAAATCTGGTGAATACAGACTTTCTCATCATGTCGATTTGAAAACTGGATTATATAACGGGAAAAAAGTTTTAGATAATTAGTCCCATTTAAAGTTTATTCTTAATGGATAAAAAAGTTAAAATTGCAATAGATTTAATGGGTGGTGAAAACTCCCCTGATAAAAATCTTGATGGTATAGAGTTATTTATAAAACGAAATAAAAATTTAAATGATTATTTTTTCTATTTATTTGGAAATGAAGATTTAATTAATGAAAAAATAAAAAAAAAGTCTCTTAAAAACTTTAAAATTTTCGATACTAAAATAGTCGTTTCTGATGACTTACCAGCTTTGTCGGCTTTAAAAAAAGGCAAAGACTCGAGCATGTGGAAATCAATTGAATCTCAAAATTCTTTAAATGTAGACGTCTCTCTTTCTGCAGGAAATACTGGCGTCTTGTTGGTCATGTCAAAAATGATATTAAAAACTTTAGAGGATGTTGACAAACCTGCTTTAGCTGGACTTTGGCCCAATAAAAAAGGAATGAATGTTGTTCTTGATCTTGGAGCAAATGTGAATTGTAGTGAAAAAAATTTGATAGACTTTTCTGAAATGGGTGCTGCTTTGTATCAATCATTATATCCTAATGAAAAAGCTAAAGTTGCATTATTAAATATAGGTTCGGAAGAGATTAAAGGAACCGAATTATTAAAAGGGACTTATACAAAACTCAAGAAATTAGATGAGATGGGGGATTTTAAATTTTATGGATATATTGAGGGAAATCACATAACAGATGGAAATTGCAATGTTATTGTAACCGATGGGTTTACTGGAAACGTAGCTTTAAAAACAGCAGAAGGAACAGCAAATTTTTTAACTGACAATTTAAAACAAGCTTTATCTGGAAATATTTTTTCAAAATTATCCTCTGCTTTGTCCTATTTTGCGCTGAGAAAATTTAAAAATAAATTAGATCCAAGAAAATACAATGGTGCAATTTTTCTTGGTTTGAAAGGTCCCGTAGTTAAAAGTCATGGATCAACAGATGCTTTAGGTTTTTCTTATTCTTTAGATGTTTGTTATAAAATTGCTAAAGGCCAAATGATCAACAAAATAAAGTTTAATCTTGGTCATATCAAAAATATTAATAATGAGCAGAAATAATATTACCAAAAATGATATAGTGCATAATATTAAAGATCGTTACAGGTTACCTGTTAATTTTATAGAGTCTATCTATGATAATATCTTTTTGATTGTAAAAAACGGTTTAAAAAATGATGGTAAATTTAAAATATCAAAATTTGGGACATTTAAGGTTCTTTTTAAAAAAGCAAGGTTTGGTTTGAACCCAAAATCTAAAGTAAAATACTCTATTAGTGAGAGGAAAGTTGTTGTTTTTTCGCCATCTAAAATAGTAAAAAATAAACTAAATGGAAAATAGTAGAATTTACAAAACAATTAGCGAAGTTGCTCAGGAAATAGGGCTTGTAAATAAGAGGAATAAGAAAGCAAATACTCATACACTACGTTTCTGGGAAAAACATTTCAAACAAATTAAACCTAAATTACTTTCTGGAAACAGAAGGTACTATTCAGAAAAAGATATAAAATATATAAAATTAGTTTATGTTTTACTCAAATCTAAAGGATTTACAATTAATGGTGCAAAAAAAGTTTTGAATGATCCCTCGATAAAACTTGACGATACTTTAATTTCTAGTGTAAATAAGGAAAATTTAAAATTTTCACTTAAAACAAGAGTTGTGAAAATAAAGAAAATTTTAGATAAAATCAAAAAACAAAAATAATGGCTAAAAAATCATCAGTTAAAGTAAGATTAGTTCCCGAAAAAAAAATAGATAGTTCATTTTATTACTATGTAAAGAAGCCTACAAAAGGTGAAAAAGCTAAAGTTAAACTGAAGTTAAAAAAATATAATCCCGAAACCAGAAAACACGAATATTTTATAGAAAAAAAACTCCCACCGCATAGTAAATAATATTATTTTTTTTTAAATTTTCTATATTCAAAATCTATATATGCTTTTATCATATTAGACCAAATACTTTTCGTCAGCTTGATATCAAGTTTTTTTTTAATAGATTTTTTCTCAATATTTTTTAGGATTACGCTTATCCTTTTTTTGTCTACAATTTGTTTTTTACTCGTCTTATTTTGTAATACTTGATGCACAAGATTAGTTCGAATTTTTATAATATTAAGCATCTTGCTATCTAAAATATCTAATTTTTTTCTTATTTTTAATATTTTTTTATTTTTATTCAGCGACATAAATGCAATTAATTAAATGTACAATTATTATATAACACAACTATGGAAATAATATTAAGAAAAGAATATTCAAAATTTATTAAATATTGGTTAATCAGCCTGTTATTTTTTATATCAATAATCGTGGTAGTCGGGGGTTTAACAAGGTTAACCGACTCGGGCTTGTCAATAACAACATGGGATGTTGTCAAAGGTATTCTGCCACCTCTTAATAACAACCAGTGGAATGAGGTGTTTGATCTTTATAAAGAGATCCCCCAGTTTTACCTTCTTAATCAAAGCATGACACTGAACGAATTTAAAATTATCTACTTTTGGGAATATATTCATAGAATTTTAGGAAGAATTTTAGGATTACTTTTTCTTATACCGTTCATTTATATATATTTTAAAAAAATCTTAAATCAAAATTATAATATAAATTTTTTTGTACTTTTTTTACTAATATTAGTTCAGGGAACTGTAGGTTGGTACATGGTAAAAAGTGGACTTATAGAAAATACTACTGTAAGTCATTATAGATTAGCTATACACTTGAATTTAGCTTTCATACTATTTTCAGCAATTTTTTGGTATTTTTTAAATATAAAAAACAAAAAAAATAAAATCTTCTTCAGTATAAAAAATGAAAATATTTTTCCAAAAATTTTTATGCTTTTGATATTTATACAAATTACTTTTGGAGCTTTTACTTCAGGTCTAGATGCAGGAAAAATTTATCAATCTTGGCCTTTAATGAACAATTATTTTTTTCCTGACGATTTAACTTATAAAGATATAATTTTTCCGCAAGTTTTTAGCGAACCATCATTCGTCCAATTCATTCATAGGAAACTGGCTTATATAATTTTTATATATGTTGTTATTATGAGTTTTTTTATTTTTTATAAAAAACAGAAAGAAATGTATCTACCAACATTTTATTTGTTGACAATGATTTTTGTACAAATAATTCTTGGAATTCTCACTCTTTTGAGTGGAGCATATATTTGGATAGCTTCTTTACATCAGATTTCTACAATCCTTCTGCTTCTTTCATCAATTTATTTTTATTATAATACATTAAAAATATAGTTTTTATTGACATAGTAATTAATAACTTGTAATTATCGCCAAGTTAAAATGACACCGTTTATTAAAAAAAAAGATATTAAAAATAATTGGTATTTAGTAAATGCCAAAGATCTTGTAGTGGGAAGATTAGCTGCATATATTTCAATAGTTCTTAGAGGAAAAAACAAACCCCAATATAATCCTAATCAAGATAATGGAGATTTTGTTATAGTCACAAATATAGAAAAATTGAAATTTACAGGCAAAAAATTTGACAATAAAAAATACTATAAACATACAGGTTATCCAGGAGGTATAAAAAGTATCAATCCAAAAAATTTAGCAGAAAAAAATAAATCTCAAGACATTCTAAAATTTGCAGTAAAAAGAATGTTACCAGGTGGCCCTTTGGCAAAAAAACAATTAAGCAAACTTAAAATATATTATGGTGACAAACATCCCCATGAAACTCAAAATCCTGTTGAAGTTAATTTTTCTGAAATTAACAAAAAAAATTATATTAAAGCCTAATGGAAACCACACAAATCGAAAAGAATGTTAGCAAAATAAAACTAGACTTCAAAGATAGTAATTATGCTACAGGAAGAAGAAAAGAATCTGTAGCAAGAGTATGGATTAAGAAAGGAACAGGGAAAATTTTTGTAAACGGGAAAACTATGATTGATTACTTTAAAAGACCAGTACATCAGCTAATTGTGGTTATGCCTTTACAAGAAACAAATGTAATAAATAAATTTGATGTTAAATGTAATGTAAAAGGTGGTGGGTTATCAGGCCAAGCTGGTGCAATAATCCATGGAATTTCAAGAGCATTAGTAAAAACAGATCCTACGTTTAAAAAAATATTAAAGAAAAATAAATTTACAACTAGAGATTCGAGAAAAGTTGAAAGAAAAAAATACGGACATAAAAAAGCACGTAGAAGTTTTCAATTTTCTAAGAGATAAATCATTCATTACTATTAAAATTAAAAGTGATATAAACAATTTATGTCAGTAAAGAAATTAAATATCGTTGTAGCTGGAGCTACAGGTTTTGTTGGACTCGATTTGATCAAGTTTTTATCAAATCATCCGAAAGTTAAAATAAAGTATTTATGTGCCCAAAAGAATATTGGGAAGAAAATTCAGTACTTTGACAAAAGAATTACAAAAAATTTACCTAAGATATCAAAACTTAAAACCGTAGATTGGGCAACTATTGATATTTTGTTTACAGCTTTACCTAATGGGGAAAGCCAAATAATTTCAAAAACTTTAGTGAATAAAAAATTAAAAATAATTGACTTATCAGCCGATTTTAGATTATCCGATGATTCAGTATATAAAAAGTTTTATGGAAGAGAACATGCCGCAAAGAAATTAATTAATAATTCTGTCTATGCTTTATCCGAATTTACAAAAAAAAAATTAAAAAAATTTAAAATAATTGCTTGCCCAGGTTGTTATCCTACGTCAATTCAATTACCTTTAATTCCGTTATTAAAGAAAAATTTAATTAATAATAGGAATATTATAATAGATTCTAAATCTGGATATTCTGGTGCTGGCAAAAATTTAAAAAAGAAATTCAAACATAAAAATATTTTTTCATCAATTCATGCATATGGTACCTATAAACATAGACATATTAGTGAGTTGGATCAAGAGTTGAATAAGGCTTCTACTAAAAAGATAAATTATGTTTTTATTCCCCATTTAATTCCAACGTTTAGAGGAATGTTATCATCTATTTACTTAGAACTAAAACCTGGTGTCACTGTTAAAAGAATATTAAACGAACTTAAAAACTTTCATAAAAATAATTATTTTGTAAAAATTTATCCACTTAATAAAAATATTGGTACAGAGAACGTCTTAAATACAAATTTTTGTGAGATTTCTGTTTGTGAATTAAAAGAAAAAAAGAAAATTCTTATTTTATCAGCTATTGATAATTTGGTTAAAGGAGCTGCAGGTCAAGCAATTCAAAATATGAATATAATGAATAATTTAAAAGAAAACTTAGGTATTAAATGAAAATTTTACTCATTTTTTTTTTTATTTTAGCGAGTTGTTCAACTTTTAGCAGCTCTCAAGTCAAAAAAGTTTATATATGTGGTGATCATGAGTGCAAAAATAAAAAAGAGATTAATGAGTATTTTGAAAACAATATATCAATAGAGATTTATACTCTCTCAAGGTCATCAAAAAAAGATAAAGATTTTGATTTAGTGGAGTTAAACATATCAAATGAAGATAAAAAAAAATTAGTCTCTGTTGATGTACAAGAGAAACAAATTAGGGATAAAATTAAAAAAAGAAATAAAATATCAAAATTAAATATAAAAAAAGGTGAAAATATTATAGTAAATAGACAGAGAAAAAACAGACCTAAAGTTACATTAGTGAGAATTTGTAAAAATTTACAAGAATGTGATATAGATAATGTTGCAAAAATAATTTTCAAAAAAGGTAATGAAAAAAAATTTCCAGATTTATCAGTCAAATGACAAAAAAAAAATTTTTTAATCTAGCAATTGTAGGTTTAGGAAATATTGGTTTAAATCTTTATAAGCATCTTATAAAAAATAAAAAGTCAATAGTAGAAAAAAATAATGTTCACTTCGATATTAAATATGTTTCTGCAAAAAATAAAAAAAAAAATCGAGGCATATCCATACCTAGAAAAAAATGGTTACAAAGTTATTTAGACGTACCAAAATTAAATGATGTTGATATAGTAATCGAACTTATAGGTGGAGCTGAAGGACCAGCAAAGAAGCTTGTTTTTGAATCAATAAGAAAAAAAAAACATGTAGTTACTGCTAATAAATCTCTAATATCAAAATACGGTGATCAACTTGCATTGCTTGCAGAGAAAAATAAAGTAAATATTGAATTTGAGGCAGCTGTTGCCGGAGGTATTCCTATAATAAGGACTCTGAAAGAGGGTTTGGTTGCTAATAAAACTAAAAAAATTTATGGAATTCTAAATGGTACCTCAAATTTTATTTTAACAAATATGGATAAAATGAATGTTTCTTTTAGTAAAGTTTTAAATAAAGCAAAAAAATTAGGTTATGCTGAAAGTAATCCAAAATCAGATTTAAATGGTGACGATGTGCGGTCTAAAGTCCAAATATTATCATCACTAGCTTTTAATTGCTTTATTAATAAAAAAAATATTAATCAAGAGGGTATAAATTTCATTGATGAGATTGATATCAAAAATGCAAACAAATTAGGTTATAAAATAAAACATATTGGTCTAAGTGAAATATCAGAGGGAAAACTTATTCAAAGAGTAAATCCATGTTTGATAAAAAAGGACTCTCGACTTAGTAATGTGAATGGGGTTTTGAATGCTGTTATCGTGGAGGGTGAACCTATCGGTAAATCTATTTTACAAGGCGAGGGTGCCGGAGCTGGCCCAACCACTTCAGCTTTAGTTTCAGATATATGCTCTATACTTAGAGGCAATTTAAAGTATCCTTTTTCTGTTTCACACAAAAAGAGAAAAAAAATCAACTCCATTGATATATCAAATCAATGGTTTTCTAATTATATTAGACTCGATGTTCTTGATAAAAAAGGCGTTCTATCTTCAATAACAAAAATTATGTCAAAAAATAAAATTTCAGTCAAAAGGTTAATACAAGATCCTTTAAAGAGAAAAAAATATGCATCTATAATAATAATTTCTCATAAAGCAAAAAATAAAAATATTGAAAAATGTATTGATGAATTACATAAAAAAAATTTTGTGATAAACCGTCCAAAATTTTTAAGAATTGAAGAGATTTAAAGTTGATTAGTCCAAAATTATTAAATAATTTTATAAAGGTTTGTGAAAGAGCTGCTTTTGGTGCTTCAAAATTCAAAGGAAAAAACGATAAAATAGCTGCTGATCAAGCCGCAGTTGATGAGATGCGTTCAGAATTAAATAAAATTAGTATTCAAGGGAAAGTAGTTATAGGTGAGGGCGAAATGGATGAAGCGCCAATGCTTTATATCGGTGAAAAAGTTGGCACAGGAATCGGAGAAAATCTTGATATAGCTGTAGATCCGCTAGAGGGAACAAATTTTGTTGCAAAGAATTTACCAAACGCAATCTCTGTTATGGCAATAGCTGAAAAAAATTGTCTTTTGTCCGCTCCAGATACTTATATGGAAAAAATTGCAATAGGCAGTGGTTTTCCTAAAAATCTTATTGATTTAGATTTTTCTGTTGAAAAAAATATAAAATTATTAGCTGATGCTAAAAATATCAATTCAAATAAATTGACTGCTTGTGTTTTAAAAAGAGATAGACACAAAAAAATTGTATCTTCTCTTAACTCACTTGATGTAAAAATCAAATTTATAGAAGACGGTGATGTAACAGGTGTTATATCTGTAGTTGATCCAACAGCTTCTATTGATATTTATTTGGGAACTGGAGGTGGACCCGAAGGAGTTCTAGCCGCTGCCGCATTACATTGTCTTGGAGGTCAAATGCAGACTAGATTAGTTTTAGAAACCAAGGATGAAATTAAAAGAGCCAAGTCATTAGGAATTTCTGATTTTAAAAAAAAATATAGTATTATGGATATGGTAAAAGGGGACGTAATTTTTTGTGCCACTGGTATCACTGATGGCGATATGCTGAAAGGAATTAATGACAAAGGTGCTTATTTTGAAGCTAATTCATTTGTACTTCATAAAAGTCAAAATATCTCAAAAAAGGTCAAAAATATTATTAAGAAATGAAATTAAGTTCTGTTTCCGGAAAAAACTGGATAATAAAAAAATACAACCATCAAATTGTTAGTCATTTAAAAGAAAATTTTAATTTAAGTGAAATTATTTCAAGATTATTATCTATAAGAAATATTAAAATTGAAGAAGTAAATTTATTTTTAAATCCAAGATTAAAAAGTCTCTTACCTAATCCTTTCATTTTAAAAGATATGGACAAAAGTGTAAACAGAACAATTAATGCAATTAGATCTAAAGAAAAAATTGGAATATTTGGAGATTACGATGTTGATGGAGCAACCTCTACTGCTTTATTAGGAAATTACTTTAACAAATTAGGTCAACTTTCATCAATTTATATACCTGATAGAAAAAAAGAAGGGTATGGGCCAAATCCCCAGGGTTTTAACAAACTAATTTCTGAAGGATCTAATTTAATTTTTACAGTTGATTGTGGCACAATGTCTTTTGATACAATCAATTCGTTAAAAAATAAAATTGATATTATTGTTCTTGATCATCATCAATCTGAAATTAAACTTCCAAAAGCTTTTTCAGTAGTAAACCCAAATAGATTTGATGATAACTCAAAATTAAATTACCTTTGCGCTGCAGGAGTTTGTTTTATGTTCCTTATTGCTTTAAATAAAAAATTAAGAGATTTAAAATGGTTTGAAGAAAATCAAATTAAAGAACCAAATCTTCTAGATTTTTTAGATCTAGTTTCTCTTGGTACTGTTTGCGACGTTGTTCCTCTCGTTGGTTTAAATAGGGCAATTGTAAGTCAAGGTTTAAAAATAATTAACAAAATTTCTAATCCAGGTTTGAAAATTTTAAAGAATATTTGTGGTATTGAATCAAATTTAAACACTTATCACTTAGGATATGTTTTGGGACCTAGAATTAATGCAGGAGGTAGAGTAGGGAAGTGTTCTCATGGAGCCAATCTACTATTGAGCAAAGATCCTAAGGAGGTTTTTACAATAGCATCAGAACTTGAAAATTTTAACAACGAGAGAAAGAATCTAGAAAAAGATATGCTTAATAAAATTGAAAAAAAAATAGTAGTTGATCCGAGTGTACCTGTTATGGTTTTGTCTGGACATAACTGGCACGGAGGAATAATCGGAATAATTGCCTCTAGATTAAAAGATAAATTTAATAAACCAACAATAATAATATCTATCTCAAATGGGGTTGGTAAAGCCTCTGCAAGATCAGTTTATGGTTTTGATATTGGAACATTTATAATTAATGCGGTTCAAAAAAAAATCTTAATTAGAGGTGGTGGTCACAAAATGGCGGCAGGGTTTAGTATTAAAGAGGAGAAAATAGAAGAATTTAAAGATTTTATAAATAAATCTTTTCTAAAAATTCAAAAAGGTATGAAAAAAAATAACGAAATATTTTATGACTCCATTATATCTCCATCGGCAATAAACGAAAACTTTTATGATGAAATAAATTCATTATCACCGTTTGGATCTGGTAATCCCGAACCAAAGTTTGTAATTGAAAATTTAGAAATAATAAAATCCTCAATTGTAGGTGAAAAGCACATTAAATCTTTGTTAGCAGGAGATGACGGCTCGACCGTTAAAAGTGTCACATTTAACGCAGTTAATACAAATTTAGAAAGTTATTTACTAGCCAATAATCGAAAGAAAATTAATATTTTTGGTAAATTAAGTCTTAATGAATGGAAAGGAAAAAAAAATGTAGAGTTTATTATCGATGATATTTCTGTTAATAAGACAATTAAAAATTTGGTCCCATCGTCTAACGGTTAGGACAGATGGTTTTCAATCATCTAATCGGGGTTCGATTCCCCGTGGGACCGCCACTAAACTTTCCGGAAAAAAAACTTACTAAAATACCCAAACTTAAAAATATTATTACAGAGTTGTTTGTAGTAAAAAAACTTCCTGATGATTTTATTGGAAAAATTTCCATTATAAAAATATATAAAAAGGGAGAGTAAATATATTTATTATTTGAATACAATAAAACTTTATAGGCCTTAAACAACACAAATAGTATTAATGATATAAATATTAAGAAACCAATAATCCCAAGATCAGTAAGAATTTCTAAGTAATAATTATGTGGATGCATATTACATGTTGTTCTCTCGTTTATAGTTTGAATTTTTCTGCCAGGACAATTAAATCTAAAAGATTTAATACCTCCACCAAAATATTTATTTAATTTAAAAGTTGCAATTCCAGCGTCGAACTCATGAATATAGTTTGGTCTTTTCTCATAAAGTAAATCTGATCCGATACCTGTAATTCTGTAACTAAATAAAGAAAACATTTTTTCAGATTGATCAAAAAAAGATTTATAGTAAGCCTTAAGTTGAGAACTTGAATTTATTGTAATAAAAGATATTAAAAAGATGAAAACAAAAATGTGAATTAAATATCTTTTTAAAGTTTTGTTTGCAATTAAAATTAAAAATATACTTAAAAAAAATAATATTAAAGGCATTCTATTACCAGAAAAAATTATTGAAATTGAAAGAATAAAAAAAATTAGACTTAATAAATAAATTTTTGAAGCAATATTTTTAAACGACGCAAACATTATAAAAGTGTAAAATATAAATAGTGAGAACCTTTGTATAAATCCTCCCGCTATAGCTTCATCGTTAAAAGGTCCGGTATTTTTGTGATCATAAGGACTTATAAAACCAAGCAAATCTCTAGAATTAAAAAATTGAAATATAATATCTATACTTACAAATGAAACAACAATTGAATAGCTGTAAAAAATAATTTTAAAATCAATTAATTTATTTTCTACAAATAATCTTATTGAAAAATAAAGAAAAAGGTATCTTAAAAAAAGTAAACTTTTATTTAATATATAATAATTATTTAGATTTGTACTAAAAAAATTAATTTCAATAGTATTTAATATACTTGTAAATAATATATACAAAAAAAAGAAAATAACAATTTTGTCTATAGTTGAAAATTTAAATCTATATCCCTGTATGTAATTAATTAAACCAAATATTATTATAAGCAATACATTAAGATTTAAAATAAAATTTCCTAATATATAACTAATTGGTATTACTGATACAAATATTGATATAAAATTTTTTTTAGACACATAACTTAAATAAATGAAAGTTGTTAGCTTTTCAAATAAATTTTGGAGCTGAAATAGAAATCATTTTATGTCTTTAATTTCCTAGATAATTAGTTTTTTAAGTATTATAATCAATAATAAATATAGATATGTATAAGATTGGAATTATAGAAAAAATACATGATAGAGGTATCGATTTACTTAAGAATAATCAAAACTTTGAATATGAAATAATCGATAATACTTCAAAAAATAATTTAATAAAAGTTTTACCAAAATTTGACGGTATTACCTTACGCGTAGCAAAGCTAGATGACTCAATTTTGAGCCATTGTAAAAAACTTAAGGTGATATCCAGACACGGCGTCGGTTACGATAATGTAGATATTAAATTTCTAAAAGAGAATAATATTAAATTATTAATAACCGCAACTGCAAATGCAGTTTCTGTTGCTGAACACGTTATGTATATGATTTTAACTTTATCAAAAGGCATAGTGGGTTATGATAAAATGGTTAGAGATGGAGAATTTAGAAAAGCAGTAGGTCAACTAACAACTTTTGAATTATTCAATAAAGAAATTTTAATTCTTGGTTTTGGAAGAATTGGAAAAAATTTGATTAGAAGATGTACTGGTTTTGAGATGAAAGTGAACGTTCATGATCCATTTGTTGATGAATCTGTAATTAAAAAATTAGGGGGAAATAAAGTAGAGGATTTAGATGAGGCATTTAAATCTGCAGATTATATCTCAGTACACATGCCTTTGAATTCAAAAACAAAAAACCTAATTAATTTTAAAAAATTAGAAACTATGAAAAAAAATGTTATTATAATTAATACAGCTCGAGGTGGCATTATAAATGAAAACGATCTTGATATTGCTTTGAATAAAAATATTATCTTTGGTGCTGGTTTAGATGTTTTTGAAAAAGAACCTATTAATTTAAATAGTCCATTACTTAAAAATAAGAAAATATTATTGAGCCCTCATTCTGCAACTTTTACTGAGGAATGTACTGAAAGAATGGGTATAGAAACTGTACAAAATGTTATTGACTTTTTTGAAAACAAAATAAAAAAAAATATGATAGTAAAATTATGATGAGTTTAAAAAAGTTTGGTTTTTTAGAAATTGTAGTTATTTTGTCAGCAATATACGTTTTATCGACATTGGTTTGGACTGCCTCAACAAGATCTGCTGTTGAAGAAAAGGCAAATATAATAAAAGGTAATCACAAAAGAATTGTAGATTTCGTAAACAGTCAAATTAATGCTTGTGAAGGTAGTAGTGATGATACAAAAACCTCATGGGGTGAATTATGTAATGAAACTTGGACATCCGAAAAAATAATTAATTATATTAATTCAAATTTAAATCTCAAAAACCCGTATTCTAAGGACTCTTCAATTGCTAAAAGTGTACAGGACCCTAGAATACAAGCTGAAGGTAAAGCAGGACAATCTACTGAAATGGGTATCATATTTATTAGCTCAAGTGATTTTGATTCAGCACCTGGATCCGAATGGATAATAGGCACATGTGTTAAATCGCCATGTGTTGCTGCTGGTAATAACGAACTTACATCTGTATATAGATAATATTTAATTGAAATTTGTCTTGTTTAATTATAAAAACAAGTTCTTTAATGGGCCGTTAGCTCAGCTGGTAGAGCACTTCCCTTTTAAGGAAGGTGTCGTTGGTTCGAATCCAACACGGCTCACCATTAATGTTAGGTTTTAATTGGGGGATAATCCAAAATTACTTTTGGGATCCATTTATTTAAATTTTTAATTCTATTATCACTTGAAGGATGTGTGCTTAAAAATTGTGGTGGTTCTTTGCCCTTATTTGCTTTTTTCATTCTTTCCCATAGATTTGTGGATTCCTTAATATTGTATCCTGATAGAGAGGAAAAAATTAACCCCAGATAATCAGCTTCACTTTCTTGTTTTCTTCCAAATGGATTCATGATCCCAAGTTGAAGAACATCCATTCCAGTTGCTCTTCCAACGGTATTGCGTGTTTGTGATATCTTACCGCCAGTAAAAATATCAGCAATTTGGGTTGTAACATTTACTGCCATTGCTGCACTCATTCTCTCAACAGAATGTTTTGCTACTGCGTGTGCAATTTCATGTCCCATGATTGCCGCTAAACCATTAACATTTTTAGCAACTTCTAAAATTCCAGTATAAACTGCAATTTTTCCTCCTGGCATACACCATGCATTTTTAGTTTTTTTATCGTCAATTAAAATATATTCCCAATTAAAATTTGATGTAGGATCTTGCTTATTTTCTTTTTTAAAAAAAGATGAAACAGAACTTGATATTTTTCCACCAATATCAATTATATTGTTATAGTCCTTACCTTTTTCAATAAGTTTAACTTTTTTCGAATTTTTAAGTTTTTCGTAAGCTTTAGCAGCTTGATTATTAATCACACTTTCAGGATATATTGTGAATTGCTTACGCTCAGTAATTGGTACAGTACCACAACCATTCAGAAAATAAGCTCCACAGGAACATCCAATAAACCCGAGAAATTTTCTTCTATTTATGATATGACTCTTACCCATAAGATGATAATAGCAAAATTAAACACATTATTCTATTTAAGCATATAACTTTATGTCAAAAAAAAAGGCAAAAAGATCCTTATTTTCTACACTTCGTAACAATTTTATAGCCGGTATTGTTGTTTTAATACCAATTGGTATAACTCTATATCTAACACTATTTTTTATTAAAATTTCCTCTAAAATTTTACCAAAAGAAATTAACCCTAATTATTATTTACCTTATAATATACCGGGTTTAGAAATATTAATTTCTGTGTTTATAATTACTTTTGTTGGTTGGCTATCTCTTTCGTTTCTAGGAAAAAAACTTTTTGATTTGTTTGAACAAGTTTTAAATAAAATACCCATTCTGAGAACTATCTATTCTGCAGTAGGTCAACTCACGGAAACATTTGCCAAAACTAAAGGTGATAAAAAAACAGTTGTATTAGTAGAATATCCTCGAAAAGGAACCTGGGCGGTTGGTTTTGCAACAAAAGAAAATAATAGTGAAATTAAGGATAAAGTAGGACAGGAGCTTATAAATGTTTTTGTTCCAACAACCCCAAATCCTACTAGCGGTTTTCTTTTAATGTTTTTAAAAAAAGAAATTATTTTTTTAGATATGACTTTTGAACAGGCTTCAAAATTTATTGTATCTGCTGGAAGCACAGATCCAAATAACTAATTGCCTATCTCACTTATTATATCAGCTTTGTCATGAAGTTTTAATAAATTTTCAAACTTCTTAAAATTTAACATTCCTAATTTTTTAACTTCTTTTTCTGCAAGTAAAAATAGATCTTTATGATGCAATGGGTCTGCAAATTTAAAATTTTTAACACCACTTTGTTGAAAACCCAAAATATCACCAAAGCCACGTAATTGCATATCTTTTTCAGCTATAACAAAACCATCGTTGGTTGATCTTAAAATCTTTAATCTCTCTCTTGCATTTTTAGAGAGATTATTTTTGTAGAGCAAAATACAAATTGACTCCGTATTTCCTCTTCCTACTCTTCCTCTTAATTGATGAAGTTGGGATAAACCAAATTTATTTGAATCTTCAATTATAATAGTATTCGCACTTGGAAAGTCTATACCTACTTCTATAACTGTAGTACTTACTAATATTTTAATTTTTTTTGTAAGAAAATCATTCAGCACTTTATCTTTGATATTTTTTTCAATTCCTCCGTGAATTAGACCAACTTGATTTGGAAATATCTTATTTACCTGCTCGTATTTTTTTTTAGCAGATGTAAAATTTAAATTACTAGAAACATCAATTAATGGGCATATCCAAAATATTTGCCGATCTAAAGAAATTTCCTTTTTTAAAAGAGGCAAAATTTCATCAAGTTTTTTTTCAGGTTTGATCAAAGTAATAATATTTTTTCTATATTTAGGTTTTTCATTCAAGCGAGATATATCCATGTCACCAAAAAATGATAACATCATAGTTCTAGGTATCGGAGTTGCTGAAATAAGAAGTAAATCACAATTTCTTCCTCCCTTTTTAGCTAACCTAATTCTTTGATTTACACCAAATTTATGCTGTTCGTCTATTATAATAAATCCTAAATTTAAAAATTTAATTTTATTTTGAAATAATGTATGTGTTCCAAATAATAAATTTATTTTTCCCTTTTGAAGATCATTTTGAATATTATTTTTTTTATTAAAATTTGTTTTACCTGTAAGTAGTTGAATATTTATATTAGAATTTTTAAAAAGTTTAATTGCTAATTTGTAGTGCTGTTGTGCTAAAATTTCAGTAGGTGCCATAAAAGCGACTTGATAATTTGTTTCGATAATATTAGCTGCCGTTATTAGAGCTAATATTGTTTTTCCTGAACCAACATCACCCTGTAATAATCTAAACATTCTTTTTTCAGATTTAATATCG
The DNA here is from genome assembly GCA_902567495.1 of uncultured Pelagibacteraceae bacterium. Taxonomy (GTDB): domain Bacteria; phylum Pseudomonadota; class Alphaproteobacteria; order Pelagibacterales; family Pelagibacteraceae; genus Anoxypelagibacter. Next base: position 76,170 of record CACFMO010000001.1, read on the forward strand.
TCGTTAATTTCTTTTAATACTTTGGTCTGTCCTTTGGTAAGATTGTGACCGAAATTATCTAAAACAATTTTAGAAATTTTATTTTTATTTAAATACTTTAACTTCTTTTTTGATCTTATTATTTTTCTTGATGTAAAAAGATAAATAAGATTTGAAAATATCTCATCGTACACCAGTCTTCTATAATCATTTGAATTTAAGTCTTTTTTAGTAGATGGATTATGTAAATTTAGCAATACTTTTTGCAGTTTACCAAAACTATTTTCTTTCAAAAAATTATCAGAATACCATTCATCACTCGCATCTAAATCTTGAAGAACACTATAAATAATATTTCTATAAATTTTTTCATTTAAACCTTCTGTAAGTGAATATTTTGGAAAAACTTTTGTAATTTCCTTCATTGAACTTAACTCTTTAATATAAGTTGGATTTGTAATCTGATAATTACCTTTGTAGTAATTAATTTTTCCGCTTACAACAACTTCTTTTTTAATAGGTAAAACTTTTCTTATATATCCTTCTTTACTATTAAAAAAAACTAAGCTTATTTTACGATCATTCTCAGAACAAATTACTTTATTAGGTAGATTTCTTGTTCTAGGAAAATTATATTTCTCAACAACAACTTGAATTGTGCTTACTTTTCCTATTTCTAAATTCTCTAAGTTAGTAATTTTTGATCTATCAACAATCCCATAAGGAAGGTCAAAAAGTATGTCTTTAACTTTTTCTATTTTTTTACTTTTTAAATATTTTTCAAGTCTTTTTCCAACACCTTTTAATGTTGCAACATCCTTAAATAAAAAACTGTTTTTATTTATATTTTCCATATTTTCTTATATTATATAATTAAATTAAATGAACAAAATAAATTCCTTAAAGAAAAAAATTAAGTATCGTTCTGACTACAGAGGTATAAAAGAAATGGATATACTTCTTAGTAAATTTGTTAACAAATATATTGATACTTTTAATTATGATGATCTGGTTAAACTTTATGAAATATTGAAAAATGATGATGATAAAATTTTTAAATGGTATTCCGGAATAGGTCACAAAGATTTACTACCATTAAACAATGTCTCTAAACTTTTAAAAAAATTTAAAATAAAATGAAACTGGCGGAGAGGGTGGGATTCGAACCCACGAATGAGTAAACCCATTGCTAGTTTTCAAGACTAGTGCTTTCAACCGCTCAGCCACCTCTCCAAATCTAAACATTAAGATATTCTATATACATGAAGCAATAAAAGATTAAAGCAATACAATAATTTTATAGAATGTAAAAAAATATTGGAATATAAGCTAAAAATGAAAATTTTAGCCATATTATTAAAATTTATACTAATTTTTACCTTCACAAATCTAGAGGCCAACCAAGATTTTGAGTTGTGGCTATTGGAATTTAAAAATACAGCTGTAAAAAATGGAATTTCACAAAAAACTGTCAACGATGTTATGAAAGATGCAAAGTTCTTATCTAAAGTAATTGAATACGATAGATATCAACCCGAGTTTTACGAAGATACTAAAACATATGTAAGGAAAAGAACTAGTAACGACAAAGTAAAAAAAGGTTTGTCATTGTACAATAAAGAAAAAAAAATTATTAATAAAATTGATGAAAAATTTTCAGTAGAAAAAGAATTGCTTCTAGCTTTAATGGGTATCGAAACTAACTATGGAAAATATTTGGGAAAAATGGATATTATTTCATCGCTATCAACTTTAAGTTTTGATAAAAGAAGAAAAGCTTTTTTTACTAATGAATTATTAATTTTATTAAAACTCATTGATCAAAACATTATAAGTAAAAATATTTTATACGGCTCATGGGCTGGAGCTTTTGGAAATTTTCAGTTTATGCCATCTACAATTAAAAACTATGCGCTAGATTATAATAAAAACGCTAATATTGAACTTAAAGAAATCGAAGATTCATTTGCATCGGCTGCTAATTATATTAATAAAATTGGTTGGAAAAAAAATCAACCTTGTTTTTATAAAGTCGAACTTAAAGAAAATATTCCATTAAAATATTTAAATACTTCTGCAAAGAAGATTAAAAATAAAAAAAAATTAAAGTTTTTTAAAAAATATTTAAAAAATGTTCAAAATATATCATTAAATGAAAATGTCATAACAGCAATTGTTACTCCTGATAAGGACATTATCCCTGGATCTAATAATCTTAGACCTGCATATCTTGTATTCAGTAATTATGAAAAAGTTTTGAAATGGAATAGGTCCTTGAGATTTGCTATTGCTGTGTGTACTTTAAAAAATAAGTTTAAAAATGAAATTTAAATATTTTACTTTAATTTTTTTTTTATTATCATGCACGAATAATTCTTTTGAAAATAGTAACGTCTCTACTTCAAAAATCTCCAATGGTTTTGCATTAATATACAATGAAAATGATTTTGAAAATAAAATAATCTCATCAAGACTAAATTCTGATAAAATAGAGGCAGGTCATAATAAATATAAAAAAAATACAATTATTATAATAACAAATCCTGAAAATAATAAATCTGTACAATTATTAGTATCAAAAAAAGTAAAATATCCAGATTTTTTTAAAGTCTTAATTACTAAAGAATTATCAGAAAAATTAAATTTAAATCCAGATATGCCTTTCGTTGAAGTTGAAAGGCGTATAAAAAATAGGTCATTTATTGCAAAAAAAGCTGTTACTTATTCAGAAGAGCAAAGTGTACTAACTAAGGCACCAGTAACAAAAGTAAAAATTAACAATATCTCTAAGTCTTCTGATGATAAAAGCCGAAAAAAGTCGGATGGTAATTTTTCAATAATTATTGGAGAATTTTATTCCAAAAAATGGGCTTCCAGCTTGATTGAATTACTTATAAATGAGAATATTAAAAAAGAAGTTTTTTCTATAAAAACGTTGGGCAAAAATAATTATCAGTTAATTGCAGGACCCTATACTTCAATTAATACTTTAAAAAATGATTACTTTAAGCTAAATAAGTATGGTTTTGATAATCTTGATATAAAAAAAAATAAATGAGACAAAAAATTACAATATTATTTATATCTTTTTTGCTTTTAACGCAGTTAAATGCTGAGCCAAAGATACAAGCTCCCACAGCTATTCTTATGGATTATAACTCAGGAAAAATTTTATTTGAAAGAGATGCTGACCATCAAATTTATCCTGCTTCAATGACAAAAATTATGACGGCAATAATTGTTTTTGATCTTTTGAAACAAGAAAAAATAAAACTTTCAGACGAAGTTATAATATCCGAAAATGCATGGAGAATGTCTAAAAGTGGGTTTTCTTCGATGTTCATAATGTTAAACGATAAAGTTTCAATTGAGGATTTGTTAAGAGGTATAATCGTAGTATCTGGTAATGACGCTTGTGTTGCGTTAGCCGAAGGTATTGCTGGTACAGAAACTGCATTTGCCGATATGATGAATGAAAAAGCAGAAGAAATTGGTCTTATAAATACAAACTTTACAAATTCATCCGGTATTAATGATCCTGATAATTACTCAACCGTTAGAGATATAGCAATAATGTCAAAATATCTTATTGAAAATTATCCAAATTATTATGAATACTTTAAAGAAACCGAATTTACATGGGATAGAACAGGTGGTGACCCGATTAAACAGGGAAATAGAAATCCACTTTTATATAAACGAATAGGTGCTGATGGCATTAAAACAGGTTATTTAGCCGTAGAGAAATACTCTCTAGCAAGTTCAATTATTGGTGAAGATCGAAGATTAATCGCAGTGGGGAGTGGATTTGTTACTAAACAAGCGAGATCAGACGAGTCAGCTAGAATGTTTAGATGGGCTTTGAGAAATACAAACACATATGAAATAGCAAAAAAAGATGTCCCAAAATTTAAGTTTAAAACTTGGCTAGGTAAGGAAAATATTGTGGAAGGTATGTCAAAAGAGGATATTTATGTAACTATATTGAAAAAAGAAGTTAAAGATCTCAAAGTAAAATTAGAATACAAACGACCAATCAAAGCACCAATTAAAGAGGGCCAACAAATTGGAGATTTAATTCTAGAATTACCAAATGAAGAAGCAAAAAAATTTCCTATTTATGCAAGCAAAAGTGTTAAAAAGGTAAATTTTTTTAAAAGTTTATTTTTATCTTTTAACTACATGATTTGGGGAGATGCATAAAAGAAAATTTTTTTTTATTGTCTTTGAAGGTATCGAAGGATCAGGAAAATCCTACCAAAGTAAAAAATTATTTAAAAATATTAAAAAAAAAAATTATCCAGTCGTACTTACTAGAGAACCAGGTGGTACAATTGGTGCAGAAAGAATAAGACAAGTAATTTTAAAAGATTATTTTCATAAAAACAAAAGTGAGAAGTTTCATAAATATACTGACACACTTTTGTATTTAGCTGCTAGAAATGAGCATATCCAAGACAAAATTCTAAAAGCTAAAAGAACTAAAAAAATTTTGATATGCGATAGATTTATTGATTCCACAATAGCTTATCAAGTTTATGGAAAAAAAGTTGAGTTTAAACTTATTGAGAACATTCATAAATATATACTTCAAAAAATTAAACCTGATATTACATTTCTGCTTAAAGTTAAAGCTAACAAAGCATCTAGTAGACTTAAAAAAAGAAAAACTAAAAATAGGTATGATAAATTTTCAAAAAATTTTTATCAAAATGCTCAAAAAGCCTTTATAAAATTAGCGAAAAAAAATAAAAAAAGATATTTTATTTTTGATAATTCGACCGATGATAAAGAACTTGAAAAAAAAATTTTAAATATTGTTTTGTCTAAATTAAAATAAAGTGAAAAATATAACAAACAGTAATACTGAAATCAAAAAATCTAATAAATTAATTGGATATGATGATTTATTTATCAAATTTGAAAAACTTTATTTAAATAAAAGACTCCCAAAAGTCATATTGCTATCAGGAGATAAAGGAATAGGCAAATCAACTTTTGCTTTTCATTTTATTAATTATATTTTATCTATGAATTCTAAAATTCCTTACGATAAAGATAGCTTTTCAATAAATTTAAATAACGAAACTTATAAAAAAATTATAATTAACGTTGAACAAAATTTCCATTTTTTAAAATGTGAAAAACCAAATACAGTCTCTATAGACGATATTCGTCAACTGAGGACAAAACTATCAAAAACACCGCTTGTTAATTCCTCAAGATTCACAATTATAGACGATATTGAGTTAATTAATTTAAACTCTGCTAATGCCCTTTTAAAATTAATAGAAGAACCTTCAGATTATGATTATTTTTTTTTGATAAATAATAAATGCAATAAGCTAATAGAAACATTAATTTCACGATCTTTGGAATTTAAGGTTTTTTTGTCTTCTAATCAAAAAAATCAAATTTTTACTTATTTAAAATCATATTTTGAAATTGAGGAGAATTTTACTCATAATTACATTAAATACACATCGCCTGGTAATCTAATTAAATTTGATCCTATTATAAACGAACTTGAAATTACTTCTTTAAATGAATTCGACAAAGTATCCTCTGAAATTCTAAAAATGTTTAACAAAACTAAAAAAGATATTTATATTAATTTTTTATTATTTCTTGTAGATATAAAGTTTTTAGAATTTTCTAAAATAAATAAAAATTATGTTCAGATTGCAGATACTAAAAATAAAATAAATAGCTTATTAACTCGATATTATAAGTTTAACTTAAATAGCATTAATGTTTACAATCAATTTACAAATTATTTAAATCATGTCAGGTAAGAATTTTTATATTACAACTCCAATATATTATCCATCCGGTAAACCTCATATGGGTCACGCATATTCAAGTATTATTGCTGATATATTTGCGAGGTTTAAAAGATTGGAAAATTACAATGTAAGATTTTTAACCGGTACTGACGAGCACGGTTTAAAAATTCAAAGGGAAGCTGAAAAAAATTCTAAACAACCTAAAGCTTTTTGTGATGAGTTATCCCTCAAATTTAAAAGTCTAAGCAAAACCCTTAATCTCTCTAATAATGATTTTATTAGAACTACAGAAAAAAGACATCATAAAGCAGTAAATGAAATCTGGGATAGATTAGTAAAGTCTAATGATATTTATTTATCAAAATATAGCGGCTGGTATTCAGTTTCTGATGAAGCTTATTATGACAATGATGAAATAGAGTCAAAAAATAACATTAAAGTTGCTAAAGTTTCTGGATCAAGAGTTGAGTGGGTTGAAGAAGAGTCTTTTTTTTTTAAATTATCTTCCTGGGAAAAAAAATTGCTTGATTTCTATCAATCAAATCCCAATTTTATTCTTCCAAAATCACGTAAAAATGAAGTCGTTGAATTTGTAAAAGGTGGTTTGAAAGATTTGTCAGTAAGCAGAACATCATTTTCATGGGGTATACCTGTACCAAAAAATAATAAACATGTAATTTATGTTTGGCTTGATGCTTTGACAAATTATTTAAGTTCTTTAGATTTTCCAGATCAAAAAAATATAAAATATAAAAATTTTTGGCCGGCTGATATTCATATAATCGGAAAAGATATCTTGCGATTTCATGCAATTTATTGGCCTGCATTTTTGATGGCTGCTAAACTACCATTACCTAAAAGAGTTTATGGCCACGGTTGGATATTATCAGATGAAAAAAAAATGTCTAAATCTCTTGGAAATATTCTAGATCCTTTAGAAATTATTAATGAATATGGAGTAGATCCTTTAAGATATTATTTAGTTAAACAGGTTTCCCTAGGAAACGATGGAAGCATTTCTTTAAAAAGTTTACATGATTGTATTAATAATGATTTAGCAAACAATTATGGAAATTTATGTCAAAGAGTATTTTCATTTGTTGAAAAAAATTGTGATTCAAAAATTCCAAATTACACAAATCTTTCAAAAGAAGACGAAATCATTACAAAAAATCTCATAAAGAAAATTCCTGATTTACAAAATTTAATGAATAAACAAGATTTAAACCAATATATTAAAGAAGTTATAAACTTTTCTTTCAGTGCTAATAAATATTTTAATGATCTAAAGCCATGGGACTTGAAAAAAGTTAATATAGAGAGGATGAATGCAGTCATTTATACAGTACTGAATCAAATAAAATCTATTAGTATACTATTATATCCAATAATACCTGATTCAACTCAAAAAGTATTAGACTGTCTTGGCGTACCAAAGAATGAGTTTAATCTTGATTGTCTATTAAATTTTAAATATTTAAAAATGAATCTAAGTATTAAAAAACCCGGTATCTTATTTAAAAAAATTGAAAATGATAATTGATTCACATTGCCATTTAGACTATCAGCCACTATTTAATAATTTACAAAATGTTATTAAAAGAGCAAATAACAATGGAGTAAAGTATTTCTTAACTATTTCTACTACTGATCAAAGCTTTAAAAATATTTTAAATATATTGAAAAACTATAATAATATTTTTGGTTCTTACGGTATACATCCTCATGAGGCTAAAAATTATGAAAATTTGAAGGTTGAAAAGATAATAGAAAATTTAAGTTTAAATAAAAATTTAATTGGTGTCGGTGAAACTGGTTTAGATTTTTATTATAATCATTCAGATAAGAATATTCAAAAAGAATGTTTCATTAAACATATTCATGCTAGCCAACAAACATCAAAAACATTAATTGTACATTCAAGATCTGCTGATAATGAAATGTTTGATATTTTATCTAGCGAGTTTAAAAATAAAAATTTCAATATTCTAATGCACTGTTTTACAGGCAATAAAGATTTCGCACATAAACTTCTGAGTCTAAATTGTTATTTTTCAGCAAGTGGAATAATAACATTTAAAAAAAGTAATGATTTAGCAAATACATTTAAATCTATTCCTAACAATAGAATACTTATAGAAACAGATTCTCCTTATTTGTCACCAGAACCTTTGCGTGGTAAAACAAATGAACCAGGAAATTTAAAATATACATTAAAATTCTTAGCAAATTTAAAAAATGAGACAGAGGAAAATTTTTCAATGATTACAACTAATAATTTTTTTAAATTGTTTAATATAAATATTTGAAATGGAATTGATTATTTTAGGTTGTGGTAGTTCATTGGGTTCACCCTGGATAAATAACTACTGGGGAAATTGTGACAAAAAAAATAAACTAAACAAACGCACAAGATGTTCTGCTTTTATCAAAAAAGGTAATTTATCAGTTTTAATTGACTCATCTCCAGATATAAGAGAGCAATTTATTAAAAACAAAATAAATGATGTTGATTGTGTTCTTTACACACACGAACATTCAGATCAGACAAGTGGTATATTTGAATTGAGACCTTTTTTTTGGAAACACAAAAAAAGAATTAACATTTATGCAGATGCAAGAACATTAAAGGCTTTAAAAAAAAAGTATGATTTCTGTTTTTATGGTGGTCAAGGATATATTCCAATAATGAAGCCTAATTTAATCAAGAAAAAACAAATGATTAAAAAAGGTAAAAATAAAATATTTTTTGATACATTTAAAGTTGAGCATGGACAAATTACTTCAACAGCGTATGTTTTTAATAAAACAGCTTACCTTAGCGACTGTAGTAATATTAACCCTTCTGATTTAAAAAAGCTAAAAAAACTAAATTATTTAATAATAGATTGTCTTAAGTTTAAAAGACACCCTGGACATTTTAATCTAGAAACTAGCATAAGAATTAGCACTTTTTTGAAACCCAAAAAAACTATTTTAACAAATCTTCATACAGAACTAGATTATAATTTTTTAAAGAAAAATCTTCCTAAAAATATCTTGCCTGCTTATGATGGTATGAGATTAAAAATCTAGTTTATTTGTTAAGAGCTTCCTCTATAACTTTAACAAATTTACCTGACGTAGGCTTTGTCATAGATGAAAATGTATCAAATATCTTTCCATTCTTACCTATTATAATTTTATGAAAATTCCACTTAGGTACAGCATTTTTACCATAATTTTTATTTGCCCATTTATAAAATTCGTGTGCTTCACTACCTTTGACCTTGACTTTTTCAGTCATTGGAAAACTAATTCCAAATTTTGCTTCACAAAAATTCTTAATTTCCTTATTCGTTTCCATTTCTTGATTAAAAGAATTTGAAGGTACACCTATTACTACTAATCCTTTATTTTGATATTTTTCCCAAATTTCTTGAAGATCTTCATATTGAGAGGTAAAACCACAATAACTTGCAACATTAGTAATAACCATTACTTTATCTTTAAAATCAGCAAGTTTCATTTCTGAACCGTCAAGATCTTTGAAAGAGAAATCAAATGCCAGCTTTTCATAAGAAGCATTAAGATTGGACGAAAAAAGAGAAATCATAATTATTAAAAATATTATTTTTGATTTAAGCATTTAAATTTTATTTTTTACTTAATAAAATCAACATATACCCAAAAAGAGTTGAGGCAAGTGAACCTAATAGCACACCTATTTTAACACCACTTAAATATTGAGTTGTTTCAACAAACGCTAAGTTTCCGACGAATAAACTCATTGTAAAGCCGATTCCCGTCAATACACCTACGCCATATAATTTTAACCAATCCGAGTCATTTGGCATCTCAGCAAATTTTAATTTAATTGAAATATATGAAAAAATGAAAACGCCAAATTGTTTACCGAAAAATAATCCACATAAAATTCCTAATGGTACTGGATTCATTAATGTTGCTAAAGTTAATCCTTCAAGAGAAACACCAGCATTTGCAAAAGCGAAGATTGGCATAATACCAAAAGCAACATATGGTGAGATTGCATGTTCGAGTTTAATCAGCATTGAATTTTTATGTGAGTTTTTATTTTCCTTATCTTTATGTGGTATCGTTAAAGCTAATAAAACCCCTGCTATAGTTGCGTGAATACCAGATGAATGAGTAAAGTCCCATAAAAAAATACCAACTATGAGATAAGGAATAAAACTTCTTACATTTAATCTATTAAAAATTATTAATATAATGATTGATACTAACATTAGTATTAAATACATAGCTTGTATTTTTCCTGAATAAAAAAAGGCAATTATCACAATTGCACCCAAATCATCAATAATAGCTAAAGCAGTTAAAAAAACTTTTAAGGAAATTGGAACTCTTTTTCCAAGTAAAGATAATACACCTAATGAAAATGCTATATCAGTAGCTGAGGGAATCGCCCATCCTTTTAGGGTTTCAGAATTTCCATAATTGATAGCAACGTAAATTAAAGCTGGCACCAACATCCCACCAACAGCAGCAATTATTGGAAGTGATGCTTGTTTTGGGTTTGATAACTCTCCTTGAATAAATTCTCTTTTTATTTCTAAAGAAACCAAAAAGAAAAATATTGCCATTAAAACATCGTTGATCCAGTGTAATACAGATAATTTTAATTTAAATTCTCCAAAACCAAGAGCAAAATAAGAGTTTAAAATATCATAATAGATAGATGCTAATTCACTATTACTAACAAATAATGCAATTATTGCAGCAAAAAGTAAAACAAGACCCGATGCAGCCTCTAATTTAAAAAACCATTTAAAGGGTTTTGATATATGTTGAATCATAATACTAATTATATCTCAATTATATTGATTGGACTTATGTTTCAATTGATAAAATTCATTTATTCATCTATATAAATAACCTCTCGGGGCGTAGCGCAGTCTGGTAGCGCATCTGGTTTGGGACCAGAGGGTCGCAGGTTCAAATCCTGCCGCCCCGACCATTTTATGAAAATAAACAAAGTCGTTATTATAGGATCAGGAACAATGGGAAGTGGTATAGCTGCTCATTTATGCAACGCAAATATTCCAGTTGTATTACTCGATCTAAAAGATGAAATTGTAGAAAAAGCCCGTGAGAGAATATTAAAATCAAAACCACCACTTTTATTTGAAAAATCCAAAATCGATGGATTAAAAATAGGTACAATAACTAAAAATTTTGATCAAATTTCTGATGCAGATTGGATTATAGAAGCAGTAGTTGAAAGAATTGATATAAAGCACGACATATATAAAAAAATATTTGATAAAAGAAAGAAAAATTCTGTAGTTTCCTCTAATACATCAACAATTCCTCTTAAAATATTATCTAAAAAATTAAATGAAAATGATAAAAAAGATTTTTGTATAACGCATTTTTTTAATCCAGTAAGATACATGGGGCTTCTAGAAATAGTCAGAGAAGAAAACAATGATAAAAGCAAAATAGAATTACTGAAAGACTTTTGTGAAAAAAAACTAGGAAAAGGTGTAATTGTATGTGGTGATACACCTGGTTTTTTAGGAAATAGAATTGGCGTCTATTCAATGCAAATTGCTATGACAGAAGCTATTTCAATGAAACTTTCAATAGAGGAAGCCGATGCTGTATTTGGAAGACCAATGGGTATCCCAAAAACAGGTGTTTTTGCATTATATGATTTAATAGGTATCGATCTAATGTCAGATGTTCTTAAAAGTTTTAAAAAAGAATTGGATCCAAAAGACGATTTCCAAAATGTTGTAGACGGAATACCAATTATCAAAACTCTAATTGATAGCGGATATACTGGTCGTAAAGGGAAGGGTGGTTTCTATAGAATAAATAAGGAAAATAATAAGAAAATCCTTGAAGCTCTTGATATAAATGAAAATACTTATTCTCCATCAAAAAAGATTGAACTAAATATTGAAAAAGTAAATCTTTTGGAATTAATTAATAGAGATGATAAATATGGAAAATATGCATGGTCAGTAATATCAAAAATAATTCTATATTCTTCATCTTTAGTACCCAAAATAACAAAACATTATAACGATATAGATGAAGCACTAAGGCTTGGTTTTAATTGGTCTATGGGACCTTTTGAAATGTTAGAGTCGATTGGTTTGGATAATTTTTTTTCAAAACTAGGTGATACAAAACTAAATCCCTTTTTACAAAATCTCAAAAATAAGGGATCTAAAAATTTTTACGGAGAACGTCAAAAATATACGAATATCCAAACTCTTGGCAAAATTAAAAGATTAGTTACTAAGGTAGACAAAAATGATTCTGCAGAAATTTTTAGATTTAATGATTTTAATATTGTTGAATTTAATACTAAAGCTAATGCCTTAGACTATAATTCTATGGATGCTCTAATGAATGCCACCGACAAACCCTTAATTATAATAAATGAGAGTATGCAATTTTCTGCAGGAGTTAATCTTAATTATGTTATGGAATTTGTTAAAAAGGGCGATATGAAATCTGTTGAAAAATTTATTAAGTATTTTCAGAAAACTTGTAAACATTTAAAGTATTGTGAAAATCCAGTTATATCCGCACCCTCTGGTTTAGCCCTTGGTGGTGGCGAAGAAGTATTGCTACAAAGTAATTACGTTGTTTCTCATACAAATATAGTTATGGGTTTAGTTGAAACTATTGTTGGTTTGGTTCCTGCAGGTGGGGGCTGTAAAGAGCTTTTATGGCGCTGGACACAAACTGATGATTCAAAAAATGATCCAGAATTCGCTTCACTTAAGGTGTTTGATATTATTGGCTATGCCAAAACTGCCACTTCACCTCAAGAGGCAAAACCTCTTTTATTTTTAGATAGCAACCACGAGGTCATTATCAATCGAAACAACCTTTTTGAGGTAGCAAAAAAATTTATTGAAAAAAATAAAGAATTTAACCCTCCTATTGAATGCAAATTTAAATTATCAGGTAACCAAGTGAGACAAAAAATGCAAAAGAAACTTGATGAATTATATAATAATAAAAAGATATTAGATCATGGTATGGTAGTTGGTAAAGAATTAGCATATGTATTGAGTGGAGGAGATACTGAAAAAAATAAAGAAATTTCCGAAGATCAAATGTATACTCTTGAATTAAATAGTTTTATGAAATTATTAGAAACTCGAAATACCCAAAATAGAATAGCTCATACTTTAAAAACAGGAAAACCACTTATAAATTAAATGCCTATATATAATGCACCAGTTGAAGAAATGATGTTTTTATTTGACCATTTAAAAGATAATAAAAACTACAAAGAAATAGATAAATACAAAGATATAAATTCTGATTTAGTTAAAGATATTCTACAACAAGCAGCTAAAATTAATCAGGAGTTAATCCTACCTCTAGCAAAAATTGGTGATGAAAAGCCTTGTGTTTATGAAAATGGAATAGTTCGATCTCCACCAGGATATAAAGAGGCTTACAAAAAATTTATTGAAGATGGATGGACATCGTTATCTTGTGACCCAAAATATGGTGGTCAAGGTATGCCAAAGACCGTTAGTACATTTTTTGAGGAGATGCTTTCATCCTCTAGTCTTTCTTTTAAACTTTATAGTGAATTAAGTATTGGAGCATATAACTGCATACTTCATCATGCAGATGAAGAAATTAAAAATAAGTATTTACCAAAAATCGTTGAAGGTAAATGGAGTGGTACAATGTGTCTTACTGAGTCCCACTGTGGCACAGATCTGGGGCTATTGAAAACTAAAGCCGTTAAACAAAAAGATAATTTTTATAAGTTAACCGGACAAAAAATTTTTATAACCTCAGGCGATCATGATTTAACCGAAAATATAATACATTTAGTTTTAGCAAGAGTACCTGGATCTCCATCTGGAACAAAAGGTATTAGTTTATTTCTTGTTCCTAAATTTGTTGTTAAAGACGATGGATCAATCGGTCCAAGAAATGGAGTGAATACTGGATCAATAGAGACAAAAATGGGAATTAAGGGATCTCCAACTTGTGTTCTAAATTTTGAAAATGCAACTGGCTATATGATAGGACCTGAAAATAAAGGTTTAAGCTCTATGTTCACTATGATGAACCTAGAAAGAATTGTCGTGGGTATTCAAGGTTTAGGTATTTCGGAAACAGCATACCAAAATGCTCTTTCATACGCTAAAGAGAGAAAACAGGGTAAAGCAAATAATAGTAATAATAAAGATGCGGATTTAATAATTAAGCACGCAGATATTAGAAGAAGTTTAATGAATATGAAATCATTAATTGAAGGTCAAAGATCTTTAGCTTTTTGGGTTTCACAACAAATAGATGTAAGTTTAAATCATTCTAACTCAACAATTAAAAAAAATGCAAATGATATGGTTTCTATGATGACTCCACTTATAAAATCTTTTTTTACTGATATAGGAATGGAAATAACAAATGATGCGATACAAGTTTTTGGTGGATATGGTTATACTAAAGATCAAGGAATTGAACAATTATTTAGAGATAATAGAATTACCCCCATATATGAAGGAACAAATTCAGTTCAAGCTATTGATTTAGTTTTTAGAAAAATTCTGAATAATAATATTTATGATAACTATATAGCTCAAATTACAAAAGAGATACAAGAGTATGAAAAAAATAAAGAACTAGCAATATTTGTTCAAAAATTTCATAAATATGTTGAGCTTATAAATAATTTTACTTCCTGGCTTATTGAAAAAAATAAAAATTCAAAAGATGATGTTAGTGCAGCCTGCAATGATTATTTGAAAGTTTTAGGTTATTTGGGTCTAGCTCATTCTTGGCTAAAAATTCTTAAAGTTAGCTACGATAAATATGATACTAATAAATCTTTTTTCGAAGACAAAATAAATACAGCGACTTACTATTTTGATAAAATCTTACCAAGAGCCCAAAGTCATTATTTATCGGCGGTAACAGGAAGTCAATCAATGATGAAGGCGAATTTTAATTGAAATGAACAATTACGAACAGAATCTTGAAAAAAATAAAGCAAACTACGTTCCTTTAACCCCTATAACTTTTTTAGAGAGAACAAAAGATATTTACCCAGATTATGAGGCTTTAATTTATAAGAAAAGGACTTACACATGGAAACAAGTTTACGAGAGAGCAATTAAGTTTGCCAGTGCACTAGAAAAACATGGGGTAAAAAAGGGTGATACTGTCTCTATTATGGCAGCAAATACACCTGAATTATTTGAGGCTCACTATTCAGTTCCAATGACTGGGGCAGTATTAAATACAATTAATACTAGATTAGATTCTAAAACAGTAGGTTATATTTTAAATCATGCAGATACTAAAGTCCTAATCGTTGATAGACAATTTAGTCCAGTTGTAAACAAAGCTTTAGAAACTATGAGTAAAAAAATTTCTGTTATAGATATTATTGATAAGCAAGAAAATTTAAAAGATGCAAAAAAAATTGGCGAACTTGAGTATGAAAGTTTTCTTAACACAGGAAATGAAAATTTTATTTGGAAAAGACCAGATGATGAGTGGCAGGCAATTTCATTAAACTATACATCAGGAACGACTGGAAATCCTAAAGGTGTAGTTTATCATCACAGAGGAGGGTATCTCATGGCTACAGGGAGTGTAACTGCATGGAATATGCCAAATAGATTAAATTTTCTTTATACTGTACCGATGTTTCATTGTAATGGTTGGTGTTATCCCTGGACTTTAGCAATGCTACATGCTCGTGTTATCTGTATTAGAAATATAAGGGCCAAGGAAATATTTGAATTAATTTCAGAACATAAAATAACTCATTTTGGAGGTGCCCCAATTATACTAAATATGTTGGCTAATGCACCAAAAGAAGAACAAATAAAATTAAATCACAAAGTTTATGTTTTAACTGCAGCTGCACCACCACCAAGTATAATTTTTAAAAAAATGAAAGAATTAGGCTTTGAAGTCATGCATGTCTATGGATTGACCGAAACATATGGTCATATTCTTCAGTGTGCTTGGAATAGTGAATGGGATAAACTTAATGAGGATGAAAAAGCCGATATAAGTTCACGTCAAGGAGTTCGTTATCCAAACACTGAAGATGTTAGAGTTATGAATCCAGAAAATATGAAAACGGTTCCTCATGACGGAAAGACTATAGGAGAAATTATGATTAGAGGAAACGTCGTAATGAAAGGTTATTTTAAAGATAAAGAAGCAACGAAAAAATCTATGAAAGATGGATGGTTTCATTCAGGAGATTTAGCTGTAATGCATCCTAATGGCTACATACAAATTAAAGATAGATCAAAAGATATAATCATTTCTGGTGGTGAAAATATATCTTCTATTGAAATAGAAAATACTATTTCTAAACATCCATCAGTCTCTTTATCAGCTGTTGTAGCAAAACCGGATGAAAAGTGGGGTGAGTCTCCATGTGCTTTTGTTGAGCTATCACCACAAAAGAAAGCAACCGAAGAGGAAATCATTAAGTTCTGTAGAGAGACACTTGCTGGGTTTAAAATTCCAAAAAAAATAGTTTTCGGAGATCTTCCAAAAACTTCTACCGGGAAGATAAAAAAGTACGAGCTTAGAGCTAAAGCTAAGGAATTAAGTTGATCATTGAAGTCGATAAAAAAAAAGTTTTTGTATCTGATGCAGGACTTACCTTCGATCAAAATAAAGAAACAGTTATTTTATTACATGGCAGTGGCCAGTCCCATGTTGTATGGTCATTAACGGAGCAGTATATTTCTTCAGTTGGTTTTAATGTACTTACAATAGATCTGCCAGGCCATGGAAATTCAGAAGGAAAGAGTTTAAAAAGTATAGAAGAAATTGCAGTTTGGTTAGATAAGTTGTTAAATAAAATTGGCACAAATCAAGTAACAATTGTTGGTCATTCTCAAGGTTGCCTGGTCTCATTAGAATTCTCATTAAGATTTCCACAAAAGATTAAAAAGTTAATTTTTGTTGCTGGTGCATATGAAATTCCAGTTAACAAAAGCTTAATCGATCTTTCATTGTCAGGTGATATGGAGTCTTTGAATTTAATGATGAAATGGGGTTACGGTCATTCAAAACAGTTTATAGGAGGTAATCCTTTACAAAAAATTTTAAACTCAACAAGAGAGGTAAGAGAGGTATTAGCCGTAGATTTAATAGCTTGTAATAACTATAAAAATGGCCTTAAAGCTGTAAAAAATATTAAATTTCCAACTTTGTTTATTTTTGGCGAAATGGACAAAATGATTAAATTGGAAAATGGAAAAAAATTTGCTGAATTAATTCCTGGTTCGAAAGTTCATATCATTAAAAACTGCGGTCACATGATAATACTTGAAAATGCTTTTGAAATGAGAGAAAAGGTGGCTGAATTTTTAAAAAATGAATAAATTAAAAGTATGCCTTATAGGTTATGGATATTGGGGACCAAAGTTAGCTAGAAACTTTCAAAATTCAAATTTTTTTAAACTAGTATCTGTCTCAGACAAATCCCAATCAAATTTACTAAGAGCAAAAAAAGACTTTCCATTCATAGAAACTTCAAAGGATTATAAAAAATCGATTACAAACAATATCGATATAGTCGTTATAGCCACGCCCACAAACACACATTTTCAAATATCTAAGTTTGCACTAAAAATGAAAAAACATATTTTAGTTGAGAAGCCAATTTCATTATCCGAAAAAGAGGTGCATAATTTAGAAAAAATTTCAAAAAGAAATAAAAAGAAAATATTTGTTGATTACCCGTTTATTTTTTCAGGTTCTATTAATTACATAAAAAAGATCATCGAAAGTAATAGGTTCGGTAAACTAAATGAAATAGAGTCTTATAGAGAGCAAGCACCTGTAAGAAAAGATGTTAATGTGGTTTGGGACTTAGCAGTTCATGATTTATCAATCTTGTTTTATTTATTAAAAAGTAATCCAATAAAATCAAAATCCCTAAAAATTAATAATGCACAATCTCCTAAGTCTGATACGGCATTCATCAATTTAACTTATAAAAATAAATTAAATGTTTTCATAAAAAATACTTGGATTTCACCAATAAAAATTAGACTTATGAAATTTAAATTTAAGAATGCGATTATTTATTGTGATGAAAATGAATCTATGTATAAAATTAAAATATATTTCAAGAAAGCTAAACAAGCTAAATACAGCCTCGAGGTTCCAGAAATAGATCTTGCTGAACCATTATCAAGACTTGTTAATTATATTTATAAAAATATCAAAAATAATGAACGAAATGTTTTTGATTACATGAATATTAATATTACTAAAACTCTCAAAAAAATATCTTAAATAAATGAAAAAATTTGAAATTTCAAAAAATAGAAGAGTTAAAATTACACCATACACCTCTAGATTAGAAAGTTATGGGGTAGGTGGTTATACTGTTTATAATCACATGTTATTACCAACTCATTTTAAGTCTCTTGAAGATGAATATTTTCACTTAAAAAAAGATGTTCAATTATGGGATGTCTCTGTTCAAAAGCAAATTGAAGTTAGTGGTAGTGATTCTTATAAATTAGTTCAACTTATGACATGTAGGGACCTAAGTGGTGCGAAAGTACTTAAATGTTACTACGTTCCTTTGATTGATGGAAATGGTAATATGATTAACGATCCACTGGTTTTAAAAGTAGAAGATATGAAATGGAGAATATGTATAGCGGACTCAGATGTTTTGCTTTATGCGAAAGGAATTGCTGACTCAATGAAATTAAATGTAAAAATTCATGAGACAAAAATTTCTACTCTCGCAGTACAAGGACCCAAATCTTTGGATTTAATGAGAAAAGTTTTTGGAGATGAGATCAGTAAACTTAAGTTTTTTAATTTTAATTATTTTAAATTCGAAGGCATAGATTTTATGATATCAAAATCTGGTTTTTCTAAGCAAGGTGGTTACGAGATCTACGTTGAAAATTCGATGTCAGGTCTTAAACTTTATGATTATATTATTAAAGTTGGTAACAAGTTTAATTTAAAACCAGGTTGTCCAAATGTTATTGAAAGAATAGAGGGTGCTTTGTTGTCCTATGGTAACGATATGGATAATAATGATAATCCCTTTGAATGTGGATTAGATAAATATATTAATTTGGAGAGTAATATTGAATTTTTAGGAAAAAAAGCATTACAAAAAGTTAAATTGGAAGGAATTAAAAGAAAACTAATGGGTGTAAAAATAAACGAAAAAAACATCAACTTAACATCAGAGTTAAAACTGGTGGATGAAAATAAAAAACACTGTAGGATATTTAAGATCTGCAGCTTATTCACCCAAGTTTAAAATGATAGTTGGAATAGCTATGATAAACCTCGATTATTGCAAAGATTCTCAAAATTTTAAAATAAATATAAATAACAAAGAGGCATCTGGATCAGTTTGTAGTTTACCAATGAACTAATATGAAAAGAGCTAAAATTTTTATACCTAGTAAAACAGCAATGCAATCAGGCAGGGGCAAAACCAAAAAATGGGTTCTTGCATTTGAGTCAAAAAATACAAAAACAAATCCACTAATGGGCTGGGAATCTGGAGAAGATACTTTAGGCGAAGTTTTGTTAAAGTTTTCAACAAAAGAAAAAGCTATAGAATATGCAAAAAAAAATAATATTAATTTCCAAGTTATAGAACCCAAAAAATCAAATTTTATAATCAAATCATACGCTGATAATTTTTTGAAAGATTAGTATGTGGAGAAGTTTTTTCACCGAAAAGAAATGGATGTTGTGGTCATGGGGAGGTGCATTCTTTATTTTTCTATCTTTGCTGGCCCAAACCTGGATAGATGTTCAAATAAATGAATGGTACAAAGGTTTCTACGATCTACTTCAAAAAGCAACCGAAAGAGATATATCTGAATTTTATGATGGTATTTTCTTATTTATGAAGTTGGCTATACCATATGTAATGATCTATACCGTCACTAATTATTTTACTAGATTGTGGGCTTTTAGATGGCGTGAAGCTATGACCTTTTCTTATATGCCATATTGGAAAAAAGTTGACGCTAAAGTAGAGGGTGCATCACAAAGAATACAAGAAGATTGTATGAATTTTGCTAAAATTGTTGAAAGCTTAGGTCTGCAGGTTGTTAGAGCAATAATGCTTTTAATAGCATTTATTCCTATTCTTTGGGGGTTATCATCAAACGTTGTAATACCATTTTTTAAAGATGTATCAGGTTCTCTAGTCTGGGTTTCACTTACGGCTAGTTTGGGCGGACTAATAATTAGTTGGTTAGTTGGTATAAAATTACCTGGTCTTGAATACAATAATCAAAAAGTAGAAGCAGCATTTAGAAAAGAATTAGTTTACGGTGAGGATGATAGAAGAAATTATGCAAAACCACCAACAATTTTAGAATTGTTTACTGGTATTAAATTTAACTATCATAGATTATTTTTACATTATGGATATTTTGATCTTTGGTTAATAATGTACAACCAAACCATGATTATAGTTCCTTACTTATTGATGGGACCAGGTTTATTTACAGGTGCAATGACACTTGGGGTTTTAATACAAACCTCTAGTGCCTTTAGAGAAGTACAAAGCAGCTTTTCATTATTTTTACAAAATTGGACAAGGATAACTGAGCTTAGATCCATTTATAAACGTTTAAATGAATTCGAAAAAGCAATCAATTTTAATAAACCCTTGAGAAAACCTACTAAATCTGATGTAAGAGTTTAATGGAGATTTACCTTAAGCTCGTAGATGTATTTTTTCCTGTTTTCTTAGTTATTGGTATTGGGTTTTATTTTGGAAAAAAAAATCCTAAATTTGATACTGATTTTATTACTAAGTTAACTGGAACATTCGGAACTCCAGCTCTAATATTTTATTCACTTACATCAACCGGTGTTAATCTTGAAACCTTTATTGAATTTTTTACCTATAAAATAATTATGGTATCTGGTTTTGCTTTTGTAGGGATTATCACACTAATTTTAACGAAAAGAGATATTATCTATGAGTTACCTCCTTTAATTCTTCCAAATAATGGAAATATTGGTTTATCTGTATGTTTATTTGCTTATGGTAATACCGGTTTTGGTATTGCTGGAGCTATTGCATCTGTAATAATGCTTTTACACTTTACTTTAGGTATTTTTCTAGCAAAAAAGAAATTAGATTTTAAAATACTATTTAGAAATGGTCCAATTTATGGAATTTTATTTGCTTTTATTTTTTTATATTTTGATTTAAAGGTTCCTACCTTTTTAGAAAACGCTACTCATCTGATATCTTATGCAACTATATTTATGGTTTTAATGGCTTTAGGTATTGCTCTTACAAAATTAAAAGTATTTTCCTTTAAGCTCTCATTAATAAACTCGTTTACCAGAATGTTTTTTGGTCCAATTATTGGGCTTTTAATCATTTATACGTTTGATTTGTCTGGTGTAGAGGCGGGCGTTATATTTATTCAGAGTTCAATGCCTAGCGCGATTTTAACTTATTTAGTGGGCTCTATGTACTCACCCAAAAAGGTCGTTGATAGCATCGCCAGCACTATTTTCGTATCTACCACCATATCGTTTTTCACTTTACCTATTGTTGTATACTTATCTCTCAAGTATTTTGTTTAATTAGTCTGTTTTTGACTTAAAGTATCACTTTAAGTTATTAAGCTATATGTCTGTTTTTATTGAATAAATTGATATTTAATATTTATAATTAATAGCGAAAATAATTGGAACTTAAAAAAAAATGGCATATTTCATTTTGCTTATCTGATAATAGGGTCTTATGCGTAAAAAGTGGCTTAAAATAACGTTTTTTGCAATCTATTATTTCGTGGCTTCCCAAGAAACAATCATTATTATTTGATGAAATAGGGGAGCAATGCAATATCAGAATATAGCGTTTAATGGGCCATATATAGGCTTATTTTCGTTATTAATACATATAGGCTCTAATAGACTGCATAAAACCTATATTTTTAAAAAATTACACCCTCAGATTGCAAAAAACGTTGAAAAACAAGGGTTTTTTGGGCATAAAATACCCCATTTTTAGGGCTTTTTTTGATACCGCGCATACTTCTTTGAACCCTTGTTGGGACCTACAAATATGATTGTCCAGGCTGATTTACCTTCTGGGATTTTTAAACTATGTCTATCTGTGCCCTTTCTAATGCCGATATAGCCAGGGCCTCTCCAAAAAGTCCCGTTTTCCCTTGTTTCCCAATATCCACCCTTAACTACAATAGTCAAATAAGACCAATAATGGTCGTGTAAATCGCCTCTATCACTCTTTAAAATCTGGTGAACGAAGATATTGAAAGGGAACCATTTAGGTCTTTTACGAAATAAGGGATAGTATCTAATCATAAATGGCTCAGCTTTATCATAATCTGGCCAGCTTGGACCTCGGTCCATTACAATTCTTTTTCTAGACTCGAACATCATCGTATATTTAATCACTTGACTTTAAAAATCATCTATTATATTAGTAGTGATAATTAATTGTTATCAATAGTAATAGATATGAATGAACTAGTTACAGATCTAAAAGCCTTACATGAGGAAACTCTAAATAACCTTAAAAGTTCAAAAGCAAGCAATACTATAAGAGCTTATAAATCAGATTTTAAGGACTTTGGAGCCTTCTGTGCTAAGCATGGTTTTAAATCATTACCGACAGAACCTAAAATAGTGGCTTTATATCTAACTTACCTATCTGGAAAAGATTCTAAAATAAGTACTTTAAGGCGTAGATTGGTCTCTATAAGCACGATTCATAAACATAAGGGGCATTACCTGGATACAAAACATCCGATCATTATTGAGAACCTAATGGGCATTAAACGTACAAAAGGAAGTATTCAAAGGGGTAAAAAGCCTATATTAATCAATCATTTAAAAGCAATAATTAAAGTAATAGATGAAGATAAAATTGAGGAAATTAAGAAAATTAGAGACAAAACAATCATCCTAACTGGTTTCGGGGGCGGGTTTAGAAGAACAGAATTAATATCAATAGATTATGAAGATCTGGAGTTTGTACCTGAAGGTTTAAAAATCACTCTTAGAAGATCAAAAACAGACCAATTTGGAGAAGGGATGATTAAAGGATTGCCCTACTTCACAAATAAAGATTATTGCCCTGTATCACACTTAAAAAAATGGATAAATTTATCAAAAATTAAAGAAGGTCCAATTTTTAGAAGATTTGTAAAAGGATCATCATTAACAAATGATAGATTAACTGATCAATCGGTAGTTTTAATAATTAAAAGATATTTAGAAATGGCTGGGATAGATAATAAAAACTTTTCAGGCCATAGTTTAAGATCAGGATTTGCAACAGTTTCGGCTGAGTCTGGCGCTGATGAAAGAAGTATTATGGCAATGACAGGTCATAAAACAACTCAAATGGTTAGAAGATATATTAAAGAAGCGAATTTATTTAAAAATAATGCCTTAAATAAAGTCAAATTATAGACCAGGACTCTGGCCAGAAATCTTTATTATTTGAGGGATTTAAATTGTCAGAAGGTCTTACGCATATTTTATTAGGATTTTGGTTCAACCACGCACCCCACCAATGAAATGATGATGGACTTACAATAAAATGTTTTGCGAAACTGAATAAATAGAAGTCATTTATATAGTTATTATTCTGAACAAAAATGAACTTATTTCTATCGAATATTTTATCTAGATCAGAAAAATTGTTAGACCAAATAAAGAATTTTGGATTATCAATTTTATTTTCAAAATATGAGACAGCTTTATTAATATAATTAATAATATCTTCTAATCTCATATCCTTTTTTGGTTCTCTTCCTTTATCCTTGAAATAACTTGGTTCAACAAATCTGTTTCTACGTACATGGATTGAAACTGAATTGTTTTCACTTAATAAATTAATAAATTTATTTTTATTGTTAATATAAGAGTTTTTTATTTTGAATTCTTCTATTAATTCAGTCTTAAGATCAAAAAAGTACTTTTCAGATTCAAAATATCCCTCAAGATAAACTTTATCAGATAAAGGATAGTCAATTTTTTCGTAATAAGTTTTCTTATTTGAACCTTTCGGATCAGTCAAAAAAGCTTTGTTTTTTTGAAATCTATTGAGAATTTTAACTATTTTTTTATAATTATGAGTAATATAATTATCGTATTTATCAGATTTATCTGCTAAATCACCTGTCAAATTAAAAGAATTTAATCCAAAAGATCTGCCAAAAGTTCTGTTTTTAGCTTGAAAAAAACCTGATGTATTATCAATAAATAACCTATATCCAAATCTTTTAGCTAAAGAGAATGCGTTAGCATACATAAACATTTGATTACCTAATCCAGCAGCTACTTTTACAATAATTTTCTTATCCATAATTTCTTATAAATTTTAGTTTTATATCTTTCCTTAATTTTCTGTTTTTTTTTAAAAAGTATTCATATTTTAAAGCCTTACTTTTATCTTTAAAATTTTTCTTATAAATTAATTTCCAATATCTTCCTTTTGTACTTTTTGCGCCTTTATTTGAATTATGCTGGTTTAATCTATTTTTGATATTTTTTGCATATCCAACATAAGTTTTATAAAAACCTTTCTTTTTTGAAATAATCAAATAAACATTATGTGAGCTTGGGCTCATTTAATAATTGAAATATTTTTTTATAATCTTAACTACTTTTTCAGCATCACTTAACTTCATATATGGATAAACAGGGAGACTTAAGCATTCTTTAGACCATTTCTCAGATATTGGGAGACTCTCTTTTTTTACACTACCCCTTAATGCCCCTGCTCTATTAAGGCTATAAGGATAATGTAATTGTGAACTTATACCATTTTTTTGCAAATACTTTAAAAGCCTATCTCTATTTTTAACTCTTATAACGTATAAATGCCTAGATGATCCCGGTTTAGTTTCTGTGGTTTTAACCTCGCTAATAAATTGTAGTTCATCATCATAGTACTTCGAAATTTTTCTTCTGTAATCATTATGTTTTTTTGTATAATTTACTTTTTCAAAAAGAATAGATGCTTGTATGGTGTCCAATCTACTGTTTAAGCCTTCATATTCATGAACATTTTTTTTGATAGTCCCCAAATTTCTTAATATTTTTAATTTACGGTAAAAATTCATATTATTAGTAGTTATCAATCCACCATCCCCATAAGCACCAAGGTTTTTTGATGGATAAAAACTATAACAAGATAAATCAGCGTAAGAATGATTGAGTTCTTTTTTACAACAAGTTTCTTCATCTGCTTTACCACAATTATAACAACTAAACGCAAAATGGGATTGGGCACTATCTTCTATTATAAAAACTTTTTTTCCTATAATTGATCTTAATTTTTTTATATCAACCTTTTGACCATATAAATTCACTGGAATAATAGCTTTAGTATTTTTATTAATTTTATTTTTTATAGACTTCAAAGATATCAATCCTGTGTCAGGATCAATATCAGCAAAACAAATTTTAGTTTTATTTAATGCCAAACTTAGACCTGTTGATATATATGACATACCAGGAATTATCACCTCATGTTTTTTTTTAAGTCCTAAAGCTTTAATAGACAAAATTAAAGCATCTGTACCTGTTGCACAACCAACTGAATATTTTACATTGGCTAATTTAGAAAATTTTTTTTCAAATTTTTCTACATTTTTTCCAAGTATAAAGTCTCCTTTTTTAACAGTTGATAAAAGAGATTTGTTAATCTTTGATTGTTCATTTTTAGAAAATGGATTAACGTCAGTAAATTTCATAATTAAATTTTCCTTAAATATTTTGCTGGGTTACCTGCGTAGATACCTTTTTTTTTAATATTTTTAGTAACTACTGATCCAGCTCCAATGACAGATCCCCTACAGATATGAACTGGTAAAATTGTTGAATTGGATCCAATCAGCACATCATCGGCAATTACTGTTTTTTTAAAATATTTTGGGTTTCTATTTATTTTACCTTTCTTAAAATCATCATTTGTAAACATAGTACCATGGCCTATAAAACAATTCTTTCCAATTTTTACTTTCTCGCATATAAATGAATGACTTTGTACTCGTGTATTATCACCAATATAAGAATTTTTTTGTATTTCGACAAAAGGTCCAATAAAAACATTTTTACCAAATTTAGAACCATAAATATTTGATGGCTCTATAACAGTACAGTTCTTTCCAAACTTTAAATTTTTAATCTTAGATTTAATCTTTTTAATTTTCAATTAATCCATCCATTTTAATTTTTTTGGAATTTCTCTATTAAATGATTTTGAAATAATATAATTAGCGACTTTTTGACATTCAAAAAGATCAAAATATTTTTTTCTACCTTTTTTTGCAACATTAATTCTTTTTTTATCATTCGATTTGTAAAAGTTTATTTTATTTGCCAAATCTTCTAAACCTGAATAAAAAATAACTTCATTTCCATTAAAAAAATTACTTAATTGTGTTCTTTTATCAATAAATGTTAATAAACCGTTTCCTATTAAAGAAGCAATTCTATTACTCGTTAAATATTTAAGAGGCTTACCTCTGGTTAAATTTAAAGCCATTTTAGAGTTAACTATAACTTTATAAAAATCTTCGGCCCATACAGGCTCTCTATTATTGTATCCGTATATGTCAAAAATTATATTAGGACATTCCGTAATTAGTTCAGTAATAAAATTATGTCTTTCATCCTGCTTGTCACGTTTTAATTTTCCTCTATTTACTCCATGACTCATTGAGAAAAAAACATCGTTTATTTGATTGTTATTTTCATAAATTTTTAATTTTTCAATATTTTTGTCAACCGGAATTGGAAGATAATGAAAATTTTTTTTCTTTCTCAAAAAATCTAATGTGGATGGATGCGTTGTAATGAAATTTGATGTAACAAAATTATCATATTTTAGTAATTTTTTTCTGTTAGAAGCAAAATCAGGGCCTGTATCAGCGAGGTGATCCTCAAACCATTGTGAAATGACTGTTTTTTTACTTAAATCTTTAATTTTTTCCAGTGTATCACTGTCAATATCATAAGAATGGCCTAATAAAATTAAATCAGGTTTATAATTCTTGGCTGTTTCATATATCATGGTGTTTAGATAACTTGTCCCTTTAAAATCTCTTAATGATTTATTGAATTTTCCAACATCCCTATCACTTAAATTGATAACATCGTGACCATTTCTTATAAAACCATTGGCTAATTTTTTCGCGATTGAAATATAATATAATCTATTAAACTGACGATTACCAAAATTTGAAATATTTAATATTTTTAAATTAGATATATTTCGATTAACAAATATATTTTTTTCATTTATTATTTCTTCACGCAATTCATCAAATATTTTTGTATTTTTTTTTATATCATGGAAAACATAATTGATTGATTTTTTTTGTAGATCCTCTCTTAGTTTTTTGTTTAAAATTAGTTGTTTTATTTTTTTATATATTTCATTTTGATTGATTTTATTGAGATACAAACCGTAAGGAATAGTCTCTGGAAGACCACCTTTTTTTGAAAGTATTGTAGCGCAACCCCTAGATGCTGCTTCTAACGATGTACGCCCAAATGGCTCTTCCCAATGTGAAGGTACAACAGAAATGCTGGATTTTTTGTAAATCTGTAAAGTTTCATCATGAGTAATCCATCCTAAATGAATTAATCTATCGTGCTTAAAATTATACTTCTCTCTAGGTTCATCTCCAATGACAATACTTTTCCAATCTTTATATTTTTTTAATATTCTAATAATTGCTCGACCAAAAGTGTCATATCCTTTTGAGTGATTTAATTTACCAACAAAAGTAATAATTTTTTCTTTTTTTGGCATTTTGGTAATTTTGTTTATAGCTGGATATAAAACTTGTGTTTTTTCGTGATTTTTAATATCTAAACCTTCAAAAAATTTTTCTTTAACCCAATTACTAACAAATGTAATTTTGCTACATAATTTTATAAGATGTTTTCTCTCTTTTGGTGTCACTGCACCTCGTAGTGTTTGAGGATTGTTGTGAATTACTAATATATACCTTTGGTTAGGAAAGTTCTTTTCGATATGAAGAATATAAGAAGGTCTATTATGAATTTCGATAAGAGAAAATTTTTTTTTATTTAATACATCGATGAATTTATTGACATATTTTAAGTTTTTACTTTGAACTCCAAAATTTGAAAATTTTAAGTTAACATATTTAAAATTATCAAAGGTTTTGCTTACATTTGACGTAAAACCAAATATCGTTGTGTTTTTTTTAAGCTTACTTTCCTTTGAAAAATCTTTAACCCAAATAGAAGCTGAACCAGCGTTGTCTTTAATGAATTGATCTTTGTAAGGTAACAAAACAGCAATATTATTTTGCATTAAATTAATATCCCTTGGCTTCTTTTTTTTCTATCTTTTTAAATTTACTTACAGCTTCTTTTGCACCACCAGACATAAATCTCTGATCAGAACCAACTGTTACTAATTGAAAACCCTTATCTATCATTTTCTGGGCGTATTCTGCCTTCATATTATGAATACCTGCAATTATATTATTTTTTTTTGCATGTTCTAGTATTTTCATAATTGTATCATAAACCTTATCACCCTCTGGTTTATCAAAACTTGGTTCCTCACCAATAGCTAAGCTTAGATCAGCAGGTCCAATATAAATTCCATTAAGACCAGGTGTCGTCATTATAGAATCTAAGTTTTCCAATGCTTCTTTTGTCTCAATCATAGCAAATTTTAACAGCTCATCATTTGCGTGCTTACCGTAATCCCCCCCACCATACAAAAGACCTCTTATTGGCCCAAAGCTTCTGTAACCTTTTGGTGGATATAAGCAGGCTTTAACAAAATTTTCGGCTTCTTTTCTATTACTTACCATTGGACATATAACTCCATAAGATCCTGCATCTAAAATTTTCATAATTTGTCCAGGTTCATTCCAATTTACCCTTGCCATTGGAACTACATCAGTTGTTGAAATTGCTTGAAGCATTTGTAGTGCATTTGGATAGTCTACGACACCGTGTTGCATATCAATGGTTAAAGAATCCCATCCTTGATTTGCCATCACTTCGGCAGAAAATGAATTTGGTATTTGAAGCCAACCGTTTATTACAGCTTTACCCTCAGAAAAAATTTTTTTAAGCTTATTTTTTCTCATTAACTAACCAGATAGGCCTAGGTGAGTATATTTAATATTTAAATAATCTTTTATCCCAACTGAACCACCTTCTCGACCATATCCCGTTTGCTTGATACCACCGAATGGTGTTTCTGCAGTTGCTACTACCGGAGTATTAACTGCAACAACTCCTGTTTCTAATTGTTCTGAAGCTTTAAATGCTTTTTCCATTGAATTTGTACAAATATATCCAGCTAAACCACAATCATGATTGTTTGCTCTTTTAATAACTTCATCAAAGTCTTTAAAAGTAGTAATAGCTGTTATCGGACCAAAAGGCTCTTCTGTCATTACTGTAAAATTATCTTTAATACCATCGATTATAGTTGGTTCATAAAAATATCCTTTATTAAAACCAGATGGCCTTTTACCACCATATAGTACTTTGCCACCTTCTTTTTTTGTCTTTTCAACTAATTTTTCAATTTCTTCTAATCTTTTTTTAGTTGTAATAGGTCCAAGATGAACACCTTCTTTCATTCCATCACCTAATTTAAGTTTTTTTGTTTTTTCAATAAAAGTTTTTGCAAATTCATTTTTTTTACTTTCATGAATATAAAATCTACTTGGTGAAATACAAACCTGTCCATTATTTCTATATTTCGATGTAATTGCCATATCAGTAACTTTTTCGATATTTGAGTCTTCGAACACTATAAAAGGAGCATGTCCACTAAGCTCCATTGTAACTCTTTGAACTTTATCTGCTGCTTTTTTTAATATTAATTTTCCTACTCTAGTAGACCCTGTGATTGAAACTTTTTTAATAATATTTGATGAAATTAATTCATTAGACACCTCTTCTGGATCTCCAGATAAAAGATTAACCACTCCTGGAGGAATACCAGCGTCATTAATTATATTCATTAACTCCATAACAGCTCCAGGTGTTATTACGTCAGGTTTTACAATAACAGAACAGCCCGCAGCTAATGCTGTTGAAATTTTTCGAGAAGCTAAAATTATTGGAAAGTTCCATGGGATTAATGCGGCAACAACTCCCACTGGTTGGTAATTGACCTGAACTCTAGTATTTTCAAATCTACTTTCAACGGTTTGGCCGAATATTCTTTTAGTTTCTTCAGAATTCCATTCAAAAATATCTGCTCCTCCCCCTACTTCACCCTCACCTTCAACTAATGGTTTTCCAACCTCAAGAGCTAACCACTTTGCAAGTTCTTTTTTCCTTTCTCGCATGAGGTCTGCAATTTTTCTAATTTTATATGATCTCTGCCATGGCGGAGTTTTCTTCCAAACCTTAAAGCCTTCTTCAGCTGATTTTAATGCTTTTGTAACATCTGCTTTTGTAGCTTTTGATGCTTTTCCAATTACGTCCTCTGTAGCTGGATTTATGACATCGTAAGTTTCATTTTTTTCAGAAGGCTGCCATTTACCGTGTATGAATTGACCAAATTTTGAATACATTTTTAAATTTTTATTGCTTAAAACTACAATATTTCTTAGGGTTCACTTTAATTAATTTATGAAAAAAATTCAACTAACTTGTGCACATGCTATTGTTAAATATCTAATATCACAGAAAATATTAGTTGACGGTAAAAAATTACCCCTGTTTGCAGGTGCATTTGGAATTTTTGGTCATGGAAATGTAGCTTGTTTAGGACAGGCTCTAGAAGAAAATAAAAAAGAACTTCCTACTTGGAGAGGCCATCATGAACAGAATATGGCTTTAACAGGTATTGCTTTTTCGAGAGCTAAAAGAAGAAAACAAATTTTTGTTGCAACAAGTTCTGTTGGTCCAGGTTCAACAAACATGCTTACAGCTGCAGCGGTTGCTATGAGTAATCGATTGCCTATACTTTTTTTACCAGGAGATACTTACGCTAACAGAATGCCTGATCCTGTATTACAACAAGTTGAACATTTTAATAATCCAAACATAACACAAAATGATGCTTTCAAATATGTAACTCGATACTTTGATAGAATCACTAGACCAGAGCAAATACTTCAAACATTTCCGCAAGCCATTCAAACAATGATCGATCCCGCGGATTGTGGACCTGCGTGTATTTCTTTATCTCAAGATGTGCAAGGTGAAACCTTTGATTATCCAGAAGAATTTTTTAATGAGAAAATTCATACAATAAGAAGACCAAGACCTGATGATTATCAAATTAAACAAGCAGCAGTTTTAATTAAAAAATCAAAAAATCCAATAATTATTTCAGGAGGAGGAATTTTTTATTCTGATGCAATGAAAGAATTAAGTCAATTTGCAAAAAAACATAATATTCCTACAGCACAAACTGTAATGGGTTATTCAACTATGAAAAAAGATGATCCATACTTTCTAGGTGCCATTGGCGGGTTCGGTGGAAAGGCTCCAAATGATTTTATGAAAAAAACAGATTTAGCTATTGCTATTGGAACAAAATTGGCTGATTTCACGACTGGATCGTGGACAAATTTTGAAAATCCAAATTTTAAATTAGTTTCAATAAATGTATCAAGATTTGATGCTAATAAGCATATGGCTCAATCTATTGTTGGTGATGCGAAAGTTTGTATTCATGATTTAACTGTTGCTTTAGGAAGTTGGAAAGCATCGGATGAATGGTATAAAAAATCAAGAAGTGCAGTTAAATCTTGGAATAATTACCTTGATAAAGAAAGTGGTCCTACAAATCAAAAATTACCATCTTATGCGCATGTTGCGGGCGCAGTTTATAGAAAATCAGATCCATCTGATATTGCTGTCACTGCAGCAGGAGGATTAGTTGGAGAAGTCTTGCAGGTTTGGAGACCTCGAGAATTAAATACTCATGAAACTGAATGGGGTTTTAGCTGTATGAGTTATGAAATCTCTGGAGCCTTAGGTATAAAAATGGCAAATCCAGAAAAAGAAGTTATAGCTTTTGTTGGTGATGGATCATACCTACTCTACAATTCAGATATTTATAGTTCAGTTTTGACAAATCATAAATTAATTATAGTTGTTTGTGATAATGGAGGCCATGCTGTTATTAATAGATTACAACTTTACAAAGGTGGCAAAGAATTTAATTGCCTATTTGAAAGTTCTAAAGTTCAAAACATAAAAAAAATAGATTTTGCTAAACACGCTATAAGTTTAGGTGCAACTGGTGAAAATGTAAATTCTATAAATGAACTTGAACAAGCTTTTATAAGAGCTAAAAAATCAAAAACAACTTATGTAATATCTATCAAAACTGATGGATATCAATGGTTAGAAGGTTCAGCATATTGGGAGAGTCCTACTTTAACAAAACCATCTACTAAAGAAAATGAGAGAGCTCTAAAAGAACATCTACAAGGTAAATCAAAACAAAGACAAGGTGTTTAATCTAAATGGTTAAGGTTTTTAAAGTTGGTCTTATAGGTTGTGGACACATAGCCGAAACTTATTTTAGAGCCCATAAATACTTTAATAATTTCAGAATTATTAAATGTGCAGATATAAATCATTTAGCTGCAAAGAAATGCGCTACAACTTATAAAATAAAAGCTTTGAGTGTGAAAAATTTACTTAAAGATAAAGAAATTGAAATAATATTAAATCTTACTGTTCCAAAAGCACACTTTGAGGTCTCCAAAAAAGCTCTTTTAAATAATAAGCATGTTTATACAGAAAAACCAATGGCTATTAATTTAAAAGATGGAAAGGAGTTATTAAAAATCTCAAAAAGAAAAAGACTTTATATTGGTAACGCCCCAGATACATTTCTAGGTGGTGGTAATCAAAAATCAAAAGAAATATTAGAGAAAAATTTTATTGGTAAAATTAATTTAGGAAACATTATTTTTGCTTACCCTGGAGTACAATCTTATCACCCAAATCCTGAACCGTGGTTTGCAAAAAAAGAAGGCGGTCCTGTTATCGATATGGGGCCTTATTATTTGACTGCATTAGTAAACTTATTAGGACCGGCAAAACAAGTCTGGGGTAGCTTTATGTGGAACAAAAAAAAGAGGATAATAGGTATCGGACCAAGAAAAGGTAAATCAATAAAAGTTTTGTGTCCAACCACTTACCTAGGAACAATTTTTTTTAATAGTGGAGCAATAATAAGATTTACTCTTTCTTTTGATGTAATAGCACATCACAGAAATCATATTGAGTTATATGGTAGTAAAGGTTCAATACTCGTACCAGACCCAAACATGTTTGGAGGTTCAGTTTATACATGCAAAAAACTTGGAGGAGCTTGGAAAGAACACAGAACAAATAAAATGTATTTAGGAAAAATTAATATTAGACAGAAAAGTTTGAGAGCAAACGAAGCACCGATAAATGCAAATTACAGAGGTGTTGGATTAGCTGAAATGGCCTATTGTATTCAAAATAAAAAGAAACATAGATGCAATGGAGATTTATCTTTTCATGTATTGGATATAATACAATCGATCATGATAGCTGCTAAAAAAAGAAAAAGGATTAATATAAAATCCTCTTGCAGTATACCTAAAAAGTTTTCTTCGACTGAAATACGCAAAATACTTAAATAAGATTCTGTCTATTCAAAATTGCAGCCCCTCTAACTCCACTGGCATCGCCGTATTTGGGTTTTAAAAAAACAGTTTTAAGATCTACCTTTTTAATATTATTAAATTCTGACAAGTATTTTTCTGTGATTATTTTAATCTCATCAAGAGATTTGATTTCGTTTGATACACCACCACCGAAAACAATTGCGTCAGGATCAATTATATTAATTATAAGTGATAAGCTTAGACCTAATTTATTGTTAAATTCTTCTACAATCATTTTTTCATTTGGTGAATTTTCTCTAGATTTTTTAAATATGTCTTTTGCAACAAGTTTTTTTTTAAATTTAGACAAATACTGTCTCTCTAAACCTTTTCCTGAAATAAACTCTTCAATGTTATGGTCTTTTTTGGATTTTCCTATAGGAACATGACCCCATTCACCCGCAAATGCATTTGGTCCAACTAAAATTTTTTTATCTATAACTAATCCACCGCCACATCCTGAGCCTAAAATTATTCCAAAAACTATTTTGTAGTGCTGGGCTGAACCATCAAAAGCTTCTGATAATGCAAAACAATTAGCATCATTTTCACATAAAACTTTTCTATTTAAACTTTTAGAAATATCATCTGAAAATTTCATATTATTTAACCATGGAGAGTTATAAGCGTTTTGAATAAGACCGGTATCTAAATTTGTTGAACCTGGATGACACACACCAACATTTAAATTCTTTTTAAATTTACTCTCAATTATTTTTACAGAGTCTGTAATTGAATTTAATGTTTCTTTATAATCCTCGGGTGACTCTTTTCTACTTCTGTGTAGTTCAGATCCATTGTCATCTAAAAGAACTGACTCGATTTTAGTTGCGCCTAAATCTATTCCAATTTGCATTAATTTTTAGCAATTCTGTCAATTTCTTTTAATTCGACTTCAAGTTTATCTAGTTCTTCTCCTCCTGCCATCATACCTAACAGTTTTTCTCTAGATAAATTCTTTTTTTCAAAAGTGCCCATACTTTTTCCTCTATTCAAAATAGTAAAACTGTTTCCAACAGGGTATGCATGATGAACATTGTGTGTAATTAAAATAACACCTAAACCAGAAGCTGCAGCTTTAACAATGTATTTTAAAACCACAGAGGCTTGATGAACACCTAAAGCAGATGTTGGTTCATCTAATATTAAAACTTTTGCACCAAAATATATCGCTCTGGATATTGCCAAACATTGTCTCTCACCGCCAGACATGGTGCCCACTGCTTGTGATGGATCTCTAACATCAATCCCAATTTGACCCATTCTTTCAGAAGCTATGGTATTTGCTCTATTTATATCGAAAGTTTTAAATGGACCAAAGCCTTTAGTAGGTTCTCTTCCCATAAAAAAATTTCTTGTTACACTCATTAATGAAACTAGAGCTAGATCTTGATAGACTGTAGCAATACCCATATCTAAGGCGTCTCTAGGTGAGTCAAAAATAGTTTTTTTTCCCTCAACTATAATCTCGCCTTCATCAGGTTTATGCACACCAGATAAAGTTTTGATTAACGTAGACTTTCCAGCTCCATTGTCACCGAGCAAACACATTATCTGACCTCTTTTAATGTGCATGGTTACATCTTTTAAAGCAATAACAGATCCAAAAAATTTACTTATATTATTAAACTCTATTAAATTATCAGACATTTATTTATTTTCTGTAACCCTTCTTCTTATATAATTATTAAATATTACAGCTATTAACATCATCACACCTAGAAAAACTTTGAACCAGTCGGTATCAACATCTGTATAATAAATTCCCATAGAAACCGTTCCAAATATCAATGCTCCAAAAGCTGCTCCTATCGCTGAGCCATACCCACCAGTTAATAAACAGCCACCTACTACTGCAGCAACAATTGCTTCTAACTCTTTTAAAAAACCTCTCATTGTATCAGCCGATCCTGCATCCAATACTTGAACACAAGCGTAAACAGTAGCTGCTACTGCAGTTCCAATGAATAAACTTATTTTAACCCTACCTACAGGAACCCCAACATTTCTTGCACCAAGTTTATCTCCACCAGATGCAAATATCCAATTTCCATATCTAGTTTTCATAAGCAACCAAGTTGCGAATATTGTCATAGCAATCCACCATATAACAGACGCAGGAATTCCCGTTGCTAATGGAGTGCCATCTTGTCTTAATTCAATTAAACCTAAAGATCCGAGCCAGGTAAAAACAAATTGAAAAGCATCTGCAGAAAAAATCCAAGCTATCGGATCGTCTTCTACTAAAACTCTTAATCCTGGTACTTGTGTTCTTCCAGTGATTAACCTTGTTATAGCTAAAGTTGCACCTCTTAAAATGAACAACATTGCTAGTGTAACAATAAATGATGGAAGACCTGTTCTTACTACTAAAATTCCATTAGCATAACCAACTAAAACAGCCATAGAAAAAGCAAATAAAATACTCATCCATAGTGGCCAGCCCCAATATATTGCTGGTATGGCGATACAAATTCCGGCAAAGCCGATCATTGATCCAACCGATAAATCAAACTCTCCACCGATCATTAGTAAAGCTGCAGCTACAGCGATAATTCCTAAATTAGCTGATACCTCTAAAAAATTAATTGTTCCATATGCACTGAACATTCCAGTATCACCAGCTATAATTCCAAAAAATATAAATACTAAAATTGAACCACCAAGCGCACCTAATTCGGGTCGATTTAATAATACTTTAAGCTTAGAAACTTTTCTTAATCTCTCGTCACTAGATTTGTTTTGAATACTTTTTGACTTAGTTGACATAATTTTAAATTTTTTTTAAAAAAAAAGGGCCTGATTTTATAACCAGGCCCTCTTTAAAGATTTTTTATCTATAACCTTGTGCTGCCCACTTAATTACTTTGCTAGCATTATCTGGAGTAACGAAACCAGGTCCCGTCATAACAACACCAGCTGGCATTGTTCCCCATCTCATATACTGAGCAAAAATTGCGATAGGCAAATATCCCTGAAGATATTGTTGTTGGTCAATTAAAAACTCAACTTCTCCTGCAGCTGCAGCTTTCAACATATCTGGAGACATATCAAATGTTCCAAGTTTTATCGAACCAACTTTTCCAGCAGATTTTAATGCTTTTAAAGCAGCTTCGCCAGAAAGTCCCGCGCCTAAAGTAAGGATAGTGTCGACACCACCTAATTTAGCAGCAACAGCTTTTTGAATTTCTGTTGGGTCATTAGAAGTACCAAGTATTTCTACTGAACCTCCAAAACCTTTTTTGAAACCTGCACATCTTCTATCAAGAGCTACGTTACCTACTTCGTGGTTAACGCAAAGAGCTTTCTTACCGCCCGCAGCTTTCATTTTTTGTCCACCACCTACACCTGCTTCAAACTCAGTTTGACCAACGTGAGCGCTAATACCTAATTTAGCAAAGTCATCAGAACCAGAGTTCATTGATACTACTGGAATTCCAGCAGCAATTGCAGCTTTTACAGATTTTCCTAGAGCTGCAGCATCAGGTAAGGTGATTACAATTCCTTTTGGTTTTTGTGAAACAGCATTGTCAATTAATTTTGCCATTTCAACCATGTCGAAAGTACCTGGAGCTGTATACTTGCACTTAATTTTCATATCTTTGCAAGCAGAGTCGACTCCATTTTTAGCAACCGACCAGAAAGGATCATTAGCTTGACCATGTGAAACAACGATTACATCAATAGCAAAGGATGCTACTGACATTGCTGCCCACGAAAGAAAAGCTAATATAGTTAAATATATTTTTCTCATTTTTCCCTCTTTTGTTGTTAATATTAATTAATTAATATTTTTTATTTAAACAAAAATAATATCAAAAGAAAAGGTGGTGTTATTTTTTATTCAACCCTAGGTTTTAAAAAAACTATGTAATTTTAATAACTTTTTTACTTGATAAAGATTTATATGCAGCATTAGCAAGAAGAAGGGCTTTTTCCCCATCAATAAATGAAGCTCTAGGTTTTTTATTTTTATTAGCAAGATTTACAAGATCTTGAAGTTGTAATTTATAAGCTGTTTTATATCTATCAATAAAAAAATTATACTTCTTTTTATTTTCAGATATCAAACATCCCTTACTACCAAAAACCTCAATTCTTTGATCATAACCATATTTGTAATGTCGTGAATTATTAATTGTGCAAATTACTCCTGTTGTTGATTTAAGAACACAAGTTGCTAATTCGTAATCTTTAATATCATTAAATTTTTTACTCGAAATATTTGACGCTGTTGCAAAAATTTCTTTTATTTCATCATTACCTAGATAAAAACGAACCATATCAAAATCATGTATTGTCATGTCTCTAAAAATTCCACCTGAACTTTTTAAATACTTAAAAGACGGAGGAGCTGGATCCCTACTTGTAATAATAATTTTCTCTAATTTTCCAATTTTTCCAGATAATAATGATCTTTTTAAAGCATAATGACCTGGATCATAACGTCTATTAAAACCCAACTGAATTTTTGGTTTATGTTTTTTTATATATTTTTTGCATTTTATAACTTTATTAATATTTAAATCTAAAGGTTTTTCGCAAAAAACTATCTTCTTACTTTTTACGGACTTGGTTATTAACGGTATATGTGTAGAGGTTGTTGAAGATATAAAAATTATATCTATTGATTTATCTGAAAATGCCTTTGATGGACTTTTTAAATTAAAACATTTAAGTTTTTTTGAATAAATTTTAGCGATTTTTTGATTTATATCGTATACATACTTAAGCTTTAGTTTAGAATTTAATACAATATTTTTTGCATGCATCACCCCTATTCTACCTAAGCCAAATAATGCAACATTTTTTTTCATTAACTAATCACTTTTTTGTTTAAACTGACGATTTTAACCTTTATTCTAACAAATTAAAAAAATATGTCAGTAAAATTAGGAATAGCACCAATAGCGTGGAGTAATGATGATATGCCAGAACTAGGCGGCGATACATCTTTAGAAACTTGTTTGTCTGAAGCTAGAGAAGCTGGATTTACTGGAATTGAGTCTGGAGGAAAATTTCCTAAAACCTCAAAAGAATTATTACCCATATTAAATAAACACAATATTAATTTATGTTCAGGTTGGTATGGCGCAAATCTATTAAAAAGGACTGTAAAAGATGAAATGGAAAATATTAGAACTCAATTAGATTTATTTAAAGATTGCAATGCACCTTGCATAGTTTTTGCCGAGGTCACTAATTCAATACAAGCTGATGAATCAAAACCTTTATCAAAAAGACCAAAATTAGATAAAGATGATTGGAAAAAATTCTGTGAAAAAATTAATGAAGTTGGAAAAAGATTAGAAGGTGAAAATATGCCATTAGCCTATCATCACCATATGGGAACTGTAATACAATCACATGAAGATACTGAAAGGCTAATGAATGAAACAAACGATACAGTTAAACTAACTATAGACACTGGCCACATGTTATTTGCTGGTGGTAATTCTTTGAAGATTATAAGAGATTTTAAAGAGAAAATTGCACACGTTCATTGTAAAGATATGAGAGAAAAGGTTTTAAAAAAGTCACTATCTCAGGATCTAAGTTTTAGGCATGCTTTTTTAGAGGGTGCTTTTACTGTTCCTGGAGATGGTTGTATAGATTATAGGCCTATTTTTAATGAGCTTGTAAAGAATAACTATCAAGGTTGGCTTGTTGTTGAGGCAGAACAAGATCCAAAAAAAGCAAATCCATTTGAATATGCTAAAATTGGTTTTAATTATCTTAAAAAAACCTCAAGTGAATGTGGTTTGGAAATAATAACTTAAATTTAATTAAATTTAGAAATATTTTCTTTATAAAAATCATCGAAAGAACCATCTTTTATTGAGGCTCTAATTTTTTTCATAAATTGTTGATAAAAATTTATATTATGTAAAGAGATTAACATGGAAGCTAATATTTCATTGGTGTTAATTAAATGATTTAGATAGCTTTTTGAATATTTATTTAAACTTCTCAAATTTGTATTCTCGTCTAAAGGCTTCAAGTCTTTTTTATATTTTGAATTTCTTATATTTACTTTTCCATCCCAAGTAAAAGCAAGACCGGTTCTACCTGATCTAGTTGGTAAAACACAATCAAACATGTCTATGCCAGATTTAACTGCACCCAATAAATCTGATGGCGTTCCAACACCCATGAGGTATCTCGGTTTATTTTTTGGCATTTTATTTGTGATATTATCAAGAACCTCAAACATTTCATTTTGCTTTTCTCCAACAGCTAACCCCCCTAAAGCATATCCATCAAAATTAATTTCTAATAACTTTTCTAAACTTTCAATTCTCAGGTCATTAAATAATCCACCCTGCACAATTCCGAAAAGAGATTTGTTTTCAGCATTATCAAATTCAATTTTGGATCTTTTTGCCCAATATGTTGAAACATCAATGGCGTTTGAAATTATTTTTTTATCATTAGTGAGTTTAGGACATTCATCTAAAACCATTAAAATATCTGAATTGATTGTTTTTTGTATTTGAATACTTTTTTCTGGACTAAGTTCAATTTTTTTACCATCAAGGTGAGATTGGAAAATAGCACCTTTTTCTTTATCAATTTTTCTAAACTTCGATAATGACATTATTTGAAAACCTCCAGAGTCTGTCAAAATTGGTTTATGCCAATTCATAAATTGATGGAGACCACCAATATTTTTTAAGATTTCTAATCCTGGCCTTAAAAAAAGATGGTAAGTATTTCCCAAGATTATTTGCGAATTTGTCTTAATAATATCATCAACAAAAATACTTTTTACAGTACCCTGTGTGCCGACAGGCATAAATAC
Organism: uncultured Pelagibacteraceae bacterium; assembly: GCA_902567495.1. GTDB lineage: Bacteria > Pseudomonadota > Alphaproteobacteria > Pelagibacterales > Pelagibacteraceae > Anoxypelagibacter. The sequence continues at coordinate 116,408 of CACFMO010000001.1, forward strand.
GGGTGTATCAATCAAACCTCGTGAAGTTCTAATCTGTCCAAGTCTTGCCTCTTTGTGAGTTTTGATTAATTCAAAAAAAACTTTTTTTGAATTCATTTACTTATTTTATTACAGAAAAACTTATTATCTTATCTGGATTTGCAACAGACCCGTTTGGATCATTTCCTTTTTTTATTTTATCTATCAATTCCATACCCTTGGTCACTTTCCCAAAAACTGTGTACTGACCATCTAAATGAGGAGCTGCATCAAAACAAATAAAAAATTGACTATTAGCACTATTTGGATTCATTGAACGTGCCATAGATAAAGTTCCTCTTTGATGTGGAAGATTGCTAAATTCAGCTTTTAAGTCTGCTAAAGAAGAACCGCCGGTTCCAACTAGATCAGCATTAAAATTTTTTGAATTTCCAAATTTTACGTCCCCTGTTTGAGCCATAAAACCATCAATAACTCTATGAAAAACTACTCCGTCATACTCTTTGTTTTCTGCTAAAGTTTTAATCCTTTTAACATGTCCTGGTGCAACCTCTGGAAATAATTGAATTTCAACCTCACCAGTCTCAAGTTTCATTAACATTTTGTCATTTGCTGTAGAAGTATTCATAAAAAGTAATAACGTTATTATATATACTAAAAAAAATCTTTTCACGAGAATTTAGATTTAATAGCCTTTATAACAGACTTTGTAGCAAACTTTTTTAGATCACCCTTCAATTTACCAATTTCTTTTATAAATTTAGACGAAATAATTTCATTTTCAATATCAGACATTAAAAAAATAGTTTCAACACTTTTATCAAGTTTTTTATTCATTCCAGCTAGTTGAAACTCATATTCAAAATCTGATACGGCTCTTAAACCTCTTATAATAATTGATGCTTTATACTTTTTACAGATTTTAACAGTTAAATCATCAAAAGAAATAATTTTAATTTTGTTTTTACTTAATCTTAAATCATTAAACAAACATTTATTTAATATTTCAATTCTTTCTTCTAATGAAAATAAATAATCTTTTTCTATATTATCTGTTGTCGCTACAATTAATTTATCAACAATTTTTAAAGATTTTTTTATAACATCTATATGACCAAAAGTTATTGGATCAAATGTTCCGGGATAAATGGCAGTTTTGGACATATTTAATCTATATTATCTTCTATCTTGATTGCAGAAACAACTTTTTCTTCACCAGATAATTTAATAATTCTCACACCTTGGGTATTTCGACCTGCAATTCTAATTTCCTTAACTTGAACTCTTATTACTCTTCCTTTATCGGTTGATAATATAATTTGATCTTTGTCTGTAACTATAAAATTTGATGTAACGTTTCCATTTCTTTTTGAATTAACTATCCCTATAATTCCTTTTCCGCCTCTATTAGTAACTCTAAAGTCTGACAAGGAACTTCTTTTTCCATAACCATTTTCGGTGATAGATAGCACATATTCGTTTAATGGTAGTTTTTTTGATCCATTCTTTTTCAAATTCTCACTAGCTTTTTGACTGCTATCAATAACTGATAAAGACATTACGCTGTCATCATCTTGTAAATTTATACCTCTGATACCTTTGGAAGACCTACCTTTGAATAATCTCATTTTTTTAGACATGAATCTAATACATTTTCCAAATTTAGTTCCCAATATAATATCTTGATTTTCCTTACATTTTTCTACACCAATAATTTTATCATTTTCATCAAGTTTCATTGCAATTTTTCCACTCGCGTTTACATTTAAAAAATCAATTAATGAATTTTTTCTTACCTTCCCTTTCGCTGTAACGAATACAACATAAAGTTTCTGCCACTCACTATCATTTTCAGGTAAGAGAAGTGTTGATGTAATTGATTGTGTGTTTTTAAGTGGTAACAAATTAAATAAAGATTTTCCTTTTGAAGATAGACTTCCTTTCGGGATTTTCCAGGCTTTAAGCTTATAAGCTAAACCTTGTGATGAAAAAAATAAAACTTGACTGTGAGAATTTCCAGTTAAAATTCTAACTACAAAGTCTTCTTCCCTTGTTGTTATACCTGTTTTTCCTTTTCCTCCCCTTTTCTGTGTTTTAACCGATGATAATGATCCTCTTTTAATATATCCTTGATTAGTAATATTAATTACAACTGCCTCTTTTTGAATAGTTTCTTCAATATTATAATTTAAAACTGTATCAACTATTTTTGTTCTTCGTTTAATTGAAAATTTATTTTTAATTTCTTCTAATTCTTTAATTATCAAATTAAAAAGTTCTTTTTTTGATTTTATGATTTTATTGTAGTAAATTATTAGTTCAGATAATTTCTTAATTTCAGTTTCAATTTCACTAATCCCGAAAGCGGTTAGTTTTTGTAGTCTTAACTCTAAAATTGAATTAACTTGTATTTCACTTAATTGATATTTAGATAAATTTTGTTTTTTTTCGATCATAGAAACTAGTTTAGAACTTTTTTTAATTGGCCATTTTTTATTTAATAAATTTTTCTTTGCTGTCTCGGTATCTTTTGAGTTTTTAATAATTTTGATTATTGCATCAATACTCTCGACTGCAGTAGCGATACCAATTAATATATGTGCTCTATCCTCTGTTTTTTTAAGGTCAAACTTAATACTTCTAAGTACAGTTTTTTCTCTAAAAGAGACAAATTGTGAAATGAACTCCTTTAGATTAAGTATTTTTGGTTTTCCATCAACAATCGCTAAAGTATTAAAACCAAAAGAAGATTCTACACTAGTTAATTTATAAAGTTGTCTTCTTATCGTTTCTGCTTCTACACCTCTTCTTAAATCTATTACTACTCTTATACCGTCTCGATTAGACTCATCTCTAATATCACTTACACCTTCAATTTTTTTTTGTCGTGATAGATCAGCAATTCTCTCATTTAAAACAGATTTGTTTATTTGATAAGGTATAGATTTTATAACAAGTCTTGTTTTACCATTTTTTAAACTTTCCTCTTCAATTTCTCCTCTTATTTTAAAAGAACCTCTACCTTTGTTATAACCTTGTTTAATTATATCTCTTCCAATTATTAAACCTCCCGTTGGAAAATCTGGACCAGGAATATGTTTCATCAACTGACCAATTGTAATGTCGTTATTTTTTATATATCCGATAGTACCGTCAATAATTTCTCCCAAATTATGAGGGGGAATACTTGTGGCCATTCCAACAGCGATACCCCCAGCTCCATTAACCAAAAGATTAGGATATTGTGATGGAAGAACAGTTGGCTCTCTTTCTGTTTCGTCATAATTGTTTCTAAAATCTACTGTGTTTTTTTCTAATCCTTCAGTAAGAAATTGAGAAACTTTTGAAAGCTTTGTTTCTGTGTATCTCATGGCCGCAGGAGGATCACCATCTATTGAACCGAAATTACCTTGTCCGTCAATTAATGGTAAACTCATAGAAAAATCTTGGACCAATCTTACTAATGCATCATAAACTGCCTGGTCTCCATGTGGGTGATATTTACCAATTACATCACCAACTATTCTTGCAGATTTACGGAAAGGTTTTCCCCAATCATAACCACCTTTGTACATTGCATAAATAATTCTTCTATGAACTGGTTTTAAACCGTCCCTTACATCAGGAAGGGCTCTACTAACTATTACGCTCATAGCATATGAAAGATAAGATGAGCTCATTTCTTGATGAACAAAAATTGGTTTATAATTTGAATTATTTTTTACTTCTGTCTTTTGCATTTATTTAAAAAGGAATTTCATCATCAAGATCAGAATTATCTTGTGACATTTGATCGTTTGGAAGTGAACTCGCTTGAGATGACTCGTTAGTATTTGATGAGCTTTTTCCACCTAACATTGTTAGTGATGAATTGTATCCTTGAAGGACGATTTCAGTAGAGTATTTATCTTGTCCAGATTTTTCATCTCTCCATTTTCTTGTGCTTAATTGTCCTTCAAGATAAACATTTGCGCCCTTCTTAAGGTATTGTTGTACAATATTAACAAGTCCTTCATTAAATATTACAACTCTATGCCACTCTGTTTTTTCTTTTCTCTCCCCACTAGATTTGTCTTTCCAACTTTGACTTGTAGCAACACTTAACCTTGCGACGTTTTTTCCGTTAACCATTTGCTTAATTTCAGGATCAGCGCCCAGTCTTCCTATTATTTGAACCTTATTTAAACTTCCTGACATAATTCTTAGGTTTATTGTTAGTGAATAAAAGATAATATAACATAGTTTAACTAATATTATAAGGTCTAACTACTCAGGCTGTTAAAAAGTATGCTTAAAAAGATATTGATAAAAGGGGCTAAAGAACACAATTTAAAAAATGTTTCTTTAGAAATTCCTAAAGAGAAAATTGTAGTCATAACAGGTCTTTCTGGGTCAGGAAAATCATCATTAGCTTTTGACACAATATACGCAGAAGGACAAAGACGGTATGTTGAAAGTTTATCAGCTTATGCAAGACAATTCTTAGATAAAATGAAAAAACCAAATGTTGATCTAATTGAAGGTTTAAGCCCAGCAATTTCAATTGAACAAAAAAATGCTCCAAAAAATCCAAGATCTACTGTAGCCACAGTAACTGAAATTTATGATTACATGAGAGTTCTATTTGCAAGAGTTGGTGTACCCTATTCACCTTTTACTGGAAAACCAATTGTATCGCAGTCTGTGAGTGAAATGGTTGATAAAGTAAAAGCTTTACCAAAAAATTGTACAATATTTTTATTGGCACCAGTAGTTAGAGGCAGAAAAGGTGAATATAAAAAAGATATTTTAAATTATAAAAAAAGAGGATTTCAAAAAATTAAGGTTGATGGAAAATATTTTGATATTAATGATTTTCCTGATTTAAATAAAAAAGTAAAACATGATATTTCTATTGTTGTTGATAGAATAGTTTTAAATTCAAAATTAGGTAATAGATTAGCTGATAGTATAGAAACTGCATTAAATCTATCAAATGGTTTGCTTATAGCTGAGTATGAAAATGAGACTTTGCCAAAAAAATTCAGAAAAAAAGAAAGTATTTTGTTTTCATCCAAATTCTCATGTCCAGAAAGTGGTTTTACAATTGAAGAAATCGAACCAAGATTATTTTCATTTAATAGCCCTTTTGGAGCATGTGAGGAGTGTGAAGGTATAGGACATAATTTAAACGTTGATCCGAATTTAGTTGTATCAGATAAGAATAAAACTATCGCAGATGGAGCAATTGAACCCTGGGCAAAATCTACTTCAATGTATTATGCTCAAACATTATCGTCTATTGCGAAACATTATAAGTTTTCTTTAGATACAAAATGGAAAAAGTTACCAAAAAAATTTCAAGATATAATTCTTTACGGATCAGATGATGAAGAAATAAAGTTTTATTATGACGACGGATATGAAAAATATGACACTAAAAAGACTTTTGAGGGTGTAATAAATAATCTTGAGAGAAGATATTTAGAGACAGATAGTGATTGGAAAAGAGATGAAATTGCCCAGTACCAAAGTGAAAGTAGTTGTGAAAAATGCAATGGTATGAGGCTTAAAGAGGAGGCTTTGTGTGTAAAAATTAATAAATTAAACATAAGCGAAATAACAAAATTTTCTATAGAAGACTCTCAGAAGTGGTTTGCAAATCTTGAAAATATATTATCTTCTAGAGAGAAAAAAATTGCACAACATATCCTAAAGGAAATTAACGAGAGGCTAAACTTTTTGTTAAATGTTGGTTTAAACTATTTAACTCTATCAAGGGAGTCGGGAACACTCTCAGGAGGAGAGTCACAACGAATAAGATTGGCATCACAAATTGGGTCAGGATTAACGGGGGTTCTTTATGTTTTAGACGAACCCTCTATAGGTCTTCATCAAAGAGATAATAAAAAATTAATTGCTGCATTAAAAAAACTTAGAGATTTAGGTAATACAGTAATTGTTGTTGAGCATGACACGGAGACTATGGAAAATGCTGATCATATAATTGATCTGGGTCCAGAGGCTGGTTTAAATGGTGGCCAAATAACTGCCCAAGGTAATTTAAAAGATATTATAAATACGGATGATAGTATTACTGGAAATTATTTATCTGGTAAAAAATATATACATTTACCTAGAAAAAGAAGAACAGCAAAAAATGGAAGATATTTAGAAATTTTAGGTGCAACTGGAAATAATCTTCAAAATGCAAATCTTAAAATACCAACTGGAACATTTACATGTGTAACTGGAGTATCAGGTAGTGGTAAATCAACTTTAGTTTTACAAACTTTATATAACGCTCTTAATCTATCTCTTAATAAAAATAAATCTAGAAAACTACCTAAACCATTTAAAGGTTATAAGGGAATAGAATTAATTGATAAAGTTATTGATATTGATCAGTCTCCTATCGGAAGAACACCAAGATCTAATCCGGCTACATATACGGGAGCGTTTGGTCCTATCAGAGATTGGTTTGCTAATTTACCTGACTCCAAAACTCGAGGATATAAACCTGGAAGATATTCTTTTAATGTAAGAGGTGGAAGATGTGAAACCTGTGAAGGTGATGGTGTGATTACATACGAAATGCATTTTTTACCCGATGTTTATATACCTTGTGATGCTTGTAAAGGAAGTAGATACAATAGAGAAACACTAGAAATAAAATTCAAAAATAAAAATATAGCTGAAGTTTTAGATATGACTGTTGAAGAAGGCTGTAATTTTTTTGAGAATATTCCAACAGTTCACTCAAAACTATTAACATTAAAGCACGTTGGCTTGGGGTATATAAAAATTGGTCAGCAAGCCACTACATTATCAGGCGGTGAAGCTCAAAGAATTAAGTTGGCTAAAGAATTATCAAAAAGATCTACCGGAAGAACACTTTATATTCTAGACGAACCAACTACTGGTTTACATACGCATGACATCAAAAAATTACTTGAAATTTTACAAGCATTTGTGAACACTGGGAATACCGTAGTAGTTATTGAACATAATTTAGATGTAATAAAAACAGCTGATTGGATAATAGATATGGGACCTGAGGGTGGTGCCGATGGAGGTAAGGTCATTGCTGAGGGATCACCTGAAAAAGTAGCCACAGTTGATAGCAGTTATACGGGTAAATTTCTTAAAAATTTAATTGATGGGAAAATGAAAAAAACTGCATAAAACTTAATTTTATGGTATAAATATCCATGGTAAATATATTACAGTCTTTATCAAAAACTATTCACCTTTCAGCCATCTTGGCCATTTTATTATTCGCCGGACTTTTTTTCGCTGGTGGAGAATGGGCCTTTGATAGACTTTTTTGGAGTTGGCTATTTAGATATCTTCATGTTGTTGTTGGTATAATGTGGATCGGGTTACTATGGTATCTAAACTTTGTACAAATACCAAGTATGCCTAAATTCACAGATGAGCAAAAACCAGCAATTACAAAAATTATTGCCCCAGCAGTTTTGTTTTATTTTAGATGGGCTGCGCTAGCAACAATAGTAACTGGTTTGATTGTTGCTTATTTAAACGGCTATGTTCATGACGCAATGATTCTTGGAATTGGTAGCGGTGGTAAAAATACTGCAATTGGTATTGGAATGTGGCTAGGAATAATTATGGCTTTTAATGTATGGTTTATAATTTGGCCTAATCAAAAAAAAGTTCTAGGTATTGTTGATTGTGCTCCTGAAGATAAACCAAAACACGCAAAAACTGCGGTAATCACTTCTCGAGTTAATACTTTATTGTCGTTACCAATGCTATTGACGATGGTTATAGCTCAGAATCTTTACTAATTTTTCTCTTCCTTAGCAATAGATTTATAACTTACTCTTAAATATTTTAATATAGGTGAGGCCACAAATATAGATGAGTAAGTTCCGATAATCACTCCAATAATCATTGCTAGTGAGAAACCTTTTAAAATTTGACCACCTAAAACATAAATTGAGCCTAAGGCTAATAAAGTTGTGACAGAAGTTATTATGGTTCGTGATAAAGTCTCGTTGATGGATGTGTTCGAAACATCATCAATAGTGCTAGAAGAGTACTTTGATAAATTTTCTCTAATACGATCATATATAACAACTGTATCATTCATCGAATAACCAACAATAGTCAGAACAGCTGCTACAATTGAAAGATTAACTTCTAATGATAAAATTGAAAAAATACCGATAGTAATTAATACATCGTGAAAAATCGCTAAAATTGATCCTAAACTAAATTGCCATTCAAATCTAATCCAAATATAAAATAACATTGCACCTAGTGCTAGACATATAGCAATTAAACCTGAATTTAATAATTCTGCGCTAACTTTAGGACCTACGTTTTCTATACGTCTAAAATTTACATCTACACCTAACTTATTAACTACAATTTCTTTTATAGATTTGATATTCACAACTTTATTAAATTCTTTTTTTTCAAATTTTATAAGGTAGTCACCTTTTTTACCAAATTCTTTAACATTCAAATCTCCTAAATCCATGTTAGAAAAAGCCGATCGTATATCATTTATTTTGATATTATTTGACTCTACTCTTAACTCAATTAACGTCCCACCTTTAAAATCTATACCAAAATTTAAACCTTTAAAAATAATTAGGATTAGGCTTGTTAGAACAAAGAAAATAGAGATTAAATTTGCCAGTTTAAATTTTTTTGTGAAATTATAATTATATTCTTTTTTCATATTAACAATTTTTTCTCTCTATTTCTTAAAACTATAATTGAAGTTAAATGCCTTGAGATAAAATATGCTGAAAATAAAGTCGTAATTAAGCCTATGGATAAAGTTACGGCAAAACCTTTAACTGGCCCAGATCCGAAAATAAAAAGAATTATTGAGGCTATGAGCGTTGTTATATTTGCATCCAAAATTGTTACTACTGACCTTTTAAAACCCAAGTCAAAAGCTTGAATATTGTTTGAAATATTTTTTCTTAATTCTTCTTTTATTCTCTCAAATATTAAAACATTTGCATCGACTGCCATTCCAACAGTCAATATGATGCCGGCAATACCCGGTAGTGTTAAAGTGGCTTCAAGAAGAGTTAAAAAACCAATTAACATGAGTAAATTTGATATTAACGAGATATTAGCTATTAGACCAAACAGACGATATTTAATTATCATAAAAATTATTACTAAAAAAAAACCAATGATCAATGAGAATACACCAGCATCTATTGAGTCTTGCCCTAAATCAGGTCCAACAGTTCTTTCCTCTACTACAGATAAAGGTGCTGGAAGTGCACCAGAACGTAACAATAAAGAAAGATCTGTAGCACTTTGAAAGGTAAAATTTCCGGAGATTGTTCCTTGTCCACCAGTAATTGCATCTCTTATAACGGGGGCACTTATAGCTTCATTATCTAAAATTATTGCCAATCTTTTACCAATATTTTTACTGGTTGCCTGCCCAAATCTTTGAGATCCTAATCTATTGAGTGTGAAAGCAACTATTGGTTCCTGATTTATGTTATCATATTTTGGATTAGCATCTATTAAGTTATCTCCAGTTAAAATTATTCTTTTACTCACTGATATTTTTTCTTTGGTATCTTTAAGAATAAACGTTTCATTTCCAAATTCAGTTTTGTCATCAGTTACCATTCTAAAGGACAATTGTGCAGTTTTTCCAAGTAACTCTTTTATCCTTTCAGGATCTTTAATACCTGGTAGCTCAACCAAAATTCTGTTGCTGCCTCTTTTAATTATAGATGGTTCTTTTGTGCCTGTTTCATCAATTCTTTTACGAACTATTTCAATTGATTGATCAACCGCTGAAGTGTTGATTTTTATTATTCCATTTTTAGATAAAAATATTTTTACCAAATTTTTTTCAAAAACGTAGTCTAATTCGAAAGATCTATACTGACTTAAATATATATTAATATCATTATTTTTATCTTTAAAGAACTTTTCAAATTTTTCTTTATCGTTTGTATTAATTTCAAATAAAATTACATTTTCTTTAATTTTAAAGTTTTTATAATTTATGTTATTTTCAATTAATTTCTTTTTTAAAGGTATTACTTTTGATTGAATTTGTCTTTTTTGTAATGGAGTACTATCAACCTCTAAAAGTAGATATGAACCACCCTGTAAATCTAAACCTAGATTAATTTTTTTTTTTAAAAAGAAATTATTAGAGTCGGAAATATTGGAAAAACAAAAGAAACTTACTGCTAAAAAAGAAAGGTAAATTAATACAATTTTTATCTTTGAAAAATTTAACACAAAAAGATTATTTCTTAGTCTCTTCTTTTTTTAAATGACCTTGTATTGTATTTTTAATAACTTGAACTTTTACACCATCAGAAATGTTTAATTCTATTCGATCATCTTCGAATACTCTATCAACAGTTCCTATTATTCCACCTGAAGTAATAACTTCGTCACCCCTTTTAAGATTTTGAGTCATTGTTTTATGTTCACGAACCTTTTTTTGCTGAGGTCTTATTAAAAAGAAATAGAAAATAACAAAAATTAGTATAAGTGGAATAAATTGTGCAAAATTAGAACTCATAATGTAAGAATAAATATATTAATAATTTTACTTAGACAACTAAATTTTATCATTTATTACTAAATTTTATCTATATTGCTCATGTATGGTCTAAGCACATCTGGAATAATCACTCTTCCTTCTGAATCTTGATAATTTTCCATAATTGCAATAAGTGTTCTACCAACGGCAAGACCAGAACCATTTAGCGTACCAAGAAAATCTGTTTGGTTTTTATTTTTGTACTTTGCTTTCATTCTTCTCGATTGAAATTGACCGCAAGTAGAACAACTAGAAATTTCTCTATATGTATTTTCTGATGGTATCCAAACTTCTAAATCGATTGTTTTTTGTGCGCTAAAACCCATATCACCTGAGCAAAGCATTACTGTTCTATAAGGTAGCTTTAGTTCCTTAAGTATATGCTCGGCACAAGATGTCATCCTACTTAATTCTTTTTCGCACATGTCAGGTTCAACAATACTAACAAGTTCAACTTTATAAAACTGATGTTGTCTCAACATACCTTTCGTATCTTTACCATAACTTCCAGCTTCTTTTCTAAAACAAGCAGTAGAGGCCACTAATCTTAAGGGAAGCTCTTCCTTATTTAACTGTTTTTCTCTTATCATGTTTGTTAAAATTACTTCTGCGGTAGGAATTAGAAATTTCCTATTTGTTTCATCATTAAATTTAATTTCGAATTGATCATTCTCAAATTTTGGAAGTTGACCAGTTCCAAACATAGCGTTTTCTGATGCTATTAAAGGGGGTGATATTTCCATATATCCAAATTTTTTTGTATGGGTATCAAGCATAAAATCTGAGATAGCTCTTTCAAGTTTAGCTAGATTACCCTTTAAAAAAACAAATCTTGACCCAGATGTTTTAGCAGCAATATCGAAATCCATTAAATTTAAATTTTTTCCAATTTCAAAATGAGACTTAGGCTTAAATTTGAAATTCGAAATATTACCATATTTATTAAGCTCTCTATTAGATTTTTCGTCCTGCCCGATTGGTACATCATCTAAAGCCAAGTTTGGAATAAAATATAATATTTTATTTATACTTTTTTTAAATTTTCCTAACTCATTTTCTAGTATCTTTATTTGGTTAGAGATTTCTTTTGACTTTTTAAACTGATCTTCTTTTTTGCTTTTAGAAATAATTTTTTTTTCTTGTTCAAGTTTTTCTTTTTTTTGCGTTATTTCCCTATTTTTTTTATCTAAAGTTAATAAATCATCGATATTTAACTTTACATTTCTTTCTTCTATCTTTTTTTTAAAAAAATCAGGATTTTCTCTTATTGCTTTAATACTATGCATTATTTTTCTTTTCCGTTAATTTTACAGATAATATAGATAATTCATATAGTATCAATAACGGTATTGCTAATCCAATTTGTGTTATTGGATCAGGTGGAGTAAGTATAGCTGCTGCAGCAAAAATAATTACAATAAAATATCTTCGCCTTTCTCTAAGATATTTTGAGTCGATTACACCTACTCTAGCTAATAAATTAAGTAATACTGGAAGTTGAAAGCTTAAACCAAATGCAAAAATCAATCTCATAATCAATGACAAATACTCATTAACTTTTGCTTCTAGTTGAATAGGCAGATTGTTAATTTGCCCGCTTGTTTCAAACGTTAAAAAAAATTTTATAGCTAGCGGCATAACTAAATAATAAACAAGCATTCCGCCTAACAAAAATAATATAGGAGTAGCAATAAGGTAAGGTAACAAAGCTTTTTTTTCATTTTTGTAAAGTCCAGGTGCAATAAATTTCCACATTTGGGTTAAAAAAATTGGACTTCCTAAAAAAAGGGCAAGAAAAAAGGCGAGTTTTAAATAAGTAATAAATGTTTCATGAAGAGCTGTAAAAATTAATCTTCTCTCTATACCATCATTTCTAACTGCTTTAGCGTATGGCTCTAATAAAAAGCTATAAATATATTCAGCAAAAATATATCCAAAAACAAATATTACAAAAATAAAAATTAAGGATTTAATTAATCTAGATCTGAGTTCAGTTAAATGTCCGGTGATAGTGTTTTGTTCGTCTATTTTATTCATCTTTTTTATCATTGGCAGTTTTTGAATATTTTTTCTCAACTGAATTTTCTTCATCTACAGTTTGATTAACTTTATTTTGAATATCTGAAAAATATTTTTTTGTTGAACCTATCCAGCTACCTAGTTTTCTTAACACTACCGGAAAATCTTTTGGACCGATAATTAATATAGCCACTAAAACAACTATTAGTAATTCGAACCATCCAATTTGTGGCATTAATAATTATTTGTTTTGTGAATTAGAATCTTCGTCTTTTTTATCCTCAAGATTTGTCTGATTATTTTCGTCAGAGGACATTCCTTTTTTGAAACTCTTAATCCCTTTAGCTACATCACCCATTAAACTTGAAATTTTACCTCTTCCAAAAAGTAAAACTACAAGAACTACTACTATAGCTATTTGCCAAAAACTTATACCCATAAGTTTACTCTACACAATAAAAACAATTAAATAAATATATTTATTCCTCAATATTTGTAGTTTGTTTGAGCACATCATCAACATCAGAATAAATATTATCCTTTTTGTCCTGTGATTGTTCTTTAAAAAATTTACCAGTTCCAAAAATCGAAGAATCCACTGATCCTCCATCGATTAATCCGGCAGAGGAGAGCTCATCTATAGTGGGTAAATCTGATAGTTTTTTTATATTAAAATGATTTAAGAAATTTTCAGTTGTAGCATACTGAATCGGTTTTCCAGGTACATTTTTACGACCAGCTGGTTTAACCCAATCTAATTCTAATAAAATTTCAAGTGTATTTGAAGCAAACGCAACACCACGTATCTCCTCAATTTCAGATCTGGTTACAGGTTGGTGATAAACAATTATAGAAAGTGTTTCTATTGTAGCTTTTGACAATTTTCTTTGGCTAGATTTCTGCAAAGACATTAATTTCGAAACATCTAAAGCAGTTCTAAATATCCATTTATTTGATATACAAACAAGATTTATACCTCTTCCAGTATATTCTTTTTGTAAATTTTCTAATATTTTTTTAATATTGGTTCTAGTACCTACTCTTTCCTCAATAGTTTCTATATCGAGAGGCTCCTCAGCTGCAAAAATAATTGCTTCAATTTCCTTTTCAAGTTTAGATTTTTTATTTGGAAAATTAATTATATTATTTTTATTATTTTTTTCCATTTTTTACTTTCTTTTTAATCTCAATGGAGTATGTGCTGACTTTTTAATTAGAACATCTCCAAATAAATTTTCTTGCATTATATTTATAATTCCATCTTTTGTTAACTCAAGGCAAGCAGTAAAAATGGAAGCTAAACCACTTTTTTTAGATTTAAGTGTCTTATTAAAGGACTCGGGTATTAACTCATGTATTTTTTTCCAATCATCAATTAATTGCATATTATCTTTAATCTGTTTAATTCCTTCTTGAGTCGTCATTACGGGTAATTTAGGGATATCTATTTTTTGAAATATTGATTGTGTTTTCACTAAAGAATATGCTCTAAGAAGTTCGTATAAAGTAACTTTGTAAACTGGATTTTTAATTGATCTAATACCGCCTTTTGTACCTCTATAAAAAATATCTCTGCCAATTCTTTTTCTTTTCAATAATTCATCAGACAATAATCTTATCAATTCAAGTTTTTTTAATTGCAACTTTAATTTATTTGCAACCTCAGATGCTTTAAAATCATCCTCTTGATCTTCCGGTAATAACAATCTTGATTTCAAATAAGTTAACCAAGTTGCCATTAAAAGATATTCAAAAGCTAAGTCTAAATTTTTATCTTTAAAATTCTTTATAAAGTCCACGAATTGATCTGCTAGTATTGTTATTGATATTTTTGTTAAATCGACCTTTTGCGATTTTGCTAAATCAAGTAAAGTTTCTAAAGGCCCTGAATAATTTGGTATATCGATAGATATAGAATTATTAGTTTTTGATTCCATTTATAAATATTATCTTAAAAAGTTGTAGAATTGATAAGTTTTTTTTCGGGTAAACTCATCAATAGTTCTTAAATTCTTAAGCAATTTGGACGACTCTGTAATATTTCCTCCACAATATAAGACTAAATTGCAACCTGCATTGAGTGCTTTGTCAGCATTTATAGATAAATTTTTACTTAAAGCTTTCATTGAAATATCGTCTGATATTAAAATTCCCTTAAAATTTAATTTTTTTCTAATAATTTGATTAATAATATTGTTGGAAAAGGTAGCTAAGTTTTTAGAATCAATATTTTTATATAAAATATGTGCAGTCATCATAAAATTTGAAGATAGGTTTTTAAACAATGAAAAGTCTTCTTTATATAATTTTGACTTTTTTTTATAAACTATTGGAAGATTTAAATGACTATCACTATTAGAACAGCCATGACCTGGGGCATGTTTGCTTACAGAAGCTATTTTTTTCTTTTTCAAAAAGGATATACAAAATTTACCTAAAGTCTTAATAGTTTTAGTTTGATAGGAATACGCACGACTTTTGATCACCTGATGAGTAGAATTTTGTAATAAATCCATAACTGGAATAGTATTAATATTAATGCCAAGATCATTTAAAATATTACAAATAGTTTCTAAATAATATTTATAAATTAACTTTCCATTTTTATTATTTTTTTCGTACAAAAGACCAAAAAAATACTGAGAAAATTCCTTTGTGCTAAAGAGCTCAGATAATCGAGAAACCTTTCCACCCTCCTCATCAATTAATATTGGATAAAAAGGGTCTTTCATGCAACTACGTATTTTTTGTGTCAAATTTTTAGTTTGTTTAAAAGTGATTATGTTTCTTTTAAATAAAATTATTCCCCATGGTTTCTCTTTTTTTAGAAGTTTAATCTCAGATGCAGTTAATTTAGAACCCCGTATGCTTATGATTGCAGCTTTTCTATTCATCTTTTAGCAAATTCCAAAAGTACCTTTTTTTAATTTTGTTTTCTTCAGAGTTTTTTATATTATAATTAATTACATTGTCTGTATCACTCTTTAGTAAAGACAAACCAGATGTAACACTATTAAATTTCTTTGAATATACAGCTCTATTTTGATTTATTTTTATTTGTGTTTCATTAGAAAAATAAGTCACAATTGCATAACTGATAAACAAAATAATAAATATAAAATGTGTTGTAGTTTTAATCTTTTTAAACATTACATTTTTTTTGGCAATGAAACCCCTAAAATATACATTCCATTTTCTAAAATAATATAAATAAGTTGAAAAAGTTTTAAAGTGAATAGATTGTTTATTTTTCCATTATTAATAAATTTTAAATTTTTATCTTCATTTCCTTTGCTCCAGTATGAATGAAAAATTGTTGAGAGTTGATAGAGATAAAATGTGATTCTATGTGGTTCTAATTTATCAGAAGAAATTTCCACAATTTTTGGCCACTCAATAATTTTTCTTAATAATTTTTCTTCAAATGTATTTAATTTAAATTCATTAAAATTATAATTTATTTTTTTATTTGGATTTATATTTAACGTATTAAAAATAGAATTAATTCTTGCGTAACAATACTGAACATAAAAAACAGGATTGTCTTTATTTTTTTCTAAAATTTTATTAAAATCAAATTCTATTTCTACATCGTTGCTCCTATACAGCATCATAAATCTAATAGCGTCTTTATTAACTTCAGATATTAATTTGCTTAATGGAAAAAAATCACCTGATCTTTTTGACATTTTAAAAGGCTGCCCATTTTTCATAAATTTAACTAGCTGACACACTTTGCAGGTCAAACTGATTTTATTGTTTGAAATAGCTGTAACTGCTGCTGAAATTCTTTTTATATAACCAATATGATCTGCTCCCAAAATATTTATTAATTTATCATATTTTTTAGAAACTTTTGTAAAGTGATATCCAATATCGTTTGCAAAATAAGTCCACGTACCGTCATTTTTTTGGAGAGCTCTATCAGAGTCATCGCCAAAGTTCGATGATTTAAATATTAATCTCTTAGTCTTTTTCCAAGCTTTTGTTTCCTCCCCTTTGGGTGGACTTAAATATCCATCGGTAACATGATTATTTTTTTTTAATACATTAATAATTTTTTCTACATATTTTTTTTTGATCATCTTAGACTCGGAAAAGAAAACATCGTGTTTTATACCTAATGACTTTAAATCTGATTTTATTAATTTTAATGATTGATCGAGGGATTTATTTTTTATTGTTTCAAAACTATCTTTATATCTGTTTAAATTTATTTTTTTTGAATTTTTAAATAACATTCTTGCTATATCGATAATATAATTGCCATGATAAAGGTCTTTATCGTTGGGAAAATTTTCTTTAAACTTAATCTCTCTCATTCTTAAAAAAACTGATTTAGTAAAATTTTCTATCTGCTTCCCATAGTCGTTTATATAAAATTCTTTTGTAACTTTGCCTCCATTAAATTTAAGAAGATTGCTAATAACATCTCCATATACAGCACCTCTACAATGACCAACGTGCATTGGACCCGTTGGATTTGCAGATACAAATTCGACATTATATTTTTTTTTAATTTTATTTGATCCATATTTACTTTTTGACTTTAGGATTGAATTAATTATTAAAACCCATGCTTTTTTATTGAATTTAAAATTTAAAAAACCGGGTCCAGCAATATCAATTTTTGCAAAATCATTAATATTATTACTTAAAATAATTCTTAATTTTTCAGCTAAATTCCTTGGATTTTCATTATTTATTTTACTCAAAACCATAGCGACGTTTGAAGATAAATCATAATCAAATTGTTCAGGTGGATTTTCAACAATGATATTATCAATATTTGAAATATTATTTATATTTAAAGAATTTTTATTTTTGAGTATAATATGTTTAATATCTTTAGCGTATTTTTTAAATAGATTCATTAATTAATAATATTTTTGAACTTTTTAATTGTCTTTTTTAGTCCTAAAAAAATTGACTCTCCGATTAAGAAATGACCAATGTTATATTCTTTAATACCTTTAATTTTTGATAATATTTTTGCTGACTCAAATGTTATACCATGGCCTGCATGAACATCTAATCCAATAATATTTGCGTAATTAACAGCTTTTTTAAGTCTATTAAATTCATTAAAGGTGCTTTTTTTTTTATTTAATAAATTACAGAATTTACCTGTATGAATTTCAACACAATTTGCATTAATTTCTTTAGCAACTTTAATATCTGAAATATTCGGCTCAATAAATAAACTAGTTCTAATTTTTTTTGCCCTAAATTTCTTTAAAAAGTCTCTTATTAATTTTCTATTTTTTTTTAAATTTAACCCGCCTTCTGTAGTAATTTCTGATCTTTTTTCGGGAACTATGCAAATATAATTAGGTTTATGTCTTAATGAAATTTTTAACATTTCTTTTGTTGGCGCTAATTCTAAATTCAAGGGTATTTTTAATTTTTTATTAATTTCTAAAAAATCTTTATCTTTTATGTGTCTTCTATCTTCTCTTAAATGTATCGTTATAGAATCTGCCCCATATTTTTGAGCTATTAATGCTGCTCTTAACGGACTAGGATAAATTTCACCTCTAGCGTTTCTTACTGTAGCAACGTGATCTATATTCACGCCTAGTTTTACTTTTGACATTAAAGATTTCTACTTCCAGGCTTAATGGCCTTTAATTTTTTTAAATTCTCAGGAATATTATCTGCTGTAAAAGTTGATATATCTAGTTTTATTTGAGAAACTATTTTTTTATTAATTTCACTCTTTCCACCTGTTCTATCTATTAAACTTGCAAAACCAATAACTTCAGCTCCACATTTTTCAGCTAAGGATGAGCACTCTAAACTTGATTTGCCGGTAGTAATAACGTCCTCTACAACTAATATTTTGTGATTTCTATTTATTTCGAAACCTCTTCTTATTTGAAAATTGTTATTCACTCTTTCAACAAAGATTGTTTCAATATTTAAAATTCTTCCAATTTCGTATCCAATAATAATTCCTCCTATTGCGGGCGAAAGGATTAAATTAAAATTTTGAAAATTTTCTCTTATCTTTTCTGATAAAGAAATGCAAAATTCTTTAGATTTGTCTGGTTTGCTTAATAATTTTGCACATTGTACATATTTGTCACTATGAAGTCCTGATGAAAGAATAAAGTGCCCTTCAATTAGAGCTTTAGTTTCTTTTAAAATTTTCAAGGACTCTTTGAATGAAAGCATACTTTTTCTTTTTATGACGTATTACTTTAAATTTAAGCTTCTCTTGTTTAAGTTGACTTATTAAGTTTGTAAAGTCTTTTAAATCTTTTATTTGAATATCAAATAGAAATGTTAGGTATTCTTCACCTCTATTTGTTAATTCAATATTTATAATATTTGCATTATTTACACCAATTAAAGTACTCACCTTACCTAAGATACCCGGCTTGTGTGGTAGGTCGATAGATAAAGTTGAACTATACTCCTTCGATTTGGCCTCTTTATCAAGAAATCTACCTTGCCAATGTTTTCTAATAGATGCTCTAGCTTTTCCGGTTTTGCTTGAAGATAACCAATGCAAAGATGGAGAAACTTTTTTTGAAGTAATAATTTTTATCATATCACCATTTTTAAGTGATGACTGTAATGGAGATTCTTTTCCATTAATTTCGCAGCTTACAGCTGTATCCCCTATATTAGTGTGAACTGCGTATGCAAAATCTATTGGGGTAGCATCTTTAGGTAATTTTATAACAGCACCTTTCGGTGTAAAACAAAATACGTTATCTTGAAACATTTGTAACTTGGTAAATTCAAAGTAATGTTCTGGACTACCACCTGTTTCTATTATTTCAACTAAGTCTCTTAACCAATCATATTCCTTCCAGGATATTTCAGAAAATTTTTCAGAAGACTTGTATCTCCAATGAGAAGCTATACCTCTTTCCGCAAATTCATGCATTGGTTTTGTTCTAATTTGTATTTCTATTCTTTTTTTCATTGGACCAATTACCGAGGTATGAATTGACTTGTATTGATTTATTTTAGGCGTTGATATGTAATCTTTGAATTTACCAGGTATCGCTGAATATTCATTGTGAAAAACACCTAAAGTTATGTAGCAGTCATTTATATTTTTAACTATTACTCTAAAACCTACGATATCCGTTAATTGTTCTAAAGAAATTCTTTTAGAATGCATTTTTCTCCAAATTGAAAAAGGAGTTTTTTCTCTACCAGTTATTTCAGCTTCAATTTTATTTTGTATAAGAAGTTTATTTAACTCATCATAAACGTTTTTAATAATATCCTCTCTTTTATCTTTTATAAATGTTAATCTATCTAATATTAAGTTCCGCGCATCAGGATTTAAGATAGAAAAAGATAAATCTTCAAGTTCATCTCTTATTATATTCATGCCCATACGATCTGCTAACGGAGCATAAATTTCCATTGTTTCTTTGGCTTTTCTAATTTTTTTATCATTATTTGGAACATAATTGATTGTTCTCATATTATGTAATCTGTCTGCTAATTTTACTAACAAAACTCTTATATCTTTTGATGTAGCTAAAATTAGTTTTCTTAAATTTTCAGCTTTAGAATTTTCCACAGCCTTTTCTTCAAGTGCAGAAATTTTTGTAACACCATCTACTAAATCAGCTACTTCTTTACCAAACTCTTTTTTAACAGTTTCATAAGTAGCTTTTGTATCCTCGACAGTATCGTGGAGTAAGCCGGTTGCAATTGTTGCGCTATCTAATTTTAACTCTGTCAGAATATTGGCAACAGCAACAGGATGACTGATGTATGGGATACCCTCGTCTCTTTTCTGATTTTTATGCGCCTCTAGTGCAAATGTATAAGCTTTATTTAAGGCTTCGGGGTTTAAAAATCTATTATATGATTTTACTTTTTTAATAAGCTCTTCGTTATTCAACATAATTAATTATATCACTTTGAGATAACTTTGTAATGTTATTATTTTTACCTTTTAAATTATTTATTAAATGATCAATTGGTTCTTTGGTTAAAGGATGCGACCAATAGGGGCAGATTTCCTTTAATGGCAATAAAACAAAATCTCTTTCTGTAATAGATATATGAGGTATTTTTAATTGTATTTCTTCAACTTTTAAATTCATCGACTCATTTTTATAATCGATAATATCGATGTCACAAGTTCGTGGATCATTTTTATTTTTTCTCTCTCTTTCTAGATCATGCTCAATTTTTAGTAAGATTTTCATTAAATCAATCGGTTTTAATGATGTACTAACTTCGATAACAATATTTATGAATTTTGGATATTTTGGATTTGGAAATGAAGTTGATTCATAGAAACTAGACTTTTTAATAACTTTGATATTATTTTTTTCAATTAGTGAAATTGCTAAATTAATATTCTTAAATCTGTTACCAAAACTTGATTGTAAATTTGAACCAATACCTAAAAAAATCATTACTTATTCTTACTTAATATTCTCGCTTGTTCTCTTTCCCAACTTTTTTTCTTTTTAACATTTCGTTTATCATAAAGTTTTTTTCCTTTGGCAACTGCTAATTCGACTTTCGCTTTCCCTTTTTTGAAATATAATTTTGTTGGGACTATAGTTAAACCGTCCCTATTAATTTTACCAATTACTTTATTTATCTCTTTTTTGTTGAGTAAAAGTTTTCTCATGTCTCTTGGATTATGGTTGTTATAACTTGACTGTTTATACAAAGGAATATGTGAATTAATTAAATAAATTTCGCCGTTATTATCATTTGCATAAGCATCTGTAATATTTCCTTTTCCATCTCTTAATGCTTTTACTTCTGAACCTTTAAGTACTATACCTGCTTCAAAAAACTCTTCAAAAAAATAGTTAAAACTTGCTTTTCTATTATTGCAAACAATTTTAATTCCAGTATTTTTATTAACTTTCATTAAAGAAGTTCTGCGATTTTGAGTGCCTTCTGTACTTCCTTCTTGGTTTTTTCTGTTACTTTTACCAAAGGTAATCTAACTTCCTCTGAAGATAAATTTAATAAGCTCGCTGCGTACTTTACAGGACTAGGGTTACTTTCAATAAATAAAGATTTGTGTAATGGCATTAGTTTTTCATTTATTTCTTTTGCCTTTGCAATCAAATTACTATTATTTTTACTCAAAGAAGCATTTTGAAAATCTGAACAAAGTTTAGGTGCAACATTTGCTGTCACACTTATACATCCAACACCTCCTCTTAAATTAAATTCTAGAGCTGTTCCATCTTCTCCAGAAAGCTGGATAAATTCAGGTCCCATTTTTTTTAATTGTTTATCAACTCTATTTAAATCAGCTGTAGCATCTTTAACACCAGCTATATTTTTTAGTTCAAAGAGTCTTGCCATTGTATCGACTGACATGTCTACAACTGATCTTGGAGGAATATTATAAATAATGATTGGAATTCCAACTTTGTCGTTGATAGCCTTATAGTGTTGGTATAAACCTTCTTGTGTTGGTTTGTTATAATATGGAGTTACAACTAAAAGAGCGTTAGCTCCTGTTTTCTCAGCGTGTATAGAAAGTTCTATTGCTTCAGTTGTTGAGTTAGATCCTGTTCCTGCAATAACAGGAATTTTACCATTGGTTTCTTTAACTGCTATTTCGATAACTTTTTTATGTTCATCATGATCTAGTGTAGGCGACTCGCCAGTTGTACCGGCTGGTACAACTCCATTTGTTCCATTTTTAATATGATGATGTATTAAAGACGCGTATTTATCTTGGTCTAAAACATTGTTTTTAAATGGTGTAATTAAAGCTACGATTGAACCTTTAAACATATTTATTTATATAGTATTAAACTAAATTCTCATAACTTTATGCTTAAACATTTAATTAGTCTAGTTTTTTTATTCTTCAGTTTATCATATTTACCTGCTCTATCTGATACTAATTTAAAACTTCTTCCTAAATCTAAACCCACAATATCGGCAGTTAAAAATGAAAAAAAGATAAGTGTAATATTGCCTAAAAAAAAACCAAATATTAAAATAAATAAAATCTCAGTTAAGAAACAATTATTGCCAAAAGAAAAGCCTCAAGTAGTCAATAACAAAAAAAAGTTAGCTAAACAAGAAATTAAAAATATTGAAATACCAATAAAAAGCAAAGAAAACGAAAAAACTAATTTAGCGCAAAAAGAAAAAATAATTTCCAAAACAATAAGTAATGAATTTATTTTACCAGCAAAAAAACCTGTAACATATCAAAAGAAAATTACAAAAGTTGCTGAAAGTTCAAATATTTTATCAAAAAAAGATTATGATTATGCAAAACAAATATTTGATAATATAACTCAAAAAAAATGGAGCACAGCATTTAATCTTACTAAAAGAGTTAAAAATAAAGATTTTAAAAATTTAGTAACTTGGATTTACCTTAAAGAAAAAACTAATAAGTCAAGTTTTGATGAATATATAAACTTTATTGATAAGAACCCAGACTATCCAAGAATAAATAGGTTAAAATATCTTGCTGAACATAAAATAAATTTAAAAACCACTAGTCCTAATACAGTTATTGGTTGGTTTGTCTCAAATCCTCCACTTAGTGGATTTGGTAAAATTAAATTAGGAGAAGCGTACATATTAAAGGGGAATATTTCTGAAGGGTCTGAACTGATCAAGGAAGGTTGGATTACAGCATCTTTAAGCTCTAAAGATCTAAGATATCTTAATAAAAAATACAAAAAAATTTTAAATTCATCTGATCATATTAAAAGAGCTGAGTATATGGCGTGGGAGTATAAAAGATGGGATTTAAAAAGAATTTTAAGATATTTACCTCAAGATCACAGAGCACTTTATAATGCTAGACAAATTGTAATGAGCAGTTCTTACGGGGTCGATAAAGCTATAGCTGATGTTCCGGCCAGGTTTAAAAATGATATGGGGTTAAATTACGACAGATTAAAATGGAGGAGGAGAAGAGGAAGGTTAGACTCATCTTTGGAAATTATAAATAAAATTCCTAATAATGAGACAGCTCTGATAAAACCTGAGTTATGGTGGAAAGAGAGATCTATAATATCAAGATCTTTAATTTACAAAAAAAGATATCAAGAGGCATACGAAGTTGCAAAAAACCATTCTATGAGTGAGGGACCGGATTATGCCGAAGCAGAGTGGATGTCTGGATGGATATCTTTAAGTTTTTTAAATGATCCATATATGGCTCTTCAACATTTTAAAAAATTTTATGATAATGTAGGTTACCCAATTAGTTTAGCTAGAGGAGCATACTGGATTGGGGAAACATATGAAAAAATGGGAAATGAAAAGTTAGCTACAAAATTTTATGAGGAAGGCTCAAGATTTTTAACAACTTATTACGGTCAATTATCTTTTCAAAAAATCAAACCTTTTGAGAACTTTGAATTAGTCGATGACTCTAAATACTCTAAGGAATTTGAAAAAGAATTTAATGAAAATCCACTTACTAAACATGTAATTCTTTTACATGAGCTTAAAAAAACTAAATACAGCAAAGATATAATAAAACATCTTGCTGAATTAAATATAGAAAAAGGAAGTGAGGTTCTAGCTGCAAAACTTGCTACAAATGTTGGAAGATATGACTATTCCATTCAAGTATCTAAAAAAGCATCTTATGAAAAAAGATTTTATAACAAATTTAACTATCCGATAATAAGTACTCCTAGAATTCTTAAGGGAAAATCAATGCCATCACAAGAAATAATCTTAGCAATCACAAGACAGGAAAGTGAATTTGATCCAAAAGCAAATAGTTATGCAGGTGCAAAGGGTATGATGCAATTAATGACTTATACGGCTAAGCTAGTAGCAAAGCAAATGGATGTGACTTACAGTAAAAGAAAATTAACTTCTGATCCTGAATATAATATCAGTCTTGGAACTTATTATTTTAATTCTCTATTAAATGATTATGCAGAGGTATATCCATTTGCTATAGCCGCATATAATGCGGGGCCTAAAAGAGTAAAGCAATGGCGAAGGCTAAATGGTGATCCAAGCAAAAATAAAATTGATTATGTTAATTGGATAGAACTAATAAAATTTGAAGAAACAAGAAATTATGTTCAGAGAGTATTGGAAAATATGAATGTATACAAATATATGCTTAGTCAAAAACCTGTAAAGCTAGAAAAGTTTTTTAATTAAATGGCGGTGAGGGCGAGATTCGAACTCGCGGTAGGTTATTACACCTACGGAAGTTTAGCAAACTCCTGGTTTAAACCAGCTCACCCACCTCACCAAAGATTAGTTTTATATATTATTATTAGATAGAAAAAAACTATTAATTTAAAAAACAAAAAAGACTTTTTTTTGCTCTTTAAAAGTTTTAATCATTAGAGCTCTGGAAAGAAATAGAATAAAAAACCCAAAAACCCAGTTCATTAAAAGTATTCCATAAAATATTTCATTAAAATAACCATTATAAATATTAAGAATTACCCAAACGATTGCGAGAGGTAATATAACCATTCTAAATAAATTAGAATAGAATATGAAATGGGTTTTTTTAAGTGCTGTAAACAAAGCGTGGGAAATAAAAAAAACTGGGTATATTGGTCCAATAAAAGCAGCGATCTTTAAATAGCTAGATCCAAATTTAATTACCTCTAAGTCGTTTGTGAACAAACTGACTATAAATTCTGAAAATAAAAAAATTATAATACCTGAAATACACATTATAATGCATCCTATTATTACAGCTTTGTTGTAAACATCTCTTACCCTATCATATCTCCTTGCTCCAAAATTTTGTCCTGCTATCGTGATTACTGCTGTATTTAAACCTATAACAGGAAGAGTAAATATATGCTCAAATCTTATGGCAGCACCATAGCCTGCAATCGCACTGTCTCCGAAGATACTAATAAAAGAAAGCAAAATATAACTACCGACGGCAACTAAAAAAAGTGCAAAAGTTATTGGCATACACTGATTAAAGATGTTTATAAAAAAATTTTTTCTTATTAGAAAATTTTCAGTTTTAAAAACGATTTTTAAGACAGTTTTATTAACTTTGTAAAATAAATAAATACAAGCACAAAACTGAATTAATATCGTTGAAATTGCAAGACCAGCGATACCTAAAGCCGGTATAAATAAAAATCCGAAAATAAATATTGGATTAAGTATTATATTTGCAAATAAACCCACGATTAGAACGTTTCTATATGTTTTGGTATCTCCTTGTGCATATAGAACTGCATTTAAGGATGTAAGTATAAGAAAAAATAAAGTTCCATAAAATATTATGTCAGTATATTCTTTGGCTAAGGCAATGCTATCTGTTGAACTTCCCATAAATTTCAAAATTTCATATGAAAAAAATATACCTAAGAAAGTTAAAACTATTGATAATAGAACTGAATATATAAGAGTGTGATAAGTGTAAATTAACGCAGCAAATCTATTTCTTTGTCCTAATGAATTTGAGATTAAAGAATTACAACCAGCCACTATTCCAATTCCGGCAGAAATAATTAAAAAATAAAGTGGAAAAGATTTTGCTAATGCTGCCAAAGCATCTGAAGAAATTCGTCCAGCAAAAAATGTATCTACTATGTTAAAAAGAGTTTGGAACAAACTTCCCGTACTAGCAGGGATTGCTATTTTTTTTAGAAGTTGAATGATAGGTTTTGAGGTTATGTTTGAACTATTTTCCAATTGAACCTCAATAATATTCTTTTTTAAAGAAATACTTTTTCCCCATTTTTTTTGCTAACAAGATCTGTTTTTGCCTCATTGCAAATCTTTCTTTTTGAGAAATAGATAATTTATCATAGCATTTTGGGCACGATATACCTGTTTGATAATTTTTTGATTTTTTTTCATCTTTAGATACAGGTTTTCTACAGCCACTACAAATAATATATGTTCCAAGTTCTAGCTTATGTTTTAAAGAAACTCTATTGTCAAAAACGTAACACTCTCCATTCCATAAACTTGATTTAACGTTAATGTTTTTTAAATAGTTAATTATTCCACCTTTAAGTTGATAAACTTTCTTAAACCCTTTTTTGACCAAAAAATTAGTCGCTTTTTCACATCTTATACCTCCGGTACAAAACATAGCTATTGGTTTTTTTTTACTAATTTTTTTTAAATAATTGGGAAAATCTCTAAAATTATTAATATTAGGGTTTTCTGCACCTTTAAAGGTTCCCATATTAAATTCGAAAGGTTTTCTAGCATCTATTATTTTAATATTACTTTTCTTTAAAAACGAATTCCATTTATTGGGTTCTATATAAGTTTTTTTTTTATTAATTTTAGATAATTTTATTCCAATAGGAACAACCTCCTTTTTAATTTTAATCTTTGATTTGTGAAAAGGTTGGAACACACATGTAGATGAATTGTGGGAGTCAAAATTTTTAAAATTATAAAATTTCTTTATTCTAATTATAATTTTTAAAATATCTTTTTTCTCTCCTGAAATTATTCCGTTTAAACCTTCGGTAGAAATAATGATTGAACCTCTTACTGAATTCATTTTTAAAATACTATTAAATTCTTCTTTAAAAGATAAAAGACGCGTTAATTTTTTAAACTTATAAAAACCAAAAATATAAAACATTTAAACTTTCTTACAAATTGTAATACCGTCACCTAAAGGCAAAATAATTTTTTCTACTCTATTATCATTTTTTACAAATGAGTTAAACTCTCTTATTATATTAGTAA
Organism: uncultured Pelagibacteraceae bacterium; assembly: GCA_902567495.1. Lineage (GTDB taxonomy): Bacteria > Pseudomonadota > Alphaproteobacteria > Pelagibacterales > Pelagibacteraceae > Anoxypelagibacter. Next base: position 143,607 of record CACFMO010000001.1, read on the forward strand.
ATTTATCATTTTTACTTCCGTCAATAACATCTCCATGCCATAATACATTGTCTATCAAGATAAAACCTTTTTTATTTATTAATTTTAAGGACAGCTCAAAATAATTTTTATAATTATACTTGTCTGCATCTATGAAAACCATATCAAATTTTTTTTTATTATTTACAAACTTTTTTAAATTATCTAAAGCTGGTCCTAAAAAGATATCTATTTTTTTTTGAATACCAGCTTTAGAAAAAAAGTTTTTTGCTATCTCAGAGGTTTTCTTATTTTTATCTAAACAAGTAATATGTCCATTTTTTGGTAAGGCTAAGGCCATTGTTAATGAACTATATCCAGTAAAGGTTCCAATTTCTAAAACTTTTTTTATATTTAAAGATTTAATGAAGAATTGAAAAAAATATCCTTGTGTTATAGATATTTGCATTTTTTTTTGGCTTCCCATTTTTTCATTATGGTTAATAATTTCTTTTTGAATCGGATTTAGTTCATAGCTATGATGAGTTATATAATCTTCTAATTTTTTACTAATTTTAAGACTTTTTATCATTTCAATGAATTAAATAAATTTATAGCATATCTATCTGTCATTCCTGCTATAAAATCACAAACTGCCCTTTCCTTATTTTGTGATATTTTTATAAGATTTTTTTTAATATATTTTTTTGGATTTTTTTTGATTTTACCGAATAAAAAATTAATAATTTTTTTACCTTTAATATTTTTTTTTAATACTCCTTTATTATTATACATTTTATACTTTAAAAAATCTCTGATATGATAATCAAAATTTAATAACTCCTCAGAAAAGTTCACATAACTTATATTGGATTTATATATGTCGTTTACATTTTTGGGACTGAATTTTTTTAAATTTATTTTTATATTTTTAACCACATCACTTACCATTACATTAATTATTTCTCTTATTATTTGTCTCAGTACCAACTCAATATCTTTAGATTTGATTTTTTTCTTATGTTTTTGAACTATTTCTGAGATTACTGGTATATGAACTAAGTCGTTAATGTTAAAAAGTTTTGCTTTTAAACCGTCCTCTAGATCATGACTGTTATAAGCTATATCGTCAGATATAGTTGAGATTTGAGCCTCTAAAGATGGATTGTTTTTATAAATTATTTTGTTCTTAAAAATGTTTTTTCCTAAAATTTCATCAAATTTTGACTTGTCGTCTACCGGTCCATTGTGTTTAATTAAACCATCTAAAGTTTCTAAGGTTAGATTTAATCCAACAAAACTATAATATTTATTTTCTAGTAGAGTGAGAATTCTTAATGTTTGAATGTTATGGTCAAAACCGCCAAAATTGTTCATACATTCATCTAGTGCCTCCTCTCCAGCATGACCAAAAGGAGGATGTCCAATATCATGTGAGAGGCTCAGTGTTTCACAAAGGTCTTCGTTTAGTTTAAATATTTTTCCTAACGTTCTTGCTATTTGTGAAACTTCTAACGAGTGGGTTAGTCTTGTTCTATAATGATCATCTATAGTGTTAACGAAAACTTGAGTTTTATGTTTCAGTCTTCTAAAAGCAGTTGAATGAACAATTCGATCTCTGTCCCTTTGATATGGAGATCTAAATGAACTTGATTTTTCCACAAAAATTCTCCCTTTTGACTTAATTGGTGTGGCAAATTTAGAATATTCACTTTTTTGCATAAGATATGATAAAAATGTATAATACAGTATTTACAAAAATATGAATAACAAAATTCAATTTACAGACTCAGCAAAAAATGAGATTAATCGGATTCTTTTAAACAAAAGTCCTAAAACTTATTTTAGAATCTCTGTACAGGGTGGTGGATGCTCTGGATTTAAGTATAATTTCAAATTTGATGAGAAAGTTGATAAAAATGATAATATTTTTGACAGAGCAATAATTGACAATAATTCTTTAAAAGTTATTGATGGCTCAGTAGTTGATTTTAAAAAAGAACTTATTGGTAACTCGTTTGTTATTAATAATCCCCAGGCCAGCTCTTCTTGTGGTTGTGGCCTATCTTTTTCAGTTTAAATGAAAATTATTTCCTGGAATGTAAATTCTGTAAGAGCAAGAATAAACAATATTCTTGATTACATTAAACATTCTAAACCTGACATATTATTCTTACAAGAAATAAAAACAGAAAATAAAAATTTTCCAACCACTGATTTTGAAAAGGAAGGTTATGCCTCATATATATTTGGACAAAAAAGTTATAATGGTGTTGCTTTTTTGTCGAAAATTAAAATTAATAATATAAGCACAAATTTTATAAAAGATAAACTTAAGCAATCTAGAATTATTGAAGGAGATATTAAAAATAAAAAAGATTCGATTAAACTAATCAATATATATGTTCCTAATGGAAACCCTGTAGAAACAGAGAAATATGATTACAAAAAAAATTGGCTTAATTCTTTTATTAAAGAAGTAGATAAAGCTCTAAAAAAAAATAAAAATATTATAATATCGGGAGACTTTAATGTAATACCCGAGGAGATAGATTGCCATGATTATAAAAAATATGAAAATGATGCACTATTTAAAATAGAAATTAGAAAAAAGTTTAGAGAACTTTTGAATTTAGGATTTACAGACGTATATCGATATATCAACAGAAATAAACAAGAATTTACATTTTGGGATTATACATCCGGTTCGTGGCAAAGAAATAATGGTTTAAGAATAGATCATTTTCTTGTTTCAAATAATATTCTCAAAAATGTGCAGAACATTTTTATTAATAAAAAACCAAGATCTAAAATTAAACCTTCAGATCATACGCCTATTGAGTTGGATATTAATTAATTCTTCCGTAAATATCTTTATATCTTACAATGTCGCTCTCTTTTAATACCGAACCTAATTGCGCTTCCATAATTTTAATTGGTTTTTTAAAAAAATTTTCAATTCTATGAGTCGTCTTTACTGGTATGAAAACAGATTCTTTCTCATTAACAAAAAACTTTTTATTATTAAGTGTTATTTTTGGTTTGCCTTGAATTACTGTCCAATGCTCTGATCTATGGTTATGCTTTTGTAAACTTATTGATGATTTTGAATTTATCACTAACTCTTTAATCAAAAAATTATTCCCTCTAAATAAATTGATATACTTTCCCCACGGTCTCTTAAAAACATTTTTCTTTTTAAAGTATTTTAATTTATTATTTTTAAAGACTTTTAAAATCTCATTCCAGTTTCCAAGATCTGTCCATGGAATGTTTAGTGCAATGCAATTTATATCAGTGCACTTCTCTAAAATAGCGATATCAAACGAATTTTTAGGGGACTTTAAAAAATACCTTTTGTTTAGCTTTATTACATTTCCTTTAGATCTGGCTTTAGATATAGATAGGTAACAATTTTTTAAGGTTTTTTTTTCGAATTTTTTAAAATTATTAATAATTGAATCTTTTCTTGCAAAAAACATTCCAGAGTTCCACAATCCTTTAGATTTTATTAACAACTTTGCTTTTTTAACAGAAGGTTTTTCAATAAACTTTGCTATTTTGATTAAATGGCTATTAGATTTTTTAACATTTAAATATCCATATTCTTTTGAGGGATGATCAGGTTTAATTCCAAATAAAAAAATGTTTTTATTATTTAAATATTTAGAGCTCTTAATTAAATTTTTGTTAAAAACATTATTTTTTTCCATAAGATGGTCCGAGGGTAAAAAAAGCAAAGGTTGTTTGTAAGGAATATCACGTACTAGAGCAGCAGATAATACAGCGGGACCTGTGTTTCTTTTGGCTGGCTCAAGTAAAATACGATACTTGTTAAATTTATTTTTTTTTAAAAAAAATCTGATTTTTTTTAAATATTTTATGTTTGTGCTAATAACAGGATAATCAAATATTGAGCCTTTAATTCTTCTTAATGTTTTTTCAAATAAGGTCCAGCCACCAAAGTTGATAAATTGTTTTGGTTCATTGTTTGATGATTTCGGCCAAAGTCTTGTTCCCTCCCCTCCACAAAGAATGATGGGTTTAATTTTCATTTAAATATCTGCGTAACACTTTACTTCATTTTTACCGCCAGGGTGTGTGGATGCACCTAAATAGGCTGGTCCAACTGTTTGTGCATATTTCCAAAGCGTTCCATTTCCAAAATTAATTTTTTTTGGTTTCCATCTTTTTCTTCTTTTTGATAATTCTTTTTTTGAAAGATCTACATTAATCGTTCCTTTTTTTGCGTCTATATGAATTATGTCTCCATTTTTCAATAATCCTATAGGACCACCTACTGAAGCTTCCGGGCCAACATGTCCAATACAAAAACCTCTAGTTGCTCCAGAGAACCTACCGTCTGTTATTAATGCAACTTTTTCACCTTTGCCTTGTCCATAAATAGCTCCAGTAGTCTGAAGCATTTCTCTCATGCCAGGGCCTCCTTTTGGACCTTCATATCTGATAACAATAATATCTCCATCTTTGTATTTTCTTTTTAATACTGCTTTGTAAGCAGATTCTTCAGTATCAAAACATCTTGCTCTTCCGGTAAATTGAAGTTTTTTTAATCCTGCAACTTTAACAATTGCTCCATCCGGTGCAAGATTGCCTTTAAGTCCAACAACACCTCCATCGTTTGATAGTGGATTGTAATATTTTCTCATAACTTTTTGATTGTTATTAAATTTAACATTTTTTAAATTTTCTTTCATGGTCTTGCCTGTAACTGTCATACAGTTTCCATGAATATACCCACCTTCTGACAAAGTTTTTAATAACATGGGAACACCGCCAGCTTTCCACATATCTTTTGCAACATATCTACCACCTGGTTTTAGATCTGCAAGATAAGGTGTTTTTTTAAAAATTTTTGCAACATCCATTAAATCAAATTTTATACCTATTTCATTTGCAAATGCTGGTAAGTGTAATGCTGCATTAGTTGAACCTCCTGTAGCTGCAACTATAGTTGCTGCATTCTCTAAAGATTTTTTTGTAACAATATCCCTAGGTCTAATATTTTTTTTTAACAAATTCATAACTGCCTTGCCACTTTGTAGGGCATATTTATCTCTCTGTCCGTATGGTGCAGGTGTGCCAGCAGAATAAGGTAATGCTAAACCAATAGCTTCAGATACACATGCCATAGTATTTGCAGTAAATTGTCCACCGCATGCTCCAGCGCTAGGACAAGCTTTTAATTCTAGTTTTCTCAAAGCATGCTCACTCATTTTGCCTGAAGAATATTTTCCAACTCCCTCGAATACATCCAAAACTGTTACATCTTTTCCATTGTATCTTCCTGGAAGAATCGATCCGCCATATATAAATACACTTGGTACATTAAGTCTAAGCATTGCCATCATTAAGCCTGGTAAAGATTTATCACAGCCTGCAACTCCTACTAATGCATCATAACAATGGCCCCTGACTGTCAATTCTGTTGAGTCGGCAATAACATCTCTAGATACTAAGGAGGATTTCATTCCTTCGTGCCCCATGGCGATACCATCTGTAACTGTAATAGTACAAAACTCTCTTGGTGTACCACCAGAAAATTTGACGCCTTTTTTAACTGACTGAGCTTGTCTCATTAGTGCAATATTACATGGAGCAGCTTCGTTCCATGTAGAAACAACACCTACAAAAGGTTTAGCTACGTCTTTCTCAGTTTCGCCCATCGCATAATAAAAAGATCTTTGTGGAGCTTTATCTGCGCCAAGAGATGTATGTCTACTTGGTAATTTTCTTTTGTTAAATTTATTCATTTCAGGCTTTTAATAGTCAAATTAATCTTATCCATATCATTTTTTAAATCATTATAGGTATTTTTTTCCTGTTCCACAATATGCTTTGGTGCACGTTCTACAAAGCTTGAATTATTTAATTTTTTACCAACAGCATCTAAATCTTGTTGAATTTTACTTTGTTTTTTTGATAAATTTTGGCTTATCAAATCAAGATCGATATTTTTGTCGAAATATAATTTTAAAATTTCACCAGATATTACTAAATTTGCAGATTGTTTAGACAAATCCTTTTTAAATATTGAATTAACTCTTCCTAATTTTTTAATTACAATTTCATTTTGCAAAAATAATGTTTGTTTTCTTTCGTCTAATTTCTCTATTGAAATATCAACAAAAGATCCTGGGCTGACATTAAGTTCGTTTTTAAAAGATCTTATACTTGATATCATATGAATAATTTTATTAACATTTTCAATGTTTTTGTCTGTTTTAAATTTTTTTCCATTAATCCAATTGGCATACATTAAATATTTGGTTGATTTAGTCTTAAGTTTGTTTTTCAGCCACAGTTCTTCGGTTATAAAAGGTATAAATGGATGTAATAATATTAGTATTTCTTTAAAAATTTGACCAGATATATTCTTTACTTCATCAATATCTTTGTTTTTTTTTGAAAATAAAATAGTTTTAGAAAGTTCTAAGTACCAATCGCAATAACTATTCCAAACGAATTTATAAACAGTTTTTGCAGCTTCATCGAAGCGATAATTTTTAATAAAGTTTTCTGTCAAATTTTTCGTGTTGATAAGCTCAACGTAAATCCACTTGTTTATATTAACATTAAGCTTTTCTGGATTAATTTCTCCATCAAAATTACATTTATTTACTTTGAGAAAATTATTTACATTCCATATTTTTGTTAAAAAATTCCGATAACCTTTAACTCTTTGCTCAGAAAGTTTTACATCTCTTCCTGGAGAGGCCATAGAAAGTAATGTAAATCGTAACGCATCAGCACTGTAACTGTCTATAAGTACTAAAGGATCAATTACATTTCCTTTTGATTTTGACATTTTTTGACCCTTCTCATCTCTGACAAGTGCATGAACATAAATTTCTTTAAATGGTTCTTTATTCAAAAATTGCATACCCAACATCATCATTCTAGCAACCCAAAAGAAAATTATATCAAAACCAGTTACAAGAACCGATGTTGGATAAAATTTTTTTAAAAAATAGTTTTTTGCTGGCCATCCTAACGTAGCAAAAGGCCAAAGACCTGAAGAAAACCAAGTATCAAGAACATCTGTATCTCTTTTTAAATTTGTTTTTTTTTTATAAAATTTTTTAGCTAATAATTCAGCTTTCTTTTGATTTTCTGCAACAAATATTTTTTTATCTGGTCCGTACCAAGCCGGAATTTGATGGCCCCACCAAAGTTGTCTAGATATACACCAGGGCTCAATATTATTCATCCATTGAAAGTATGTTTTAGACCAATTTGATGGAAAGAAATTTGTGTCTTTTTTTTTAACAATTTTTTTAGCCTTTATAGATAATTTTTTGGCATCACAAAACCATTGTTCAGTTAAAAAGGGTTCAATTATAGAATTAGATCTATCACCATAAGGAACTTTATTTTTTATAGTCTCTTCTTTTTCAAAGAATTGTAATTCTTTTAATTTATCAATTATTTTTTTTCTAGCTTCAAATCTGTCTAAACCTATGTATTCGTTCGGAGCATTATTATTAATTTTTCCATCTTCGGTAAAAATGTTTATAGATTTAAGCTTTTGTCTTCTACCAACTTCAAAATCATTAAAATCATGAGCTGGTGTAATTTTAACAGCACCACTACCCTGCTCTGGATCAGCGTAATCATCTTGAACTATTTTTAGTTTTCTTCCAACGATAGGAAGTATTGCAAACTTATTTACTAAATTAAAATATCTTTTATCCTTAGGATTGACTGCAATAGCAGTGTCACCGAGCATTGTCTCTGGTCTAGTAGTAGCAATAGTAATTGTTTCAGATGAATTTTCTATTTTATACTTAATATAATAAAGTTTTGAACTTACTTCTCTTTGATCAACTTCCAGATCAGAAATTGCTGTTTTTAATACCGTATCCCAATTGACTAATTTTTTAGCTTTGTAAATTAATTTTTTTTTATAAAGATCAATAAATACTTTAATTACTGACTTTGATAAATTTTTATCCATTGTAAATGCGTTTCTTGACCAGTCACATGAACAGCCTAGTTTTTTAAGTTGATTGATTATTTTCCCGCCATATTCGTCTTTCCATTCCCAAACTTTTTTTACAAATTTTTCTCTTCCAATTTCATTTTTATCAATCCCTTGATTTTTTAAATTTTTTTCAACTAAAGCTTGGGTTGCTATTCCGGCATGATCAGTGCCTGGTTGCCATAACGTCTCATAATTATTCATTCTATGAAATCTAACCAAAACATCTTGTAATGAATTGTTTAATGCATGCCCCATGTGTAAACTGCCAGTTACGTTTGGAGGTGGAATTACAATTGAAAAAGCACGTTTGTTTTTCTTTGGTTTAAATAAGTTATTTTTTTCCCAATATGAATATATCTTTGTTTCTACTTTTTTATGATTATATTTATCAAAACTCATACTTATAAATATTAATAATATTTGCAAACTTCTAGCTTTATTTTTATATATAAACCTATATTAATCTAGTATGGCCACGTGGCGGAATGGTTACGCAGAGGATTGCAAATCCTTCTATCCCAGTTCGATTCTGGGCGTGGCCTCCAAAGTGAGTACTATTTTATGATTGATAAAGAAATTTTTAAAACTGCGTCAAATAATAAAGATTATGGACATCTTGATAATTACTCTCATTATTCAAACTCAAAAAGTTCGACGTGTGGGGATAATATAAAAATATATATTCAAGTAAAAAATGAAAAAATAATTGATCTTAAATATCAAGGTAACTTTTGCATTTATTGTAATGCATCAGCAAGTTTATTAGCTGAAAAATCTAAAAACAAATCTGTTAAAGAAACAGTAAATTTTTTGAAAAATTCTAAAGTTTTATTTAAAAATCAGAAAAATTTGAAAATCGATAAATGGTCATCTTTTAAAAAAATTATGAATAAAAGCAATTTATCAAGGAAAGAGTGTTTGCTTTTACCTTTAAAAACTTTATTAAGAGCTTTAAATAATTAGTTGTTTTAATTTTTTTAAAAATGTATGTTCTTTTTTTATTCCTCGGTAGCTCAGTTGGTAGAGCAGTTGACTGTTAATCAATTGGTCGCAGGTTCGAGTCCTGCCCGAGGAGCCAAATAATAAGCTAATTTTTTTTAACCTGTTTCTTTTAGATTTGAAGAATTTCTTAGTAACTGAATTAATTTGTTTTTATCTGTATCGGATAATTTAGAAAAAGTTTTGACTAAAAAAGAATAATTGAGATCGGTATTATTTAAATCACCAGAGTCCCCAACTTTATATGAAGGAAAATCTTCATAAAAGTAAGTAATAGGAACTTTAAGAAAATTCGCAAGTTGCATAAGTCTACTAGAACTTACGCCGTTAGTCCCTTTTTCATACTTTTGAATTTGTTGGAATGTAACATTTATTGCGTTTGCAACTTTTGTTTGGGTTAGACCAAGAGATAATCTCCGCATTCTCAATCTTTTACCCATATGCGTGTTAAAAGTTTCTTCCATTATCCCCTTAGTTAACTCTTGAAAAGATTAAATTGAACATGAAAAAATCATTTTAGGCAACAGTAAAAATAATTTTTTTTTGGGTCTGCTTGACCTCAAAATAACAACGAAAAGGGGTTGACTTATAAGAAAAATATAGGACAAGATTTATTCCCAATTAAAAAAAAGCATGATTTTTAAGCCTATATTCCCATTTACCTAACTTTTCATAAGACATTTTTAACCACAAAAGACTTTCTTCATCATACCAAAGGTTAAAATTTATTTTCTTTTTTTTTAAAGGCTCGTTATCATTAGATAAAAAATGAAACTTTAACGCATTATATTTTCTATCAAATAAAATTATTTTCTTTTTACCTAGAAATTTAACTTTTTGAGGCAATATTCTTCCAGAAACTGCACTAATTTGGACATTTTTATTAATAATTTCATGGTTCCACCAGCTTCCAATAATATTATTACTATCTGTTTGTCCTTTGAAAGAAGAACCATCAATATTAAACATTTTTTCATTATTATTAAGCTTTAAATTAACATATTTTCTTTTATCGTTTTGAAAAGTTTCTGAAATAAACTTATTTAAATGTCCATTTAAATAAGTTTCTTTTGTTGTTGTGCTGTAATTCATTAAATCAATACCAAGTTTTTTAACTTTGAAATAACCCTTGCTTGTTACAGATAATTTATCTTTTTCTGTTTTAAAATTAAAAACATGTGTACCAATTAGTTCATTATTTAGATAAATTTCATATTCTAAATATTTTAAATTACCATAATGATTAACATGACTTGGTAAAAAATTAGGAAATAAAATTATGATAAATATTGTTAAAAATATAATAATTTTTCTCATAATTTTCTCAGTGAAAACAGAAAATTTTAAAGTATTTGGCTTAAGAAAAGTTTCGTTCTTTCATTTTTTGGATTTGCGAAAAAATCTTTTGTTTTTGCTCTTTCTACTATCATTCCTTCATCCATAAAAACTACTTCATCGGCAACTTCTTTGGCAAAACCCATTTCATGAGTGACCACGATCATTGTCATACCAGCTTTTGCAAGATTTACCATTGCGTCTAAAACTTCTTTAATCATTTCAGGGTCTAAAGCTGATGTTGGTTCATCAAAAAGCATAATTTTTGGTTCCATGCACAGAGCTCTTGCAAGAGCTGCTCTTTGCTGTTGTCCTCCAGAAAGTTGTCCTGGAAATTTTGCAGCTTGGTCTGCTATTTGAACTTGTTCTAATTGTTTCATAGCAAGTTCCTCAGCTTGTTTTTTTGGTGTTTTTTTTACCCATATAGGAGCCAACGTACAATTATCTAAAATTGATAAGTGTGGAAATAAATTAAATTGTTGAAAAACCATTCCTACTTCTGCTCGAATCTTTTCTATATCTTTTGTTTTTTCAGATAATTCATTACCGTCGACAATTATTTGTCCTTTTTGATGTTCTTCGAGTCTATTAATACATCTTATCAATGTTGATTTTCCAGAACCAGAGGGTCCACAAACAACTATTTTTTGTTTTTCCTTAACGTCAAGATTTATATCTTTTAAAACTTGAAAGTCGCCAAACCATTTATTGACTTCTTTCATTTGTATAATTGTCTCTGACATTTTATCTTTCTGTTTTATATTTTAATTCTAAATATTGACTATATCTACTCATAGCATAACAAATTGCCCAGAATAATATAGAGGCAAATATATAGCCTTCCATGGCATATCCAAGCCATTTAGGATTTGTTTTTGCCATTTGAAGCATTCCAACAACTTCAGATAAACCAACAACAAAAATTAAAGGCGTATCTTTTACTAAAGCTAAAAATGTATTTGCAATTCCAGGTATTACTAATTTTAATGCTTGAGGCAAAATTACAAAAATTTGCATTTTCCAATAACCCATTCCTAAAGATTTAGCAGCATCATACTGGCCTCTAGGTAGTGCCTGTAATCCACCTCTAATAACTTCGGCAACATAAGCGGCTTCAAAAAGAATAATTGCAGCAATCACTCTTATAAGTTTATCTACAAAAGCGTCTGAAGGTAGAAACATTGGAAACATTACTGAGGACATAAATAAAACAGTTATTAATGGTACACCTCTCCAGAATTCTATATAACCAATTGAAATATATCTGATTACTGGTAATTCAGATCTTCTACCAAGCGCTAAAATCATGCCGAGTGGAAAACAAAAAATTAATCCAAAGAAAGATACTATAAATGTTAAAGACAAACCTCCCCATGCATTAGTTTCAACCCATTCTAAGCCAAATGATCCACCTGAAATTAAAAAATTAATAATTAAAAAAGCGATTATTGGATAAAGAATTGCATAATAAAAAGTAATGTAATTCTTTAATTTACCCCTCATAAAGTAACCTACAAATGCAAAACCTATTAGGAAGATAAAGGCTGTGTTGATTCTCCAATGAAAGTCATTGGGGTACATACCGTACATAAATCTTCTGAACCAAACTTTAATATATGTCCAACAAGCACCTTCTGTAGCCACACATGCCTCTTTAGTATCGCCTGATATAGTTGCTTCAAATATCATCCAGTTAGAAGCTGGTGGTATAATTAAAAGGGTAAGGAAAATAATTAAAAGTGTAAGTCCTGCATTGAATGTATTATTGTTTACACTTTGGTTGATTTTATCAACTATTCTATTACCTGAATACTCAAGTCTTATCATTTGGAATCCAACTAAACCAATTATCAATGGTAAAAAGAAATTTAAAATACCTGGTAAAGAATTTGAAAAATTAATATTAAAAAAGCTTCTTAAAATAACATCAAAAATACTTATAAAAATAAGGCCTGAGCCTATATATAAATAGGTTTGAAAATTAGCACTGGTTGGTTTTAATACATTAATATTAATCATTTTATTTTTCTTTAATTGCTATTCTTTTGTTATACCAATTCATTAATAAAGATATTGCCAAGCTTAGAGTTAAATAAGTTAACATTGTAATTGATACTATCTCTATTGCCCTGCCTGTCTGCATTAATGCAGTTCCTGCAAAAACCAAAACTAGATCTGGATATGCTATAGCAGCTGCTAATGATGAATTTTTAGTCAAATTCAAATATTGATTAGTTGTTGGTGGAATAATAATTCTTAAAGCTTGAGGCATTATAACAAGTTTGAGTATTTGATTAGGTGTTAGACCCACTGAGGCTGCAGCTTCTTTTTGACCTTTGCTAACTCCCTGAACACCAGCTCTTACACATTCTGCAACGAACGTTGCAGTGTATAAAGATAAAGCTAGCACCAATGCTAGTAGTTCTGGTGGAACACTTAAACCTTCTGCATAAATAAAAGATGTTTTTGACAACTGTTTTAAAACTGGTAGTGCAACTTCCAATTGAACCATTCCAGTTACAAATGTTATTGCAGGAAATACTAACAGCAATCCGACTGAAATTAAAAGAACTGGAAGCTGTTGACCCTTTTCCTCTTGTAATTTTCGTGCGTAATTTCTTATAAACACAATGGAAATTATCGCTGCTAAAATTGAATAAATTAAAATATCAAAATTTTCCCATATTAAACGAGGAATGTAATAGCCTTTAACCGTTAAATAAGTAACACCAAAAAGAGGTTCTGTATTTTCGGGTAAAGGTAACGCCCTTAAAGCAGCATAGTACCAGAAAAAAATTTGTAATAGTAAAGGGACATTTCTAAAAAATTCAACATACCAGGCAGCAGTGTTTCTAATTAAATAATTAGGCGATAACCTGGCTATACCAATAATGACACCAATTATTGTACAAAAGATAATACCTAATACTGAAACTAAAATTGTATTTAAAAGTCCTACTAAATAAGCTTTTGCGTAAGAATGTGAGCCATCATATTCAATTAATGAAAATTGAACATCAAATGATGATTCTTGATTTAAAAAACCATAACCAAAATCAATACCCCTCTCATCCATGTTTAACTGAGCGTTAATAGTAAAAAAACCAATTACAGCCACTACAAATAAGAGTGTTAATAGTTGAGGAATAATGCTTTTAATTTTATGATTCATCTTTCGTTATGTATAAAAAAAAGGGCCAGATAAATCTAGCCCTTTCTTTTTAATAGTATTAATTAGCAATTATCTTGCTGGTGGAACGTAAAGTATACCACCTTTAGTCCAAAGTTGATTTGGACCTCTGTCTGGTAAAATTCCAGTATCAGCTATATTTCGTTTGTAGCTTTCACCGTAGTTACCAACTTGCTTGATAATTCTTAAGCTCCAGTCGTTATCTAGACCAAATGCTGCTCCTAATTCACCTTCAGCTCCAACTAATCTTTTTACTGCTGGATTATCTGAAGATTTCATGCTGTCAGCATTAGCAGATGTTATACCGTACTCCTCTGCTTCGATCATAACGTTTAGTGACCATCTAACAATGTCTTCCCAAACAGCATCTCCCTGTCTTACAACAGGTCCTAATGGCTCTTTAGAAATTGTTTCTGGTAACACTATATGATCATTTGGTTTGCTCAATTTAATTCTTTGAGCTGCTAAACCAGATTTATCTGTAGTGTACGTATCACATCTTCCTGCATCATATGCAGCTACGACTTCGTCAGCTTTTTCAAAAGTTACAGGTTCATATTTAATTCCTTTAGAATTAAAGAAGTCCCTCATATTAAGCTCTGTTGTTGTACCTAAGTTAGTACAAGCTGATACACCTGCTTTAAATTGATTTACAGATGTAATACCAGAACTTTTTCTAACCATGAAACCTTGACCATCATAGAAGTTTACACCAACAAAAGTTAAACCAATGTCAGCGTCTCTAGATAATGTCCAAGTAGTATTTCTTGATAAGACGTCTATCTCACCAGATGTTAGTGCTGTAAATCTTTCTTTTGCGCTTAATGGAAAAAATTTAACTTTTCCAGAATCGCCAAGTGTAGCAGCTGCAACAGCTCTACATAGATCTACGTCAACACCAGTCCAGTTTCCTGATGCATCAGCATTAGAAAATCCTGGAAGACCTTGAGATACACCACATCTTACAAAACCCATCTTCTGAGTTTTTTTAAGAGTTTTTGATTTCTTTGCAGCCATTGCTCCAGTTTCGAAACTTACTAGTAAAGCAACAGAGGTAAGCAAATACATCAAAGTTTTTAATGTTCTTAGCATTATTTATCCCCTTTTTTATTGTTAACAATAAATTACAAATGAATGTAATTTTGATCATTATGTTTGATTAAAATTAGTTCTTCAAGATGATAAAGTGGCGTCTAATAATGACACGATCATATTAGGGTTATTTAAAGTATACTTTATCTAGATAAAATTAATACTAATTAGTCTAAATAGTGATTTAATCAATCTTTGAGTGTTGTGGCGCGCCCTGAAGGATTCGAACCTACGACCCTCGGTTTAGAAAACCGATGCTCTATCCAGCTGAGCTAAGGGCGCCCTAATTTAAATATATATACTTACTTAAAAACATACCAGGTGGTCAATAAAAATTGGAGTTTTAATTCCAAATTTTTCAGATTTCTCATGTTGATGAATATGATGAGAATGAACAAATACTGGGATTTTTTCATCACTACTCGTTTTTAATGTGTAAATAAAATTTGTGCCTCTAAACTTTCTGTCAACAACCTCTAATTTTAATTTACTTTGATCATCATGTCTTAAATCTTCTGGTTGTAATAATAGTTTAACTTTAGATCCAGCTGGAAAATTGTTTACTAACTTTCCACGAATTTCACCTAATATTGGATGACTTAAACTATGTACTGCACAGTCTGTTTCGACAACTTTAACATCAACGAAGACTCCTCTATTTAAAAATTTAGCCACTTCTAAAGAGTTAGGTTCATGATGAATATTATAAGGAATATCGTACTGTTTAAGGGTTTGATTTAATAATATTCCACACTTGTCACCCATAAAAAAAGCTTCGTGTGAATCATGTGTTACAATAATAGTTGTAATATTAAATTCTTTCAAAATATCTTTAATTTTTTTTTGTAGCTCCTCCTTTAAACTTGTATCGATATTAGCAAATGGTTCGTCTAATAAAAGCAAATCTGGTCTAGAAAGCAAGGATCTCGCTAATGAAACTCTTTGGGCTTCACCAGAGCTAATTTGATGAGGATATTTTTCTTGTATATCTTCAAGATGAAGAATTTTAATTAAGTCTTTATCTGAATAATTAAATTTTGAGCCATTTTTTCTTTTTGCACCAATATTAATATTTTCTAAAACATTGAAATGTGGAAATAGAGAATTATCTTGAAAACACATAGCGATATTTCTTTTTTCAGGTTCTAGATTAAAATTTTCAGAAGATATTGTTTTTCCTTTAAGATTAATCTCTCCAGATTTTAAATCTTGCAAACCTGCAATTGTTCTTAAAATGGTGGTCTTTCCAACTCCAGATGGTCCTAGCAAACATACGATTTCGCCTTTTTCTTTTATTGTTAGTGATACATTATCGATTTTGTTTTTTTTACTTGCAACAAAAGTAGCGTTTTTAATTTCAAGAAAATTTGAACTCATTTGGATGTAATATAACTTTATTTTTCAGAAAGTATATATTTAGAAATAAATAATATAAATATACTAGCCCATATAATTAGACATAAAGATGGAAAAGCAGCTGCTTCTAATAAATCTTGCGCAGCATATGAGTACGCTTTTGTTGCAAACGTCTCAAAATTAAAAGGTCTCAATATTAAAGTGATTGGAAGTTCTTTAATAATTTCCAAAGCTATCAAAACACCAACAAGTAAGATATTGGTTCTTAAATAGGGTAAGTGAATAGTTGAGAATGTTTTTAGTTTTGAATATCCAAGAAGATATGCATTTTCATCGATTGAATTGTTTATTTTAGAATAACCAGATTTAATTCCATTATAAGAAAGTGAAAAAAATCTTACAAAATACGCAATCACTAGACCAACTATAGATCCAATAAATACATTTTTAAAACTATTAAATCCAAAAATTGAACTTAGCAAGTCACTGAACCAAGAAATAAACGTTATAAATGCAACAGCTAAGATTATTCCAGGTAAAGCATAACCTGATACTGAAAAAGTAGATAAATAACTAATTAGTTTATTTTTTGATACTCTATTTCCATAATTAGTCATAAATGAAAATGTAATCAAGAATAAACTAGATAAAAATACTAATAATAATGTGTTCATATTTAGTGACCAAAAATTAATGTCTTGAAAATATTTTGGAAATTTTATTGTCCAATAAGTCATTTGTGAAACTGGAAAAACGAAACTACAGAAAAATAAAATTGAGCAAAAACACGTCGCAAAAATAGATTTACTACCCACAAGCTCAATTTTAGGAATAGGCTTATTACCTTTTGAATTTTGATGATACTTTGCCCCTTTTCTTGATAAATTTTCAAGAACAAACAATAGAAGGATAAAAAATAACAAAACAAACGATAATTGATTTGCGGTTGTTAAATCATCAAAAGATATCCAGGCATTATAAATTGCCGTAGTTAATGTCGAAATACTAAAAAAATCTACGGTACCAAAATCTGACAAGGTTTCCATAGCAACAAGGGATAACCCCACTACTATTGCAGGTCTTGCAGAGGGTAAAATAATTTTAAAAAAACTTTCATATGATGATAAACCTAAATTTTTTCCCACTTCTATAAGATTATGAGATTGAAATACAAAAGAAGCCCTTGTTAGAACATAAACATAACCAAACAAAGAGAAAGAAATTGAAAACATAGAGCCAATTAATCCATCAAATTTAGGTATATTTTTATTGTAATCTCCTTCTCCAAATAAAAAAGTTAATATACTAAATGCAGTCCCATAATTTTCAAAAAAAGCAACCAAAGAATAAGCATAAATGTAAGCTGGGACAGCAAAAGATAATATCAATGCCCATTTAAAAAAATTCACTCCAGGAAATTTATAAAAAGATACAAAGTAAGCTGAAGTTACACCAAATATAAAAGTTAGTGTTAGTACACCTAATAAAATTAAAAATGAATTACTTAAATACTTTAAAAGAAAGGTGTCTTTTAAAAGATCTAAATAATTTCCTGTTGTATCGAAAAAACTTAAAAAAACTGTAAATATAGGTATGGCTACCAGTAAAGGTACTAAAAACGCAAAAATAACCCAAAAATTTATCCTCTTTATCAATTCTCCTCCTAAATTTAGTCCCCGGAGGAGTCCAGGGACTAAATTATTCTATTATAAAATTACCAACCAGCTTCGTTCATTACTTTCAAAGCTTTTGCTTGGAGTTTTCCATAATTAGAAACTTTTGTTTTTAGATCTTGTTTAAAATCTAAACCAAATTGTGCAATCAATTTATTTGCCTTAACACCAGGTATCATTGGATACTCAAAAGTATTGTTAACAATATGTTGTTGAGCTTCGGGGGTTAGAAGAAACTCTAACAATTTAACTGCATTAGCTTTATTTGGCGCGTGTTTTAATATACCGCCACCACTAATGTTCATATGCGTACCTCTTCCGTCCTGATTTGGGAAGAAAGGCATTACTTTTTTAGCTGCTGCTTGTTGTTCGGCACCTTTTTTTCCAGATAACATTAAAGCTAAATAATATGTATTTGCTACAGCCCAATCTGCTTCTCCAGCAGCTACTGCTAATATCTGTGCTCTGTCGTTACCAGTTGGTTTTCTAGCAAAGTTATTTACCATTCCTTTGGCCCATGCTGCTGTATTTTTTTCACCATTATTTTTAATAAGTGATGCAACTAAAGACTGATTATAAATGTTGCTTGATTTTCTAATTACTACTCTACCTTTGTATTTAGGATCAGCTAAATCTTGATAACTCATATTCCATGAAGGATTTACTGTTTTTGGATTGTAATAAATTATTCTTGCTCTTTTTGCTATTCCAACCCAATAAGGTGATCTAAAATTAGCAGGTACAACTTTTTTTAAGGCTGCAGAACTTGCTCCCTTTTGAAACATTCCTTCAGCTTGAAAAGCTCCTAATCTTCCAGCATCTGCAGTTATATAAATATCTGCTTTACTGTCCTTCCCTTCTTCTTTAATTCTTTTCTGTAAAGCTTTATCCTTTCCAGACACAACATTAACTTTTATTCCAGTTTTTGCCGTGAATTTTTCATAAAGCTGAACATCAGAGTCATAATGTCTCGCACTGAAGACGTTTACTTCATTTGCGAAAACTGAGTTTGCAACTAGTAAAGTTGAAAACAAACCAACAATAGCTAGCCCAATTATTCTAATTAACTTATTCATAGTTTTCTCCATTTGAGAATGATTATCACATAAGTGATAATGATTATCAATGGCAAAAACGTCGCATACCTGACTATTTTAGTAGGAATAGAGAATAATATTTTTGATTATCTAACCAAACTCGCTCGGTGGTCCAACCTGTATTCAAAGCTAATCTTGTAAAGGATTTCACAGTAAATTTATTTGAAATCTCGACTAAAATTCTCTCTCTCTTTTTTAAAAAAAATCTTTTATTACCAATTTTAAAGTTTTGATTAATTTTACTTACTAAAAAACCGTGAATACATCTTAATTTAGTATTGTAATATCCATGGTAATAAAAATCTTCAATATTTAGATTAGTTTTTTGTGTTCTATTTATAATATTGATTAAATTTAAACTAAATTTAGCTGTATACCCTTTTTTGTCATTATATGCTTTATCAAGGGTATTTTTGTTTTTAATAAGATCAACACCAATGAATAAATAGTTATTTTTACTTATACTTTTTCTTAACTTTTTTAAAAAATTAATTTCCTCTTTGTTGTAAAAATTACCAATAGAGGAACCTAGAAAAAAATACACTTTAGTTGTTTCTTTAAGATTGGGTATTTTAAATTGCTTAGAATAATCGATTTTTTTGGGTTTTATTTTAATTTTTGGATATTGTTTTTTAAGTTTTTTTACTGACTTTTTTACATAATCTAACGATATATCGAGTGGAACATAATATTTGACATCTTTATTAATTAATAATTTTATCTTATCTATAGCTCCGCTTCCAAGTTCAACATACGATAGCTTGCCATTAAACAGTTTAGGTATTTCTTTAGAAATTTTTTTCAGTATCTCTTTTTCTTTTCTTGTAGGATAATATTCTTTTTGTTTTGTGATTTTCTCAAAATATTTACTTCCCTGTAAATCATAATGATACTTTGATGGAATTCTTTTGTTTTTTTTAGATAAACCGGTAATAAGGTCTTTTTTGAATGTCATTTTGTTAAATTAAAGATTTTAAATTTGATCGATAATATTACCTAGTTTTAATATTATCTTGTGGAACGATTTTTTGAGTTATTCTGTCTAAAACTATTGCTAATATTACGATACCTGTACCGCCAATTACTGCTGCACCAATATCTAATCTACCAAGGGCAACATAAACTGTTAAACCTAGACCACCAGCTCCAATTAGAGCTGCAATTACTACCATTGATAAAGCTAGCATTAATGTTTGGTTTACTCCTGCCATAATAGTCTTAAGTGCAAGCGGTAATTCAATTCTGTGTAAAATTTTAAATTTTGACAATCCTAAACTAGCACCTGCTTCTTTAAATCCTTTACCTACTTGTCTTATTCCTAAATTTGTTAGCCTGATTACTGGTGGTAATGCAAATATAATAGTTGCTACCACTCCTGGTGTTAAACCAACACCAAATAACATTACAACAGGTATAAGGTAAACAAAACTAGGTATGGTTTGCATTATGTCTAGTATAGGTCTTAAAATTATTTCGAATATTCTACTTCTGGACGCAGCAATACCTAATGGTATTCCAATAATCATACAAAAGATAACAGCAGTAAAAATCATAGCTAGTGTTGTCATAGTTTCTTTCCATAAATCAACTAGATCAATAGCGATTAAGCTTAGAGCTGCAAAAAAAGCAAATTTTACTCCGTTAGTTTTCCAGGCAAAAAAAATAAAAATTAAAATGACAATTGGAAAGGGTATCCAATTAAATAGAGTATCTAATCCTTCGAGAGTAGCATCAATGGGTGCGGCTAACTTCTTAAAGAGCGGCCGTTGTGTAAACAGCCACTCTTTAATATTTCTTTCAATCCATTCTGCTATTGGAATGTAGATTTCGTAGTCAGAAGGTGCAAGTTTTAAGTTCACTGAACTTATAATTGCAACTTATTTAATCCAACTATTGAAAGTACTTTGGTTAGCTTTGATCCATTCAGCAGCATGCTTTTTGATTGCTCTTTCGCTTTTCTCGCCCGCATTCATTTTCATGTTTTGAGCAGCAATATCAGCTAGAGGAATTGATGCTTTTTTAAGCATCTTCTCTATATCTTTATTTGCCTTTAAGAAATCTGCGTTAGCAGCTGGTCTGATGTCATCAGCACCAAAACCCATATTAATTTTAGATTTTGTTGCATTATCTACGCTAACTTTTTTAGTAGCGCTGTAAGGAACTTCTATCCAAACAACGTCCTGTCCAAGTTTTAAAGCACCAACAGTCCAATTCGGAGTCCATGTATAAAATAATACTGGTTTTCCGTTTTTGTATTTAGCAACTACATCAGCCATTGAAGCAGAGTAGTCAGCTTTTACTGGATTAATAAAATCACCTAAGCCTAGTTCAGCAAAGTGTTTTGTAATTTGCTTTTCGCAACCCCAACCTGGAGGGCAAGCAACCATGTCTGCTTTGCCATCGCCATTAGAGTCCCATGCTTTAGCATTATTTTTAATATCCATTACGCTTTTGATTCCATACTTGTCAGCTGATTTTTTATCAACTAGATAGCCTTGTAATCCGCCTTTTTTCATCACGTAACCAACGGTTTTAACTTTTCCTTTGGCTTCTTTGATGTAACCATCGTGAGTTCCAAACCATCCATTAACCCATAGGTCTAGATCTCCCGCAGCTGCAGCTACGTAAAATACTGAAGGTTTGATAGCTTTAGGTTCAGTTACTGTGTGTCCCATCGCTTCCAAAGCTTGTTTGTATATTTCAGCTTGGAAATAACCAGTATCCCAGTTTGCTTTTGCCATTTTAACTTCTGCAGCATTAGCAGCGTTTGTGATAGTGATCGAAGTAAACAGAGCAACTATTAACTTAAATAGTCTCATTTTTCCCCCTTAATTATTAATTAATAATTGCGAAAAACTAGCATGTATAAAAAGTTAATGTAACCGGAACACAACTAAAAAGTGAATCTTATATGTAAGTAAAATAAGGGTTTTTTGAAGAAATTATTGTTTTAATTTACAATCTTTACATAAACCAAAAAATTCTAAATTATATTTCTTATATTTCATTCCAGAATTATCTACAAAATTACTTAAATATTTTGAAAGTTTGGTATTTTTAATTTCTTTAACGTGCTCACAATTATTGCAAATCGAAAATGCTGTTGCTTTTGAAATTTCACAATCAGAATTTTTACAAGCAATAAAAGCATTTTTGCTTTCGATTTTATGTATTTTTCCTATTTCAATAAGCTTTTCTAAAGCTCTGTAAACCTGGAGGGGTGCTTTAATTCCCCTTTTTTGAACGTTATAAAGTATTGAATAAGCTTTAAGTGGTCCTTTTGCCTTTTCAATTATATTAAGAACAATTTGTTGGTTTTTCGATAGCTGTTCTTGTTTCTGAGTCATAAATTATTTTAACACTTTCATTTTACTTTTTCAAATCTGAAACTTTTTTAAATTTTATTAGTGATAATATAAATAATAATAATGTAGCAGTTATAATTGATGGTCCTGAAGCTGAATTAATTTTCAATGATGTGAACAAACCAACTAAAACAGATATCAATCCAAATACTACTGAAAAAATAACCATCTGTTTAGGATTATTAGAAACATTTCTTGCAGTTGCAGCAGGAATAATAAGCATGCCGGTTATCAAAAGGAGTCCTACAATTTTAATTGAGATGGCAATAAGAGCTGCAGTTAAAATTGTAAAAATTGCATTAAATTTATCTGGTTTCATACCTTCAGCTTCTGATAATTCATAATTCACCGTTGATGCAAATAATGGCTTCCAGATTAATTTAAGAACAATTAGTATTAAACCTCCACCAAGCCAAATAACCAATAAATCATTTTGATTTACAGCTAAAATGTCTCCAAATAACAAGGCCATTACATCAAATCTAATTGAAGTTAAAAAACCTATAACTACAAGTCCAACAGCTAATGAGGCATGAGCTAATAGACCTAATAAAGCATCATTTGGTAATTTTGTTTTCTTTTGTAATTGTAATAACAAAATTGCTAAGACCGCAGAGATTATAAAAACTGAAAACGCAATATTAATTTCAAAAAATAAAGCCATGGTAACACCTAATAGTGCTGAATGAGCCAATGTACCCGCAAAAAAAGACAATCTCCTCCAAACTACAAAGCATCCAAGCGGTCCTGTTACAAGTGAGATTCCTATCCCCGCTATCAGTGCTCTAGTAAAAAAATCATCAAACATAATTATTTTTTTGGATCTATTGATCCATCTGCTGAGTGTGAATGATCGTGTTCGTGTTCATATAAAGATAATATATTTGAAGCTCTGTCCCCAAATAACTCTTTATATTTTTCATCTTTAACTACTGTGTGAGGTTTCCCTGAACAACATACATGTCCATTTAAACATATAACAAAGTCTGTTGCTGACATTACAACATGAAGATCATGTGAAATTAAAAGAATTCCACAATTTAATTTTTCTGATATTTTTTTAATTAATTCATACAATGCAATTTCACCTTTAAAATCAACGCCTTGTACTGGTTCATCTAATACTAAAAGTTCAGGTTTTTTTGCAATAGCTCTTGCTATTAAAACTCTTTGAAATTCACCGCCAGATAAATTACTCAAGCTTTTATTTTTTAAATGATCAACCCCTGTTAAATTTAAAGCAACGTTAATTTGATCATTTTTTAAATCTTCAGTTAACGACATAAAATCAATTACTCTAATAGGAAGCGTCCAATCTACTGAAACTTTTTGTGGTACATAACCTATTCTTTCAGTAAATCTTCTTACTCTACCTTCTATTTTTTTATAAATACCTAGAGCAATTTTCGCTGTGGTCGACTTGCCTGATCCATTGGGGCCAATTAAAGTAACTATTTCACCTTGTTTTATTTCTAATGAAACTTCTTTTATTAATGCTTTGTCATTTAAATAAAAGCTAGCGTTTTCCACTTTTAAGAGAATTTTTTTATTTTTATTTTCCATAATAAAACTCTTGATTAACAAAATGTAATATTATAACAAACGTTATATTATAACAAATTAAGGAGCAACATGAAACGAACCCTATTTATTACATTATTTTTATCTATATTTTCTTTTAACAGCACAGTGTCTGCAGACGTTAAAGTAGTTACTTCGATTAAGCCAATACATTCTTTGGCTGCATACGTAATGGATGGTGTTGGAAAACCTAATGTAATAGTAGATGGTTATAATTCACCACACGGTTTTAGCTTAAAACCATCACATGCAAAAATGATTGAAAACGCTGATCTAATTATTTGGGTTGGTGAAGATTTAGAAGCATTTTTAGAAAAACCATTAGATTCAATTGCAAAAAAAGCAACAAAAGTAGAATTAATGGATTTAAAAGGAATTAAAAAATTAAAATTTAGAGAAAAAAATATTTTCGAAGGTCATGATGATCATGGACATAAAGAAGATAAGCACGATGATCATGGACATAAAAAAGATAAACATGACGATCATGGACATAAAAAAGATAAACATGACGATCATGGTCACAAAGAGCACAAAGAGCATGGACACAAAGAGGATAAACACAAAGAGGATAAACATGATGATCACGGTCACGAGGGACATGCTCACGGAGAACACGATCCGCACATTTGGTTAGACCCAATGAACGCCAAAGTGATTATTAAAGAAATTACAAATCAATTAGTTAAGCTTGATTCAGCAAACAGCGCAAAATACAAAGCTAATTCTAGAGAAGCTATTTCTGATATAGACGCGTTAACAAAATCCATCAAAAAAGACTTAAATAAAAATTCAAGAGTTGTAGTTTTCCATGATGCTTATCAATATTTTGAAAATAGATTTGGAATTAAAATTCTTGGGGCGTTAACTGTTAATACAGATGTATTACCTGGTGCTGAACAATTAGCTGAAATTAGAGAAGTTATTGAACATGAAAAAGTTAATTGTATTTTTTCAGAACCACAGTTTAATCCATCAATTATAAAAACAATTGCAAAGGATACAAATATTAAAACTGGTGTGTTAGATCCTCTGGGAGCAACCCTAGACAAAGGTAAAGGCATGTATTCTGAACTACTTAAGAATATGTCTTCGTCCTTTAAAGGCTGCTAATTTTTGATCCTATTTTTATTTGAATCAAAGAAATAAACATTTTCTTTAGAGAATGATATTTGGGAATGATTTTTATCTATATTGCTTGAAGTTTTTATTCTAAACTCTTCACCATCTACAGACGAGTATATAATCTTATCAAATCCAAGATTTTCTATAAGATCAATCTTAATCTTGGCTTTTATATCTTGAGAATTATCAGCCTTAATATGTTCAGGTCTAATTCCAAGATAAATATCATCATTAAATTTATAACCATTAAACTGGATATCGCTGTTAAAAATATTAATTGTATTTCCGTTTTTAATTTTTCCTTTATCAATTTTTAAAATATTCATTCTCGGTGACCCTATAAATTCTGCTACAAAAATATTATTTGGATTGTTATATATTTCATCTGGTGATCCATATTGCTCCATTACTCCTTGGTTTAAAATAACAATCTTATCAGCTAGAGTCATGGCCTCTACTTGATCGTGTGTAACATAAATCATATTCGTACTAAGTTTTTTATGAAGTTTTGAAATTTCTACACGCATTTCTGATCTTAAAGCAGCATCAAGATTTGAAAGCGGTTCATCGAACAAAAACAATTTAGGGTTTCTCGTTATTGCGCGTCCTATTGCTACTCTTTGTCGTTGTCCACCAGAAAGTTGTCTTGGTTTTCTCTCAAGAAGATCTTCAATCTGAAGAGTTTTTGCTGCATCTTTTACCTTTTTATCTATTTCGTTTTTATCAAGCTTTTCATTTTTCAATCCGAATGACATATTTTCGTAAACATTCATGTGCGGGTATAAAGCATATGATTGAAAAACCATTGCAATTCCTCTTTTTGATGGAATTAAATTATTAATTATTTTTTTATCTAAATGTATTTCACCTTCATCAACTGACTCTAAACCAGAAATCATTCTTAGTAGTGTCGACTTTCCACATCCTGATGGACCTACTAAAACAATAAATTCGCCGTGATTAATTTTAATGTTAAATTTGTCTATGACCTTGTTTGCACCAAAGGATTTTTCAATATTTTTTAATTCGATAGTAGCCATACAACTTCTGGTTTAACTTTAGATTTTAATTTTTATTTATACTTAAAAATTAAAGTAATAGAAAAATTCGATAGCATCTATAATTTTTTTAAAGGGTTTTCATTCTCGACAGATTTGGTAGGTTTTCTCGTTTATATATAAAATTATTAGGGGGATAAATGAAAAAAGTAATAATTTATCTTTTTGCTTTGGTATTTTTGGCAAACTCGAGTTATGCCGGAATTACATTTTGGACGACTGAAGTACAGCCGGCTAGAATGGAAAAGCAGAAAGAAATGGCTAAAGCTTTTGAAGCCAAGTCAGGTATTAGCGTAGAAGTAATTCCTGTTGAAGAAAAAGATCTTGGAAAAAGAGCCACAGCTGCAGCAGCTGCAGGTGATCTACCTGATGTGATCTATCATACACTTCAGTACGTATTACCATGGGCAGAAGCTGGGATATTAGATGTTAATGCTAACAACGCAGTTGTTAAATCTTTGGGCAAAGATACTTTTGCTCCAGGTGCACTTAACATGGCAAAAAAAGGTGGAAAGATCGCTGCCGTACCAGTTGATGGCTGGACACAGATGGTTGTTTACAGAAAAGATTTATTCAAAGAATTTAATCTTCAACCACCAACAAATTATGAAAACATTTCTAAAGCTGTAAAAGCTTTATCTAATGCTGACAGATTTGGTTTCGTTGCCGCTACTAAAACAGATGAAAACTTTATGAGCCAAGTACTAGAACATGTGCTTTTAGCTAATGGAGTTAATTTTGTTAAAAAAGGTGGAACAAGAAAACAAGGTAAAGAACTTAAAAATGCTTTAATATTTTACAAAGAGCTTGCTAAAGCGAGCCCTCCAGGAGAATTATTCTGGAAGCAATCTAGAGCACTTTACTTTGCTGGTAAAACACCAATGATTATTTGGTCACCATTTATTATGGATGAATTAGCTGGTCTTAGAGACTCTGCTCCACCAACAATAAATAGCGATCCTACATCACCAGAACTAGCATCAAAGACTGGATTTATTACGAACTTTAGTGGTCCAGATAATAAAAAAGGTGCTGCTTGGGCTGATGTTAGATACTTTGGTATTACTGCTGATGCTGATACTGATGAAGCTAAAAAATTCATCGAATACTCAATGGATGAAGGTTACACAGCTACATTATCTATCGCACCAGAAGGTAAATTTCCTGTAAGAAGAGGAAATGCTAGTGATCCGGCTGCGTTTACAAAAGCTTGGAGTAAGCTTCCAGTTGGTGTTGATAGAAAGAAACCTTTAACAGAACTTTATTCTGGTGATGTTATTAATAACATTGTAGCAGGTTTAGATACTGCTAACAGATGGGGTGTTAAAGAAGGTGAACTTTCTAGAGCATCAAAAATCATCAATGCACAATTCTTAAATAGAATCACAAGAGAATTTATTGATGATCAAATTTCAGCAGATGAAGCAGTTGATAAAATCAACGCTGAATTAGCTAAATTTTAGTAAAAATATTTTTAAAAAGCGGGTAATATAATATTATCCGCTTTTTATATGAATGATACATTATCAAAAATAGAAAAAAGAACAGCTTACACGCTTTTATTACCAGCGGTATTTTTAGTATTTGCCATAGTATTATTTCCGATTTTTGCAAATATTTGGATAAGTTTTAAAGAAGTACAATTAAAAGATATTAGGATTCCTGAGCCAAGAGCAAAAAAGATAGTAAAAAGTATTCCTGAAGATAAAACTAAATTAAAAATAGTTTATAGACTAAGAAACAGTTCACTAATTGAAGATATTAATAATATTAAATTTTCAGATAGTTTACCAAGAAACATTGAACCTGTTGAACTTGATTCAAGATGCGAATTTAAATCAAAAAAAATTAAATGTGATTTTGGAAACTGGGAAGCTAAATATAGAGAAAATTTTGAGATTATTATTCAAAATATTAATAATGAAGTAATTGATAAAAATACTATTAAATCTCAAAAACCCAAACTTTCTGGTGATGCTGACAATATTTTATTAACAACCAAATTTACTTTAAAAAACTTCAAACAAGTTTTTAATGAAAATGAATTTTTAGATTTATTACTGACTACTTTTTATTTTACTTTTTTTGGAACAGTTGGTGCAATCATTTTTGGTATGTTTGCAGCACAATTAGTAAATCAAAAGTTTTATGGTAGAACTTTTATGAGGAGTATTCTGCTATTTCCATATGTCGGACCTGTTGTTGCATTAGCATACACGTGGACTTTATTGTTAGATCCAAATAGTGGAACTTTAAATGCTTTGTTAGTTAATTTTGGAATTATTGATAAACCGATAAATTTATTAGGTCAAAAGTATATGACGCTAAATCTTTTAGGTTTTGACATTAAATTAAGGTTAGCACTAACTACAGTGATAATGTTTGAGATTTGGAGATATTTTCCCCTAGCCTTCTTGTTTATTCTTGCGAGATTGCAGGCGGTACCCAAAGATTTGTATGAAGCTGCTGAGGTGGATGGTGCTGGTCCACTAAGAAAATTTATTAATATTACTCTGCCACAGATAACAGCAATTTTATCTATTTTATTTATGATTAGGTTTATTTGGAATTTTAATAAATTTGAAGACATTTTTCTTTTAACCGGGGGTGCATCAGGAACAAGAACTTTGCCAATAAATGTTTACCAACAAGGTTTTGCTGTTTCTAACATAGGAATGGGGTCAGCGGTTTCAATTGTTATAGTTATGTTATTAATAATTTTTATGATTATTTATTTCAAATTAATCGGGAAGCGTGCAAATGAGATATAAACCATTAGTAATTTATTTATTTATATCTTCTATTTTTCTGACATTAATAGGTTCAATTTGGAAAATAATGGCAACTCTTCAAGGACTTAAATTAACAGAAATAAGTTTTAATATAAATTTTCTTTTAGCCTTATTATTAAGTTTATCACTTGTTTTTATTGGTAAGAGAATTAATCATCTAATTAAAATACTGGTGCTACCATTAATATTTACTTTTGTTTATATTGCTATAAATGAAAGTGCTCCAATTTGGTATAATGTTGGAATTCTTTTAATAAGTTTATTTTTTACAAATAGGGTAAAGAATTACAATTTAAGTTATCTTAAAGAAGATTTTGTATCTGAAAAAATCGTTTTTGACTTCTTGTCTTTATTTGCGATTGTATTTTTTGCTTTTATCATTTTGTTCCCATTTTATTTAATGTTTGTAACAAGCTTTAAGTTACAAGCAGCGTTGTTATATAACCCTTTAGATTTAAGTATTGATTTTACAAAAAATATTTCTGAACAATTTAAATCTTACCTAGTAATTTTTAAAACATATGACTTTGGTAGATACATTTATACAAGTTCTATAGTTTCAATAGGAACTGTAATTATTACTTTGATATTTGCAATTCCAGCTGCTTATGCAGTTGCTAGATTAAACTTTTTTGGCAAAACTTTTTTGTCAACCTCAATATTAATTATATACATGTTCCCCGCCATTGTTTTAGTAA
Source organism: uncultured Pelagibacteraceae bacterium (assembly GCA_902567495.1). GTDB lineage: Bacteria > Pseudomonadota > Alphaproteobacteria > Pelagibacterales > Pelagibacteraceae > Anoxypelagibacter. The sequence goes on from CACFMO010000001.1 coordinate 172,931, forward strand.
TACCTCTTTATACCGTCTTTAGTCAGTTAGGACTAAGAAATTCAATTGAGGGGCTTCTTATTGTCTATACAGCAACAACATTGCCTGTCGCTATTTATATGCTTCAAGGATATTTCAAAAGTATTCCAAAAGAAATTGAAGATGCTGGTCTTATGGATGGACAAAATTGGTTTGGAATAATAATTAAAATTATAATCCCTTTAAGTTTACCTGCAATAGCATCGGTTGCTTTGTATGTTTTTATGATTGCATGGAATGAATTTTTATTTTCTTTGATGTTTTTAGATAATCCTAAATCTTTTACATTATCCAGAGCTATTAATCATTTAACCGGTGATGCTGAAACACCTAGACAATACTTAATGGCCGGCTCAGTTGTGGTAACTTTACCTATTCTTTTAATTTTTGTCTATTTTGAAAAATATCTTGTAAGTGGATTAACCGCAGGAAGCGTTAAAGGTTAATGAAGGAAACAATCGAAATTGCAAAAGAAGTTTTAAAAAATAATAGAAGATCTGGTTACACTCTTCCTACAAACAATAAATTATATCCTGCACAGTGGAATTGGGACTCGGCTTTCATAGCCTTGGGGTACTCATATTTTAATATAGATTATGCGATTAAAGAATTAGAAACACTTCTTACGGGCCAATGGAATGATGGAATGGTACCTCATATTCTTTTTCACGATAATGATGAAAGTTATTTTCCAAATCACAAAACATGGGAATGCGGTAATAAAATACCTTCTTCAGGAATTACACAACCACCAATAATTGCAACGATAGTTAAAAATATTGTAGACCAAAATAAACTAGACCAAGGCCAGATGAAAAGAATGGAAACAATTATTAAAAAATTAAAAAAATATTTAGACTGGTTTTATAATTACAGAGATACTAATAAAATTGGTCTAGTTTCAATTATTCACCCATGGGAAAGTGGACTTGATAACTCTCCCATTTGGGATAGTCCTTTGGATAAAGTGAAAATTGAAGAAAATTTGAAATATGAAAGAAGAGATCTAAATGTTTCAAAAAGTGAAAACAGACCTCTTAAAAAGGATTACGATGCTTATATAACTTTATTAAATCAATTTAAAAAAAATAAATATAATCCAAATAAAATTGTAAATGAGTCGATGTTTAATGTGATTGATATTGGTTTTAATTCAATAGTAATAAGAGCTACAAAAGATCTGATTAAGGTAGCAAAAAAATTTAATTTAAATTTTAGTGATCTTGAAAATAAAATTACTTTATCAGAAGAAAGTTTGATCAAATTTTATAAAAATGAGGAGCAAAGTTTTTTTTCTTACGACTTTAAGAATCACAGTTTAATAAAAGTAGATGCTATTTCTAATTATTTTATACTATTTGCCGACCTTGAGAATAAAGAGATTAATAATAAAATTATAAGCAAACTTAAGAAATACAATTCACAGAAAGAATATTTTTTTACAACTGTAAACCCTAAAGATAAAACTTTCGAAGAAACAAGATATTGGAGAGGTCCTGTTTGGATAAATTCAAATTGGATAATTTATCAAGGTTTAATTAATAAAGATAAGAACTTCTCTGAATTATTAAAAAATAAGACTTTAGAATTATTAGAAAATAAAAAGTTTCATGAATACTACAATTTTAAAAATGGCGACTGTTTAGGAGCTAATAACTTTTCTTGGTCAGCAGCTCTGTATTTAGATTTAAAATTTAATTAATTTTTCTAACAATAAAAACGTAAATTATAGAAGTTATAAACATCACTATCGCGTAAGTAGCTGTTGGTATTAAATATGCTATATCACTAAAGAGCTGACTGGCTACGAATACAGCTAAAGTTCCGTTTTGAAGTCCACACTCAAGTGAAATGGATTTTCTTTGTGAAACTCCACTTGCAAGAAACTTTGCAACATAATAGCCGATAAACATCATGACAATATTTAATACTAAAGTAATTAATCCTGCTTGTTTAATATAACCCATTATGTTCTCCAACTCTTCAACCCATATAGCAGCAAAAACAATTACAAATAAAAGAACTGAAATTCTCTCAATCGATTGTGATTTAGACATAACAAAGTTTGTTGCGAATTTTCTAATTAACATCCCAATAAGTACTGGAAGAGTTACAACTAAAAACATTTTCATTGAAATTCCTATCATAGAAATTTCTTTTGAAATTTCTGCAATTTCTAATAATTCTGCAGATTTAAATACAATAAATGGAACCGAAATAATGCTGATTAAACTTATAATTGCTGTTAATGAAATTGAAAGAGCCACATCTCCATTTGCAAATTTTGTAAGTACATTAGATGTTACACCACCGGGAGCTGCAGCAATAATCATTACACCAAGAGCAATCTCTAAAGGTAAATTAAAAATTTTAAGTAGTAGAAAAGCAATAATTGGAAGTAATATTAACTGACAAATTAATCCAACTAAAAAATCTTTTGGCTGTTTTACTACTCTTAAAAAATCTTGACCTGTTAAGCCTAATCCAAGAGCCAACATTATTAGTGCAAGCGCTATAGGAGCAATTTTTGTTACTACTTCCATTTATTAAATAAGTTTTGATATTTGTATTGATGTATCACACATACGATTTGAAAAACCCCATTCATTATCATACCAAGATAGTACTCTGCTAAATTTATTTTTGACAACTTGAGTTTGGGTAACGTCAAATATTGAACTGTGTGCATCGTGATTAAAATCTTTTGAAACTAATGGCTGTTTATTAATTCCAAGAATACCTTTTAACTCACCATTAGCAGCTTTTGTCATAGCATCATTTATACTATCAACAGTAACATCTTTTTTTGTAACTAATGTAAAATCAATTAAAGAGACATTTGGAGTTGGAACTCTTATGGCCGTGCCATCAAGTTTTCCTTTAAGACTAGGTAAAACTAAACTCATTGCTTTTGCAGCTCCTGTTGATGTAGGTATCATTGCTCCCTCAGTAGATCTTGCTCTTCTTAAATCTTTATGAAGAGTATCTAATAATTTTTGGTCTCCTGTGTAACTATGAATAGTAGTCATATATCCATACTCAATACCAAAACTATTCTCTAAAACCATTGCAACAGGTGCTAAACAATTTGTTGTGCAAGATCCGTTGGAAATAACATTATGCTCTTTTTTTAAATCTTTACTATTTACTCCTTGCACAATTGTAAAATCTACATCTTTTCCGGGAGCTGATATAATAACTTTTTTTGCTCCAGCTTTTAAATGTTTACCTGCACTTTCCTTATTCAAAAATAATCCTGTGCATTCTAAAACAATATCAGCACCAACTTTACCCCAGGGTAAATTCACTGGATCTCTTTCAGCATAAACTTTTATATTTTGATTTAAAATTTTAAAACCGTCTTTTGATGTGCTCACATCATGTGGCAAAGTTCCGTGCGTACTATCATATTTTATTAAATGTGCATTCGTATCAATAGAACCAAGATCGTTAATACCAACAACTTGAATTTTATCTTTGTAATTCTCTAATAAAGCTCTGAGAATTAGCCTGCCTATTCTTCCAAAACCGTTAATTCCAATTTTTACCATTTATAGATTCACTTCGTATTCTTTAATCCGCTTTAATGATTTCATCAACAACTATTTTAGTAATTAAAATGTAAATAGGCTTGTTATAAAAAGTTAATAACAAATTTTTTATCCTTACAAATAGACTCTACAAGTGAATACATAATTGGAAAATCTTTTTTAGATAGGTCTTTTAAAATTTTTGGTCCTATTTCAAATGCTAATTCAGCACCTTCAACTGTATCATTTGGCATAAACTTTTTCTTTGCCTCAGAATATGAATGGCCTTCACCTAAGTGTTGTCCCATTTTACGGTTTCTTCCGCCCGCAATACTGACATATAAGTCCCCTAAGCCGGCTAATCCATAAACCGTTTGTTCTGAACCACCAAATAGCTTAATAAATTTTCCCATCTCAATAACAGATTTTTGCATCAATATAGCTGCTGTGTTTAGATCTTTTGCAGAACCGATAACCATTGAATAAAAATTTTTTATTGCAGCACACATTTCAACTCCAACAATATCGTCAGAATAATCCATAAAATAATAACTGGTTTTTACTAGCTTACCAATGGCCTCGGCTGAAGAAATATTTTTATTAGTGAAAACAACACCTGTTTTGTTTCTTTTAGATAAATCTTTAGCTAAACAAGGTCCTGCTACAGCTGAAACATTAGGATTTTTAAATAAATTTGATAATATTTCCAGCTTGTTGTTTTTAACTGATAAACCTTTAGTAAGTAAAAGTAACGGTGTTTTTGAATTTGAGGAATTAAGTTCACTTGAAATCCAATTTATCCCATTTGAATTTACACCTAAAACAACGACATCGTATTTTTTCTTAATTTCTTCACTAAGACTTTTAGAATTTAAAAATACAATTTTATCTGAAAGTTTACAATTAAGATTTTTGTGAAAACTGTCCTTATTTAAATTATCAATTTGATCGTTTTCTAATGGAGATCCTATAAGTGTGACGTCATGTTTATTATCAATACATGGAAAAGTAAAAGCTGATCCCATTGCCCCTGCTCCAATTATTAATATTTTACTCATAATTAATTTTTAATAAAAACTTTTTGTATTAATATAAAAATAGAAATTACTTCTACCTTAGCAATCACCATGAACAAAATAATTGATATTTTTGAAAATGATGACAAATTCACAAATTCGATCTTTTCCATACTATAAATATCTGACGAAACTGTGTTTGTTAAGGTTAAAATTGATAATTTGAAGGAATTTTCAAAATCTAAAAAGTCAACTAATAAAATACCGCTTAAAAGAAATATACTTATAAAAAATAAGATAAAGACTAGAAAGGATATTTTAATAATTTCGTTCGTAATTTTCTTATCAGTAAACATTATTTTATTGTTTAATATTACATTAGGTTGAACAAGCCTGTATATTTCTATTAAAAATCCTTTCACCAAAATATAAATTCTTAAAAATTTAATTCCAGAGGTTGAAGATAAAACACAACCACCAATTATTGTTAAGGTTATGAAGTATAAACCATAGTTATTTGGTATTGATGTTATACTTATGCCAGAATTACCAATACTACTTAAAACGGTTAATAGCGATTGAAAAATATTAAAATCACTTAATAAATAAAAAATCATAGTGAATACAAAAATACTAATTATTATATAGAAATCTTCTTTATGATCTTTTAAATTTTCTCTTTTTAAGAATAAATTATAAAGTAGATAAAAATTTAATATTGATATTAAAAATCCTAAAGATAGAGAAAGTGACTGATAATTTGTTTTAATAATATTATCCAATGAGTCTGTTGGGAGAAAACCGCCAGATGATATAACGGTCATTGTTAAATTTAGGCCGTCAAACAATCTTATTCCTGATAGTAGAAAGATTACAAAAATTAAAAGCGTTAGTGTCAAATAAATAAAAAAAATTCTTGTTGAAACTATTCGTAGATTTGGTGCAAAATTTATTTTATTTTCTTGGTTATAGGTTAAATCTAAAAGTTTAAAATTTAATTGTTTATTTGAAAAAATAAGAACTAAAAATATTAAAAAATAAAGCCCCCCTATCCATTGAGAAGAGGATCTCCACAACAATATAGGATCGTCCAAAAACCTTATATTTTCAAAAATAGTAAATCCAGTGCCTGTTAATCCAGAGATGCTTTCAAAATAAGATTCTAAAAAAGAAACTTTATATTCGCTAAAGTAAAAAGGTATTTGAATAAAAAAACTTATTAAAAAATAAATAAGTAAAATAGTAAATATTTGCTCAAAAATATTGATGTTCTCTTTTTCTTTTTTTCCAAAATTATATAGATTAAATCCTACAATTAACGATAAAAATAAAACAGCAATGTATGTTTGTACGTTTAGTAAGTAATCAAAATAAAAAGAATAAAAAATATTTAGTAAAGCCATTATTGAAATTGGAAAACAGCTTAGACCTAAATAGTATATACAGGGCTTTAGTTTCATTATTTTAGGAAGTTATACTAAAAAGATTTTCAACTTCTTTTAATTGGTCTCTTTTAGATAAAAGTACAACAATATCATTTTTTTCAAAAACTGATGTTGATTTTGGCATCATAACTTTACTTTTTCTAACTATTGCCCCAACTCTTACCTCTTCGGGTAAATTAGAATCTTTAATAGATTTACCAACTAGTTCTGAAGTTTCTAAAATTTTAGCTTCTAAAAATTCGTATTCTCCATCTAATAAAGAATAAACTGTATCTATAGTTCCTGTGTGAACATGTTTCATAATTGTTGATACAGTTGTCATTCGAGGATCAACTAAATCGTCTATTTTCAATGACTCTTGAAGTAAATTATAGTTGTGTTTATTTATTATAGCTATGGTTCTTTTAGAAGGAGTATATTTTTCTGCCAGTACGCATGCCATGATATTATCTTCATCATCATTAGTTAGTGCAAAAACTGTCTCGACTTCCTCAATATTAGCTTCTTTAAGAATCTTTTCATCTAAGGCATCACCACAGATTACAATTGAAGAAGAAAGTTCACTGGCTAAAAGCTCAGCTCTACTTTTATTTTTTTCAATTATTTTTGTTCTTAAACCATCTGCACCCTCTAAAAGTTTTGCTAAATGCAAACCAATATTTCCGCCACCTATTATAAGAATTTTTTGTGCCGATTTTTCTTCGTGTCCAAAAACAGATAAAAGTTTATTAATTTGATCAGTGCTTACTACTAAATACACTTTGTCACCGACATTCATTACATCATCTTTTTTTAAAAAAACAAAAGAGTCTTTTCTCTGGGCTCCAAAAATATGAGCTTTAAACTCAGGAAATTTTTTTGTTAAATCTTTTAAGGGTAGGTTGATAATTGGACATCCTTTATCGATAGATATCTCCAGTAACTTTACTTTGTCTTTTACAAAAGGAACATTGTCTAATGCTCCTGGTGCCTCAAGCTTTCTATATAATGATTTAGCAACTTCACGCTCGGGCGAAATAATCACATCAATTGGAATGTTTGATTTGCTGTATAACTTACTCCACTTTCCATCTAAAAATTCTTGCGATCTAATCCTTGCTATTTTTTTGGAAATATCAAATAATGAGCTAGCAATTTGGCATACGATCATATTGATTTCATCATTTCGAGTAACTGCAATAATCATGTCTGCATCTTTTGCACCTGCATTTTCCAGAACAGATGGTAAAGTGGCCTTTCCCACAATACCTTTTACGTCCTGTGTATCATTAATTTTTTTTATATCCTCTGAGGATTGGTCAATCACAGTTACGGAATGACCTTGTGAAGAAAGTTGTTTGCTTATTGAAAAGCCGACCATACCGGCACCACAGATAATTATATTCATTATTAATTTATACCTTTTATACCAAGAGATTTGAGTTTTCTATGAAGCGCTGATCTCTCCATGCCAATAAACTCTGCTGTTTTAGAAATGTTACCTTTATTTTTTCTCAATTGATTTAAAAGATAGTTTTTTTCGAAATTTTCTCTTGCTTGTTTGAGTGGATACGACATTGATGTTGTGGTTTCACTTAAATTCTGCGTCGAATTTTTATTTAATATCTCATTTAATAATCTTGTTATATTAGATTTATTTTCATTTTGAGATAATATAGATATTCTTTCAACTAAATTTCTTAATTCTCTGACATTTCCCGGCCAATCGTAACTATAAAGTAATTCTTCATCTACATTTAGATTTATCTCAGGAATTCCATTAATTTCAGATATTTTCTTTTGAAAATACTTTATTAAAATTGGTATATCATCTGGCCTTGAACTTAATTTTGGTATCTCAATTGGGACAACATTAATCCTGTGATACAAATCTTCTCTAAAATTTCCCATTGTAACTTCACTTTTAAGATCTTTTGAAGTTGAGGAAATAATACGAATATTAACATTTATATCTTTAGTTCCATTTATTCTTTTAAACTTTTGATCAATTAAAACTCTTAAAATTTTAGCTTGTGTATCAAGTGGTATTTCAGAAACCTCGTCGATCAATAAAGTTCCATTAGATGCTTTTTCAAGAAAACCGTAAGATACACTTCCATCCTTATTTTCAGAACCAAATAACTCATTTTCATAATTATCAGATTGAAGTAAGGCCCCATTCATAACAATAAACGAGTTTTTTGAACGGTTGGAATTTTTATGAATTTTTCTTGCAACCAATTCTTTGCCAGAACCTGTAGGACCAGAAATTAAAACTCTACTATCTGTTGAGGATAATTTACTTATAAGTTTTTTTATTTTTAAAATTTGATTGCTTTCACCAATTAAATCGAAAGAGTGAAACATTTTATTTTCTAATTTAAGGTTTTCCCTTTTAAGTTTAATATTTTCTAGAGCTCTATTTATAAAATTTAACAATTGCTCAGTAGCAAATGGTTTTGTAATAAATTCGTATGCCCCAAGTTTTAAAGACTCTACTGCCATCTCAACATTAGCATGACCTGAAATCATAATAACTGGTACTAAATCTGTAATTTTTTTTATTTTCTTTAGTAAATCAATACCGTCTTTGTCTCCTTTGTCCAATTTAACATCAATAACAGCTACATCGGGTAATTGTTTATCTATTTCGAAAGACGCTTGGTCAAAATTTGCTGCTTCTCTTACAATAAAGTTTTTGTCTTTAAGAATATTTGAAATCAGATTTCTGATATCAAAATTATCATCAACAACTAAAATTTCATTTTTCATTATATAGCAGGTAAATATATTTCGATTACTGCCCCAGATGTTTTTTTAAGAAAGTTAACATCACCATTATGCTCATTTATAATTTTACTTACTATTGGCAAACCTAATCCTGTACCTTTTGTTTTAGTGGTGTAATAAGGTTTAGTTATATTATTTATATCGTTGAAACCAGGACCATTATCCAGCATTTTGATCACTATATATTCATTATTTCTGTCAATTTCTACAACAATTTTACCTTGTAAATTCTTATCTTTTTGTTTTTTTTCCTCTATTGCTTCAATAGAATTTTTTATAAGATTTAAAAAAACTCTGTAGAGCTGGTCGCTGTCACCTTTAATATTAAAATTTTGTTTTTTATCGATGACTACTTTTAAGTTCAAATTTTTATCTGACATTTTGTAAAATTCTACTGCTCTTTCAACAACATTTGAAATATTAATCTTTTTTAATATTGGAGATGGCATTCTTGCAAAATCTGAAAATTCATTAACCAATTTTTCGATATCTTTAATCTGTCTATTAATTGTGCTTAGATAGTTATCAAAGTTCTTACTTTTATCTTTTAGCTGATCTGAATATTTCTCTTTTAAACTATCTATTGATAACTGAATTGGTGTTAAGGGATTTTTAATTTCATGTGCAAGTTTTCGTGCAACACTCTCCCATGCAGAATACCTTTCTGCGACTAAAAGTTTGTCTTGTTGTTTTTTTAATCTCTCGATCATATTATTAAAATTTTGATTAAGAGACTTAATTTCTTCATCTGCATCTATATCGGGTACTCTACTATCTAATTTCCCAGCACTTATATTTTTTGAGGCAGATATTAAATTAATTATAGGCTTTGTTAATCTTTGTGCAAATGTTACAGCAAGAACAATAGTTAAAAATAACAATAATGAAACAATAATTATATAAATAATTGCAAAAGTTATTTTAATTCCGGTTCTATTATTTTCGACAGTATAATAAAAATTTACTGCCTGTTCTGTTTCATCTAAATATTGAAGTAATTGAGGTTGAATATTTTTTGAAATATAAAGATATGTATCAATAAAATTACCAAGCTTTATAATAAATGCAGTTTTGTTTTCTTTAGAAAGATTTACTGAAACAGGGTTACCTTCTAAGGCTTTTTCAAAAATCTCTTCTGAGGGGATCGGGAATTCTTCCTCTGGATTACTGACATCTGCAAGTAGCACTGTACCAGAGCTATCAAAAATATATAGATCATCGACTTTTCTCAAATTTTTTTGAGCCCTTACTATATTTGAAAATCTTTTGGGACTAGAAAAGAAAGTTTGTGAATATCTATTTAAATCTTGACTAATTAAATAGATGTCTGTCTCAACTGTTTTTTGAGTCTCCTCTATATAATTTTTTGCAACTTGATAAGAATTATTAACTGCAGAAGTAATTCTTTTATCAAAATATTTTTGCAAACCTACGTTAAATAAAACTAATGAAAATATAGCAATAACTAATGATGGTAAAAATGCAAATAATGAAAATTGCAAAACATAGTTAATGCTTGTTTTTGATCCAGAACGTTTTTTTGAATATTGTGTGTATAATTTTGAGGTTTCTTGTATTAAAAGTAGCAAAAAAATTAATAAAAGTGTTACGTCTAACATTAATAAATACTGAAGGTTATCCTCGTTTAAAAAAAGGAAACCTTGATTTATAAATGTTATAAATGTGAATACCCCAAGTATTACACATAAAAAGGAAACGCTAAAAAACCACTTAAAATTTTTTATGGTATTAATCATTTTAAATACTTAACATTTTACATAAATATGAGGTAAATTAATATAATGAGTTTTTGCTTAATTTTATTAGCGGCTGGAGATAGTAAAAGATTTAATTCTAAAATCCCAAAACCATTCGTTAAAATCGCTGGAAAAACCCTTTTAGAGCATTCTTTAACAAAATTTAATAAAATAAAAGAGATTAAAGAAACTATTGTTGTTGTTAAAAAAAAACATTTGAGATTTTTAAAGAAAATAGGTCATAAGAATATTCATAAAGTAATTGGGGGTAAAACGAGACAAATATCAACATTAAATGCTTTAAGATACATAAAAAAGAATAATTTCAAATGTAGCAATGTGCTAATCCATGATTCTGCGAGACCTAATTTTTCAATAAAATTCATTAAAAAAATCATTAAAACTTCAAAGAAAAATATTGTAATACCTAAAATACCAATTCATGATGCACTTAAAGAAAAAATTGCTGACAGATTTGTACTAAATTTACCCAGAGAGAATTTTTTTTCAACACAAACGCCACAATCATTCAAATTTAAAGAAATATTTAATCTTCATATAAAAAATAAATCACTTTATAAAGATGACGATCTATCTTTAGTTCAGCCATTGAAAAATGTTCAGTTTATTGATGGAGAAAAAAATAATTTTAAAATTACAAATATAAATGATCTGATGATGCTAAAAAATTATATTAATCTTAAAACAAGCATGGGAATTGGTTTTGATGTTCATAGACTTGTTCCAAAAAGAAAGCTTTATCTTGCTGGATTGAAAATTAAATCAAAACTAGGAACACTCGGCCATTCTGATGGTGATCCTGTTCTTCATGCTATTACTGATGCAATTTTAGGAGCTTGTAAAATGGGTGATATAGGTCAAATGTTTTCAGATAAAAATAAAAAATTTAAAAATATTAGCTCAACAATTCTATTGAAAAGAGTTTTAAAGAAAATAAGCTCTTATGGATATATTATTAATAATGTCGATATTAATATCATCGCTCAAACACCAAAAATAAAGAAACATAAAAACAAAATGATTCATAATATTTCTAAAATTTGTGAAATTTCAAAAGACCAAATCAATATAAAAGGAAAGACAACTGAGAAATTGGGTGTTATTGGAAAAGAAAAAGCTATAGCTACCGAAGTGATTGTGTCCATTGTAAAATATGATTAATAAATTTAATTACTATTTTGTAACCCTTTTAATTTTTGGAAACTCTGTTCAAAAATATAGAGGGACTTGGGCTTCGTTATTTACGGTATTATTTCTTTTTATAATTATTTATTTTTTAAAAATATCAGTTTTTGTAGTAACAATTTTATTACTAATTATTTTGGTTTATTCATATTATGCAATAGCCTCTTCATTAAAAAATTTCAAAGAGTCGGATCCACAGGAAATTGTAATTGATGAGTTTGTTGGTCAATCTATACCAATAATACTTTTTGAAATCTTTCATGGTGATAGAAATTACACTGCTTATGAAGCCCTTCAGATATATTTTTGGTTTTTTTTATTATTTAGAGTATTTGATGGTTTAAAACCTTTTCCAATTGATTATGTAGATAGAAAATTCAAAAATACATTTGGAATTTTATTTGATGATATTTTAGCAGGTATTTATGTTGTTTTATGTTTAATATTATTCATGGTTGGTAAAACTTACTTACTTCAATGAAAAAAATTAGCGTAAATTTAGTAAAATCTTTAAAGAAAAAAAAATTAACTTTAGCTATTGCAGAATCTTGTACAGGAGGTTTGCTTTCTTCATCTATAACAGGAGTAAGTGGCTCCTCCAAAGTCTTTAAATTTGGTTTAGTTACATATTCAAACCAATCAAAAAATAAAATTTTAAAGGTTCCCAATAATATTATAAAAAAGTATGGTGCCGTAAGTATTCAGTGCTGTTTATCTATGGTTAATAATCTTAGTAAAATTGCAAAAAGCAATATTTCAATATCGATTACAGGAATTGCTGGTCCTGGTGGTGGGAGTAAAAATAAGCCAGTTGGTTTAGTTTACATAGGCTTAAAGAAAGGTAAAAAAGTTAAAGCTCAAAAATATATTGTTAATAATAGAGGAAGAACTTATATTCAAAAAGCTATTGTAAGAAAGTCCCTAAAATTAATCAAAGACCTCATCTAGTTTGATATAAAAATCATCATTTTAGCAACTATAAGATTTGAAAGTAAAAATAATATAAGAGTATCAATATACAATAAAAAGATTAATTTATTTCTTATCCTTTTTCTTTGATTTAAAGATTGAATGTCCTTGTCCCAATATTTTTTAAAGTCTTTGTCGTCTTTGAAATCGTATGAAAACATCCAGTAGTTTTGATTATTTTCATTTGGATCGCCAGTTTTATAATAATTGATAAGGTCTCTAAGATAATACCAAATAATAACAAATAAGGTTGTAAATAATAATGTTGTAATCATTTTTTTGTATATAATTTAATTGCTCTTTCCTCAAAAGCATCAGCAATTTTTTTTAATCCAAGATCAAATGATTTTTGCATTATCATATTGTATACAATATTCTTAATTTCAAAATCAATTTCAAAGTGAACTTCGCTTTGATTGTTAATTTCTCTTATTTGCCATTTATTTTCTAGATGTTTCAGTGGTCCACCAATATTATTTACTAAAATTTTTCCATTATCCTTATAATAGGTAACGTGGCTAGTATAGGTCTGATTTAAAAATTTTTTTCCAACAGTTAAATCTGCCTCCATTTCAATCATATCTGGCTTGTCCTCTTTTCTATGAATTTTACCTGATAAACACCAAGGAACAAATTCAGGATATTTTTCAATATCTAGTATCATTGTTACTAAGTCGTTTTTATTACAAGGAATAATTTTCTTTATTGAAGCTGTTGGCATTTAAGTTGCTCATCTCTTTTAATTTTTAGTTTTTTAAAATCTTCATCAGCATGATATGAAGATCTTGTTAAAGGTGATGAAGCAACTAATAAAAATCCTTTGGATAACGCAATTTCTTTTAATTCTTTAAATTCATCAGGATGATAATATCTTTGAAGTGGGTAGTGTTTAGGCGATGGTTGTAAATACTGACCAATTGTTAAAAAATCGACATTAGCAACTCTTAGATCATCCATAACCTGTAGGATTTCATTTTTATTTTCTCCCAAACCAACCATTATTCCTGATTTTGTGAACATATTTGGTTTAATTTTTTTTACGGACTCCAATAATTTAATAGATCCAAAATATCTTGAACCTGGTCTTACCTGTAAATATAAACTAGGAACAGTTTCTATATTATGATTAAACACATCGGGATTTGCCTCTAAAACTTTTTTAAATGAATCTCCTTTTCTTAAAAAATCTGGTGTCAAAACCTCTATAGTTGTATTAGGATTTTTTTTCTTAGTTTCTACAACCACATTTTTAAAGTGTTCAGCGCCTCCGTCTTCAAGATCGTCTCTATCGACTGAAGTAATAACTACGTGATTTAAATTCAATTCCTTAACAGCTTTTGAAATTTTAAGATGCTCAAAAGAGTCGAGTGCCCCTGGTTTTCCAGTTTTCACATCACAAAATGCACATCCCCTTGTGCAAGTATCTCCCATAATCATGAATGTTGCGTGTTTTTTGCTCCAACACTCAGTAATATTTGGACAATTAGCTTCCTGGCAGACAGTGTGAAGATTGTTTTTATTTACGATTGCTTTGGTATTAAAAAATGTCTGGGTATCAAGAACTTTAGATCTTATCCAATTAGGTTTTTTTTTAATTGGGTTGTAAGGTTTATTTATTTTTTCGGGGTGACGTGGTTTAGTCATTGGTTTTAATTAGTACCTCCCCCTTTTTTCCGTACATAAATTTTTCTCTGATCAAAGTATCAACTAAATCATAGCTTTGAATGTTAGATAATAAGTTATTTTTATTTTCAATACTTTGCAGTTCATCAACTAATAGTCCTTTTTCATTATTTAGATTGCTTAATAGTGTTTTTTTCTCAAAATAAGATATTAAACCTCTTTCACCAGTAAAAAGATTTATAGATATATATAATAGAAAAAAAATATTTAAAAAAAGTAGTTTTTTTCTTTTTAAAACTTTTAAAAACTCCATTATTACATTTTAGCTATTTTTGAGGAATTTCCAAGTTCCTCTTCGATTCTTATAAGGCGATTATACTTAGATACTCTCTCAGATCTTGATAATGAGCCTGTTTTAATTTGTGATGATTTTGTCGCAACAGCTAAATCAGCTATAAATGTATCTTCTGAGTCGCCTGATCTATGCGAGATCACAGTCTGAAATTTATTCTCATGTGCTAAATTGATTGCATCCAATGTCTCACTGACAGTACCAACTTGATTTGGTTTGATCAGAATTGCATTTGCAGATTTTTCTGAGATACCTTTTTTTAATCTTTTCAAATTTGTAGCAAAGAGATCATCACCGACAATCTGAATATTTGTTTGAGAGGTGAGCTCGCTACTCGACTTCCAATCGTCTTCACTAAAAGGATCTTCAATTGATTTTATAGGATATTTATTTAATAAGTTTGTAAAGTATTCAACGTTTTTAGGTTTTTTTAATTCATTTGCTGCCACATCTAAGCATATTGAAATATCTTTACCTGGAACAAAACCCGCGGATTCAATTGATTGTATAATGAATTCTATTGCCTGTTCATCAGATCTTAAAGAGGGCGCAAAACCACCTTCGTCTCCTACACTCGTTGAAATATTCATCTTTTCTAAATTTTTTTTTAATTTTTGAATAACCAAATAAGACATTCTCATGCACTCTTTGAAACTTTCAGCTCCATCTGGTCTAATCATGAATTCTTGTATTTCTAAAGAATTATTTGCATGTGCCCCTCCATTAATTATATTCATCATAGGGATGGGGAGTTTGTTTACGGCATTACCTCCTATAAACTTAAATAGTGGAGTTTTTTTTTCTAATGCAGCGTTTTTGATTGCGGCAATTGATACTGCTAATAATGCATTTGCACCTAATCTTTTCTTTTGTTCAGTACCATCCAATTCTATTAATATTTTATCAATTTTTTTTTGATCTTTTGTGTCAATATTATTTAAAGCTTTTAAAATAGGACCATTTATATTTTCTACCGCTTTAAAAACACTTTTGCCTAAGTAGTCGTTATTTTCATTATCTCTTAATTCGTAAGCTTCATGTGTTCCAGTTGATGCACCTGAAGGTACAATTGCTAAAGTAGAACCAATTTCTGAAAATAATTCTGCCTCAACTGTTGGATTACCTCGGCTGTCAAAAACTTGTCTACCTATAATCTTTTTAATTTTTGCCATTCTTTATAAGACTATCTATCTCAACTAATTGTTTTAAAAGTTTTGGCATTTGCGATAATGGAACCATATTAGGTCCGTCAGATGGAGCATTGTCTGGGTCTTCGTGAGTTTCCATAAAAACTGCTGCTACCCCAACTGCTATTGCTGCTCGAGACAAATGTTCTACAAACTCTCTTTGACCTCCACTTTTTTCCCCCATACCGCCAGGCTGTTGAACTGAATGAGTTGCATCAAAAACAACTGGGTAACCAATCTTTGCCATAATAGGTAATGATCTCATGTCGGATACTAAAGTGTTGTAGCCAAAACTCGCACCTCTCTCTGTTACCAAAATATTTTTATTTCCTGATTGCTCAATTTTTTTTGTGACATTAGTCATGTCCCAGGGAGCAAGGAACTGTCCTTTTTTAACATTAATAACTTTTCCAGTCTTTGCAGCAGCAACTAGCAAATCTGTTTGTCTACATAAGAAAGCTGGTATCTGTAAAACATCAACATGCTTTGATACAAGCTCACATTGCTCAATTGTATGTATGTCTGTAAGAACTGGAATTCCAACTTCTTTTTTAATTTTGTCAAAAACAGGTAAAGATTTTTCTAATCCTGCTCCCCTCTTACCATTTAAACTTGTTCTGTTAGCTTTATCAAAAGATGTTTTATAGATAAGACCAATGCTTAGCTTTTCAGTAATTTTTTTTAATTCATTTGCAATCGTTAAGGCGTGTTTTTCATTTTCAAGTTGACAGGGACCGGCAATAAGAGTGAAAGGACCTTTGTTTGAAATATTTAATTTTCCGCACTTTACAGTTTTGTTCATTAATTTATTCTCCTTCTTAGATTAGCTGCCTTAATAAACGAAGAGAACAACGGGTGTGGAGTGAAAGGTCTTGATTTGAATTCAGGATGGAACTGTACCCCTACAAACCATGGGTGATTATTTAATTCAATTATTTCAGGTAAAGTACCATCTGGCGATAAAGCAGAAAAAATAAGTCCTTTTTTCTCAAAATCTTTTTTGTATTTTATGTTTACTTCATATCTATGTCTGTGTCTTTCTTTAATTCTTTTTTCTGAGTAAATTTTTGAAATTAAAGAATTATTTTTGATTATTGCATCGTATAAACCTAATCTCATAGTTCCACCTAAATCTTTTTCACTACCTTTGAAAATTTTTTTTCCTTTTTGCCATTCTTCGATCAAACCAACAACTGGTGTACAGTTATTTCCAAATTCGCTACTAGATGCATTCTTAATATTCAACATGTTTCTAGCAGCCTCGATAACAGCCATTTGCATTCCAAAACAAATTCCAAAGAAAGGTATATTATTCAATCTTGCGTATTTTATGGCAGCAATTTTACCTTCCGTGCCTCTTTTTCCAAAACCACCTGGTATTAAAACTCCAGATATATTCTTAAGTAAAGGCTTGATTTTTTTCGGGTCTAGATGTTCAGAGTCAATTCTTTCCAGTTTTACTCTAACATTATTAGAAATACCTCCATGGATTAGGGCTTCGTCTAAAGATTTATAAGCATCTTTAAGGTTTATATACTTTCCTATAATTCCAATATTTACATCAGTTTTTGGGTTTAAAACTTTTGAGGTTATATTTTTCCATCTTGATAAATTAGGTTTCTTTTTATTTTTAATATTAAAATATGAAAGAACTCTTTCATCTAATTTTTCTTTATGAAAGCTAATTGGAGCCTCATAAATAGTTTTTACGTCAACTGTTTCAATAACATTTGCTATCGGAACATTACAAAACAGTGATATTTTTTTTCTTTCTATTTTCGGAATCTCTCTTTCGGATCTACAAATAATTATATCAGGTTGAATACCTAAACTTCTTAGTTCTTTAACCGAATGTTGTGTCGGTTTTGTTTTCAATTCTCCAGAAGCTTTTAAATACGGTACCAAAGTAAGGTGTATAAATAGACTATTTTTTTTTCCTGTATCATTTGAAAATTGTCTAATAGCTTCTAAGAACGGTAAACTCTCTATGTCCCCTACTGTTCCGCCAATTTCACAAATTATAAAGTCTTCATTTTTTACGTTATGAGAAATAAATTTTTTGATACGGTCAGTTACATGGGGAACGACCTGAACTGTTCCACCCAAATAATCTCCTCTTCTTTCTTTTTTGATTATATCGCTATAAATTCCACCTGTGGTAATATTGTCAGATTTTGTTGCTGGTATTCCAGTAAATCTTTCGTAATGTCCTATATCTAAATCTGTTTCTGCTCCATCATCAGTTACAAAAACCTCTCCGTGTTGAAAAGGATTCATGGTTCCGGGATCTACGTTTAAATAAGGATCTAATTTTCTTACTCTTACTTTAAAGCCTCTTAATTGAAGTAGCGACGCTAAAGAAGCGGAGGAGAGACCTTTGCCTAGTGAGGAGACCACGCCGCCGGTGACAAATACATATCGCGCCATGGAAGATTACTATATGGGATTTTTTTAAAAAAATAAAGTTTATTTTTGGCTGTCTGGTATTTTGGGTAAATCAGAATCTTTTTCTTGCTCTAATCTCTCAATTACTGACTTTTTTTCCTCTATGTCGCCCCTTGATAATACCACCAGGGATATACTGGAAATAATAAATAAAGTAGCGATTATCGCTGTAGATTTAGTTAGAAAATTTCCAACTGTTCTTGTTGAAGCAAAATTGTCTTGCGATAAACCAAGACCGAGTGCTCCACCTTCAGATCTTTGTAATAATACTAGTATAATAAGAATGACTGCTAGAATTACATTTACTGCGATAATGATAGTTTCCATAGAGCTTATTTATAGAAATTTTTTATTATATCAATAAATTTTTTCGATGATTTTGATGCTCCACCAATTAAAAAGCCATCTAAATGTTTAATTTTTTTAAATTTATGTATACTTTTGCTGTCAACAGATCCTCCATAAAGTATTCTAAAATTATGTTTTTTGTTATAATTCAATTTTAAAAAATTTTTCAAGTTTATAATAATATTACTTAATTCATTTTCTGATGGTAATTTACCTGACCCTATTGACCAAATAGGTTCATATGCTATCAGTATTTTTTTAAAATCATATTTTTTGTTTAAGGATTTTCTAATTTGATTTTTAAGAACATTTAAAGTTAATTTTTCTCTTTTCTCGTATTTATTTTCACCTATACAGAAGATAATATTTAAATTATTTTTTACAGAGGCTAAAACCTTTTCTTTGAGAATATGATTATTTTCACCAGCTTCTCGATTTTCTGAGTGACCAATTATTACGTGCTTAACTCCTAGTTTTTTAATCATGTAAGGACTTACGAAGCCAGTATGAGAACCGTAGTTATTTTTGTGAAAACAATTCTGAGCACTTATTGAAATTTTTTTATTTTTGAAGGACTTAGCAAAGTTTTCTAACAAAGTGTAAGGTGGTGATATAATGACTTTATAATTTTTAGATCTTGGTTTGTCTTTTTTAACATAGTTGTTAATCCTGTCTAAAATTTTGATAGAACCAGGAATTCCAAACATTTTCCAATTTCCAATAAAATATTTCATCACATTGCCTTAATTAAACACTTTATATATAGATTTTTTAAACTAATTAATTTAAATTTCATAAATTAAAATTATGTTGTCATCAATAAGAAAGTTTTCAACGTCATTCATGGGAAAAATCGTCATTGCTCTCATAGCTATTGCTTTTATTGTGGGATTTGGGATGAGTGGTAGTTTTTCCGGTAAACAAAATATAGTAGCTGAAATAAATGATGAAAAAATCTCAACACAAGAATTCGTTAATTATCTTCGTACAGTAAACATAACTTATGAAGAGATGGAAAAAGTAGGAAAATTAAATTTATTAGAAAGAGTTTTAACAAACTATATAAGCGAGAAAATTGTTGCTATTGAAAGCAACAAAATGGGATTTCAACTTAGTGACAGATCATTATTCAGAAAACTTGCGAATGATAAAAAATTTCAAAAAGATGGGGAATTTTCTGAAACTAGATATGAAAAGTTTATTTTAACAAATGGATTAACAAAACCGTTTTATGAGAGTCTGCTTAAAGAAAACGAAATTAAAAGTCAGCTTTTAAACTTCTATTCCGGAGGATTAAATTTACCGAGATTTATTATTGACGATCTTTACAAAGAAGAAAATAGATCGATAGATATAGAATTTATTAGTCTTACAAAAATTTATGAAAAAAAAATAGTCAAAGAGGAGGAAATAGCAAGTTTCTTTGAGAAAAATAAAGACTCCTTCGAGGAAACTCGTAAAAAGTTTAGATATTTAACTTTATCACCGGAAGTTTTGATGGGAGATAAACTTATAAATGAAAATTATTTCAAAAAAATCGATATTATTGAAAATGCAATATTAGACGGTGAAGATTTTGATCAACTTACTTCGGAATATAAATCGAATATAAAAAATACTCCTTTTATTAATCAAGATGGTTTGAAAAATGATGGAAATCTTTTTAAAGATTTAAATAATGAGGCTTTAAATGAAATATTCAAAATTTCTAATTTGGATACACCAGTTTTTATAAACCAAAATAATAATTTTTATATTGCTGAATTAAAAGAAAGTAAAAAAGAAATTTTAAATTTAGAAAGCGCAGGATTAAAAGAAAAAATTATTAATCAGATAAAATTAATTGATCAAATTGAAAAAATAAGCAAGCTAATTAATGATATAGAGGAAAATACATTTAAAAAAGACAATTTCAAAGATTTTGCAAATAAAAATAATGTACAGATTAAAAATTTAACTTTAAAGAATGTTGATGATACATCCAAATTTAATCGTAAATCTTTAAAAAGAATTTTTGAATTGAAGTCAGGATCGATTTTTGTTTTGCCAGATGAAAATGAAAATTACTTAATGACAATTGTAAATGAAAAAATTCCTACAATTGATATAAACTCTAAAAGTTATAAAAATTACCAAAATAAAGCAAAAGAACTATATGTAGCTAAAATATATAAATCTTATGACAGTTATATTAATCAAAAGTATAAGATAGATATAAAAAAAAATGTCCTTAAAAGAATTGAGAACTCATTTTAATGAAACTCAGTACGGATTTAGAAAGATTTAAAAGATTACACAAAAAAAAATTTAACCAAACAATTCATTTTTCTTTAAGGTGTAATAATTACAAATTTATTGAAAACTTATATAAATTTATTCTAGTAAAAAAAAATAGTTTCATATTTGAGTCTGTTGAAAAAGGTAAAGTTAGAGGAAGGTATACAATAATTGGGTTTAACCCTGATAAAATCATAAATATAAAAAATAATAAGATTATTGAGGACAATTTTAATAAAAAGAAAATAATAAAACAAAACATTTTAAAATATCTAAACAAACTTTTTAGAAATTTTAAGGTAAAATCTCCAAAAGAACTTCCCAGAATGTCATCGATGTTGGTTGGATATTTTTCATATGATATTATTCGTTTAATTGAAAAAATTCCTAACAGCTGCAGTGACGATATAAACATCCCCGATATAAGATTAATGAGACCCAAAAATTTAATTATTTACGATAATTTTAAGAGTAAAATTTTTTTCATAGAAAATATATTTGAAGATCAAAAAATTGGGGATTATCAAACAGAATATAATAAAATTGGAAATAACCTAAAAGAATTAAGCCATTACGGAAACATTCCCCTACCTACAAACTTTTACAGACCAGCAAGAAAAATTAATATTAAATCGAACATAACAAAATCAAGATTCAAAAAAATTGTTAGAAAAGCAAAAACTTACATTAGTAAAGGTGATATTTTCCAAGTTGTTTTAAGTCAGAGATTTAAGGCAAATATAAAAAAACCACCACTTGAAATTTATAATAGTTTAAGAAAGTTAAATCCATCTCCATTTATGTTTTATTTTAATTATGATGATTTTCAAATTTTAGGTAGTAGCCCAGAAATTTTAGTGAGATTGGTAGATGGTGAGGTCACAATAAGGCCAATTGCAGGTACAAGACCTAGGGGAAAAAATAGTAAAGATGATAAAAGATTAACAAATGAGTTATTAAATGACCCAAAAGAATTATCTGAACATTTAATGCTTCTTGATCTTGGTAGAAATGATGTTGGAAAAGTCTCCAAAGCAAATTCTGTAAAAGTTACAGAAAAATTTAAAGTGGAAAAATATTCTCATGTTATGCATATTGTTTCGAATGTTATTGGTAAACAAAAAAATAAATTGTCCCTTTTTGAAACATTTTTATCTGGATTTCCTGCTGGAACTGTAAGTGGGGCTCCAAAAATAAGAGCAATGGAAATTATTGATGAATTAGAAATGTCTAAAAGAAAACTTTATGCTGGTGGTATTGGGTATTTTACGGCAAATCAAGAATTTGATACTTGTATTGCTTTAAGAACAGCTTTAATCAAGAATAAAAAAATATATGTTCAAGCAGGTGCAGGGGTTGTTGCAGATAGTAAGCCAGAATATGAATACGAGGAAACTGTTAACAAAGCAAAAGCCCTGCTGCAATCAATACGTTAAATGAAAATATTATTAATAGATAACTACGATAGTTTTACCTATAACCTTTATCATTATCTCGAGGCTCTAAGATGTAAGGTAGATGTAGTAAGAAATGATAAAATCACATCAAGGGAAATAATTAAAAAAAAATATAAAAAAATTGTGATATCACCAGGTCCAGGAAATCCAAATCAGGCTGGGAACTGCTTAAAAATTGTAAAAGATTTATTTAAAAAAATACCTATTCTTGGGGTTTGTCTTGGTCATCAGATTATTGGACAAGTCTCTGGTGCTAAAATTATAAAAGCTAAAAAACTTATGCACGGGAAAACTAGCAAAATTTCACATAATAAAAAGGGAATTTTTAAAGGTGTAAAGAATAATATTGTTGGAACAAGGTATCATAGCCTCATAATTGATAAAAAAACACTGGGTAAAGATTTTATAGTTACTGCAAAAACAAAAGATAATGTGATTATGGGAATTATGCACAAAAATTACAATGTTCACGGCGTACAGTTTCATCCTGAAAGTATAAGCACAAAAGAAGGAATGAAATTAATTAAAAACTTTTTAAAATATTAATACAATGGATGAGATTTTAAAAAAACTCGAAAATAAACAGAATCTTTCTTTTGAAGATAGCAAACGGGCTTTTGAAAATATGATGTCTGGGAGATTAAAAGATAATCAAATTTATGACTTTTTAACTTTTTCATCTGCTAAAGGTGAAACGTCTAGCGAAATAGCTGGTGGGGTTTATGTTTTACGTGACAAAGCCAACAAAGTTAATGTTCCGGATGATACAGTCGATACTTGTGGAACTGGAGGGGACGGAAAAAATACCTTAAATATATCTACTGCAGCAGCACTTCTGCTATCGAGCTTCGGTGTAAAAGTTGCGAAGCACGGTAATAAATCTGTTTCGTCAAAGTGCGGATCTGCTGATGTTCTTGAAAAATTAGGGATAAGCATATCTCTTAGTGCAAAGGAAGTAGAAGAGAGTATAAATAATTATAATTTTGGATTTATGTTTGCTCCAGGTTATCACTCTGCAATGAAATTTGTAGGCCCAGTAAGAAAAAAAATTGGAAAAAGAACTATATTTAATTTAATTGGACCTTTAAGTAGTCCAGCTCAAGTGAAAAGACAAGTAGTAGGTGTATTTGATAAAAAGTTACTTAAAATTTTTGCTGAAGCTCTAAAAAACCTTAAATTAAAAAAAGCTCTAATAGTAAATAGCGAAGATGGTCTAGATGAAATTTCTCCCTACGCTAAGACAAATGTCGTTGAATTAGAAGATGAAAGTATAAAAGAATTTATTTTGGATCCAAAAGAAATGGGAATAAATGCAAATAATTTTAATAATATTGTTGGTAAAGAACCTGATTATAATGCTGAAAAAATAAAAGAAGTTTTTCAAGGAAAAGACAATGATTTTTCAATCGCTATATGTTTAAATGCTGCGGCAGGTTTAATTGTATCAGATAAAATTAAATCTTTTAAGGAAGGTTACGATCAATTAAGAAAGCATATACTTTCAGGAAAAGTAGAAAATCATCTATCTAAATTGGTTAAATGAGCAACATATTGGATAAAATAATTGCCGATAAGAAAAATAGTGTAGAGAGATATAAAAAGTCTCATCCTTTAGATAAAATTAAAAAAAATATATCTGAATTTAAAAATTACATTTCTTTCAAAGATAAATTAACAAAAAATAAAATTAATGTAATTGCAGAGATAAAGAAAGCTAGCCCGTCTGCTGGCATTATAGTAGAAAATTATAATCCTAAAGAAATAGCAAGAAAATACTTAAAATCTGGTGCCTCATGTCTTTCTATATTAACAGAGGAAAATTATTTTAAGGGCAAATTAGAACATATTGAACAAGTAAAAAACGAGGTAAAGTTACCTATTTTATGTAAAGATTTTTTTGTTGACCCCTATCAAGTTTATCTTGCTAAAAGTTTTGGTGCAGATGCTATATTAATAATATTAGCTGCTATCGATGAAAAAACATCAAAAGATATTTTTAGTGTTGCTGAAGAATTAAATATTAGTTCAATAATTGAGGTTCATACTAGGGAAGAAGCAAAAAAAGCACTTTACTTTAAGAATTCAATAGTTGGTATAAACAATAGAAATCTTAAAACATTAAAAACGGATATAAAAATTACTTTTGACTTGCATAAGGATTTGGCCAAACACGAAGGGCCTATTATTTGTGAAAGTGGTATTAAGTCTGAGAAAGAAGTCGAAGAAATAGTTAAAAAAACGAAAATAAATAATTTTTTAATTGGTGAATCACTTTTAAAAAATATAAACGAAAACACCTTGCTATTAGAAAAAATCGTTCAAATAAGCCTATAATATAGGGTTAATTTGGCATTGATATTAAAGTAGAACTTTTGTAGAACATAAATGTACAGGATTTGTTCTATGCTTACAAAAAAACAAAAAAACTTATTACTTTTTATTAATAAGAAAATTAGATCGACTGGAGTTTCTCCTTCATATGAGGAGATGAAAAACTCACTCAACCTTAAGTCGAAATCAGGAATTCATCGACTAATATCAGCCCTAGAGGAAAGGGGATTTATAAAAAGATTAGCACATAAAGCTCGTGCTCTTGAGGTTGTTAAGCTTCCTGAGAACGCTAGCGCTCACGATTTATTCAACAGCTTTACTCCAAGCGTAATTAAAGGTGGGTTAGATAAAAACTCAGGAAAATCTAGTAAGATCTCAGTGTTAGGATCAATTGCTGCAGGTACACCGATTGAAGCCATACAACAAGAAGTTGATAAAGTAAATTTACCAGCTGACTTCAATAAAAACGACGATCACTTTGGATTAAAAGTTAAAGGTGACTCTATGATTGAAGCAGGTATTAACGATGGAGATACAGTTATTATTAAAAAAAGCTCAAACGCAGATAATGGTCAAATTGCGGTTGTTTTAATTGATAACGAAGAAGCTACTTTAAAAAGAATTAGAAAAAAAGGCAATACAGTTGCATTAGAAAGTGCCAACAAAAAATATGGCACAAAGATATACGCAGCAAAAAGAATTAAGATTCAAGGAAAATTGGTTTCTTTGTATAGAAACTTCAATTAAAATAGTTTAATTTCAATTAATGGCTTTTATTTGCAGGTTTGCACCCTCACCCACAGGACCTTTGCACATTGGTGGTGTTAGAACAGCTTTATTTAATTGGTTATTAGCAAGGAAAAACAAAGGGAAATTTTATCTTAGAATAGAAGATACAGATAAAGAAAGATCTAAAGATGAGTTTAAAAAACAAATAATTGAATCTTTGTCATGGGTTGGAATAAAACATGACGATAAAGAATTTGTTCAATCTAAAAATATTAATAAACATAAAGAAATTGCTGAGGAACTCTTAAAAAAAGGTTTTGCCTATAAATGTTATTGTTCAGAGGAAGAAATTAAAGAACAAAAAGAAAAATGTAAAAAACAAGGTATCCCTTATGTTTACAACAGGAAATGGAGAGACCCTAAAGATCTTCAAATACCTAAAGATATAAAACCAGTTGTCAGGTTTAAAAGTAAATTTTCAGGAAATACTGTAATAAAAGATTTAGTTCAAGGTGATATTAATATATCAAATTCGATTATTGAAGATTTTGTTATATTAAGACAAGACGGATCTCCAACATATCAGTTGTCCGCAACAGTTGATGATCATTTAATGAAAATTTCACATGTTATTCGAGGTGACGACCATAAAATTAATACATTTAAACAAAAACAAATTTATGAGGCGATGAAATGGGATATTCCTCTATTTGCACACATACCTTTAATACATAGTGAAAAAGGATCTAAGCTCTCAAAAAGGGATAAATCCTCAACTATTGATGACTATGTTAAAATTGGAATTTTACCCGATGCACTTAGAAATTACTTACTACGATTAGGTTGGGCATATAAGGATAAGGAAATCTTTTCTTTAGATGAAAGCATTAAACTTTTTGATTTAAAAGGTGTTGGAAAATCTCCATCAAAAATTGATATGTCTAGAATACTTTCACTTAATGAACATTATATTAAAAACATAGATGAAAAAATTCTTTTTGATTTTTTGAAGAGTTATGCTCAAAAGTATAAAAAAACTATCAATCCATCTAAGGAAGAAGTTATTATTAAGTCTTTAAATTTCCTAAAAAATAAGGCCAAAACCCTTGATGATATTTACCTAAATTCACAATACATACTAAGCAAAGAAATAAGTATTTCCCCTGAAGATTTGAAGCTTTTAGATACTAATTCAAAAAAAATTATTGGTGATTTCCTAAATGAATTTAAAAACATTAACAATCCAAACAAAGAAAGTGTTGAAAAATTAATTAATAGTTTAATAAGTAAATACAAAACTAACTTTAAAGGTGTTGGTCAACCACTAAGGATTGCTTTAGTGGGTTCAAGATTTGGCCCTGGTATTTATAATATTGTCCTTTCACTTACAAAAGATGAAGTCGTAAAAAGAATTTCTAAAATTAATTAAATTCTTTTCATTAATTAAACTTGACGATCTTCCATCTTACCTTTATAAAAAGAACAAATCAAGAACATTTATGAAGCTTAAATTACCTTTTTATATTCACAAAGTTGGCGCTGGTTTCCCCTCGCCTGCAACAGATTATATCGAAGATGATGTAGATTTAAACACACATCTAATAAAAAATGCACCAGCAACATTCATAATAAGAGTGCAAGGTAAGTCTATGACTAATGTCGGTATCTATGATGGAGATTTATTAATTGTTGATAGAAGCATTAATCCAAAAAATTCGTCAACAGTAATAGCAAACGTAAATGAAGAGCTAGTGGTAAAAACTTTCATAAAAGGAAAAAATAATAATTACCTGGCTTCAGGTCCTAATAAAATTGAATTAAGTGAAAATCCTAATGTAATAATTTGGGGAGTAGTTACTTATGTCATCCATAAATTACAATAAAAAGAAAATTGCCCTTGTAGACTGTAATTCCTTTTACGTCTCTTGCGAAAGATTATTTAATCCAAAAATACAAAATAAACCTGTTGTAGTTTTATCAAATAATGACGGATGCGTAATTTCGAGGTCTAATGAAGCAAAAGCTTTAGGGATAAGAATGGGAGAACCATATTTTAAAGTAAAGGAATTAATAAAAAGAAATAATGTTCATATTTTTTCTTCAAATTATGCATTATATGGTGATCTATCAAGACGAGTGATGAAGGTTTTAAAAACTTTTTCAACTAACGTTGAAATTTATTCTATTGATGAAGCATTTATAGATTTATCTTTTTTAAAAGAAGAAGGTGTTGAGAATTACGGAAAAGAGATAAGAAAAAAAGTTTTAAAATGGACAGGAATACCAACGAGTGTTGGAATTTCAACAACAAAAACACTTAGCAAAGTAGCAAATCATATAGCTAAAAAAGAAAGAACTGGTGTTATGTACTTAAACAAAAATATTGATGAAAGATTAAAAAAATTTCCTATTCAAGATGTTTGGGGTGTGGGCAGACAATTGTCTAAGCTATATATAAAAAATGGTATAGAAAATGCTTATCAATTAAAATCTGTTTCGAATACCTGGGTAAAAAAAAGTACAAATGTTCTTGGGTCAAGAACAGCAATGGAATTACGAGGTGTAACTTGTATTGGATTAGAACTTCATGAAGAGAAAAGAAAAAATTGTTGTGTATCAAGATCATTTGGAAAAAGAATAACAGACTTACAAAAACTAGAGGAAGCTGTATCAACTTACTGCTTAAATGCTGCTGAAAAAATAAGAGGTGATGATCAAATATGTAGAGGGTTAACAGTATTTATTAGGACTAGCCCATTTAATAAAAATAGAAAATATTATTCAAACTCACAAACTATTGAGCTACCAATAGCTACAAACAATAGTATTGAACTTGTTAAATACGCAAGAAAGATTTTAAAAAGCATGTATAAACCTGGATATCATTATCAAAAAGCTGGGATTATTTTATCAAAACTAAAAGATGCAGATAAAAATGAAGTAAATCTGTTAACACCACTTATGGATGATAGATCTAAAACATTAATGAAGGCTATTGATCATACAAATAATAAATATGGTAGACATGCAATAACAATAGCTAGTGCAGGAATACACAAAGGATGGAAGATGAGAAGAGAACATTCATCAAAAATAGATACTGTTTCATTTAACTATTTACCTAAAGTAAGTGCGTCA
The DNA here is from genome assembly GCA_902567495.1 of uncultured Pelagibacteraceae bacterium. GTDB lineage: Bacteria > Pseudomonadota > Alphaproteobacteria > Pelagibacterales > Pelagibacteraceae > Anoxypelagibacter. The sequence continues at coordinate 201,528 of CACFMO010000001.1, forward strand.
TAAATATAATAAATCTCAGTTGAAAAAAGGGTAAAGAATTGTTTATAAAAACACATGGATAAAAACATATATGTGATACATGAAAATGATGAGTGGCTTATTCCATTAAGGGAAAGTTTTAAGAAGATTAAAGCTCCATTTAAGGAGTGGCATATGGATAAAGAAAGCTTTGATTTTAAAAAATCTCCACCTAATGGAATTTTTTATAACAGAATGAGTGCGAGTGCACATTCGCGTGGTCACAGGTATGCTCCAGAAAATACAAAAGATGTACTTGGTTGGTTAGAAAAAGATAAAAAAAGGGTTGTCAATAATTCAAGAGCTTTAGAATTAGAAATAAGTAAACAAAAACAATATGAGGAATTAAAAAAATTTAATATAAATTTTCCAGAAACTTATTATGCTAGAAACAAAGATGAGATCTTAGAAAAATCAAAAAATTTTAAAAAGGCATTTATTACAAAACACAATAGAGGCGGAAGAGGTCTAGGAGTAAAATATTTTAAAAATACAGGTGAACTTGAAAAATATATTAATGGAGATTTTGAAGACTCAATTGATGGAATTACTTTGTTACAAGAATATGTGGAGTCTGATCCAAAAATAATAACAAGAGTGGAGTTTGTAAATGGAAAGTTTTTATATGCTGTACAAGTGGATGCTAGTGATGGTTTTGAACTATGTCCTGCTGATGCTTGTAATGTTGAAGAAAAGTTTTGTCCAACAAATCCAGATGGAAATAAATTTATGATAGTAAAAGATTATAAAAATCTAGAACTTAAAAAATACGAAGATTTACTTAAATCAAATGGTATTGAAATAGCAGGTATTGAATATATTAAAGGTAATGATGGAAAACATTATACTTATGATATCAATACAAACACAAATTATAATTCAATTGCAGAGAGAAAAAGTAATTTAAAAGGAATGGATTCTATTGCATCATTTCTTTATAATGAATTAAAAAAATAATTTAAGGGGTGTCTATTAAGACTGAGATTATACCCTAGAACCTGACCGGTAATTCAGTGAGGAATAAATGGAAAAAACATTTTTTTTACAACAAAGTTCAGCATTATCAATATTAATTTTATCAAGTTTCCTGTTTGCATTTATCGGAATTTTTTACTCTCGAAAATATAGGGGATCATCAAACTATTTAACAGCAGGGCGAAAAATTGGAACCTTGTCTTTAACAACAAGTCTTGTAGCTTCAGCGTTAGGTGCGTGGATTTTATTTGGCCCTGCATCTGCAGCGACTTGGGGAGGTGTAGGAGCTGTAATAGGTTATGCATTAGGAACAGCCTTTCCAATGATTGCATTAATTTTTCTAGGAAAAAAAATAAGAAAGGCCTTCCCTAAAGGTATTACTTTTACCCAATATATTTTTTATAAAATTGGTAAAAAACTATTTAAATTTATAATTCTTTTAAGTATTTTTTATATGTTTATCTTTTTATGTGCTGAGATTACAGCTGTAGCAATATTAATAAATTATATTTCTAGTACACCTTTGTGGTTAACAGCATCTTTAGTAATTATATCAACATTAATTTATACTCTATATGGAGGTTTGAGAGCTTCTATTATAACAGATAATCTTCAGTTTTTTATTGTAATAGCTTTATTATTTATTTGTTTATTTAATATTTTTAGTTCAGACTTGATAGTTTCAAAAGAATTATCGAGTAGTTCTTTGAATTTATTAAGAAGTAATTACATCCCAAATTATACATCTGGAATAACTTTTTTTATAGCCGTAGCGGCAACTAATCTTTTCCATCAAGGAAATTGGCAAAGAGTTTTTGCAGCAAAAAATTATAATGTTTTGAAAAGAAGTCTTAAATTTTCATTTCTGATAATTATACCAACAGTTTTCATTATGGGTATAACTGGAATATTTGCGATTTCTCTAGATAATAAAATTAATCCAGACCTTGCTTTTTTTTCTTTATTATTAAAAGAAAACTCAGAAATTATTGCAGTAGCTGTGATTATTTTGGCAATATCGCTTACAGTAAGTACACTTGATACATTAATAAATGGTATCTCAAGTTTAATAATTGTTGATGGAAAAAAGATAAGTAAAAATATAAATTCACCAAATTTTATAATAATAATTCTCTCAATTATTGCTCTGTTTGTTGCTTCAAAGGGTTTTAGTATTTTGTATTTATTTTTATTAGCAGATCTTTTATGTTGTGCTGCTGTCTTTCCGGTATTTTATGGTTTCTTTAAAAAGAAAATTATTGAATCAAATTTAATATTATCAATTATTATTGGATTAGTTTTAGGCTTATTATTTTTTCCAAATACTAGTTTTACAAACAGTTTGTTAGTAGGTGGGCTTATGAATAAAGAATTTTTTCCTGCAATAATAAAAAATTACTTATTATTTTGGTCTTTCTTAATTGCTACAATAGCTCCTGCAGTTACAGTATTGTTTAAATATAATCCTTCAAAATAGAAGATGCAATTTCAGATGATTTGTCTGTTTTAAAATTGCTAATAATGGACTGTGTCTTATTTAATTGATTTTCTAAAGCAGTTTTATCATTCATTAATTTATCAACAGAATTATAAATATCTTGAGCATTACATTTGGATTGTAATAATTCAGGGATCACTTCTTCTCCTGCTGCAATATTAATAATATTGGCAAATTTTACCTTAACTAGCATTTTGACAATAAAAAAATTAATTGCTCCCATCTTATAAATAATAATTGAAGGAATTTTTGAATTACAAATCTCTAAAGAGATTGTCCCTGATTTAGCTACAGCAAATACTGATGATTTTAATATATGTGATTTGATCTTTTCGTCAGCTATAGCACCACAGTTTTTTAATCCTTCGTCTAGAAGTTCTTTTTGAAGTAACTGAACGTGTTCTTGAGTAGAATGAAATACAAAAAAAAGATCCTTATATTTCTTATTCATTTTTTTTACAAATTCAAACAAAATTGGAGTTAAAGTATATAGTTCGGATATCCTACTGCCAGGAAATATTGAAAATATCTTTTTATTATCTTTTATAATTTGACTTATATCGACTTTACTTTTTTCTACATCTTCCAATAACGGATGACCCACAAAAGTTGACTTTATTTGTTCTTTATCAAAATATTTTTTTTCAAATGGAAATAATAATAAAATATGATCAAGAAATATCTTAAGTTGTTTAACCCTATGTTCTCTCCATACCCACACTTGCGGTGCAACAAAATGAATTGTTTTTATATTGGGATCTTTTTTTTTAACTTCTTTAGCTACTCGAAGTGTAAAGTCTGGACTATCAACGGAAAAAAGAATATCTGGCTTAAATTTAAGAATTTCATTAACAGTTTCATTTATTTTTCTCTTAATTTTAAAAAGATTGAGAAAAACTTTAGTAAATCCTAAATAAGTAATTTCCTTTAAGTCATAAAGTGACTTAATACCAAGGCCTTTCAAATATTCACCGCCAACACTTAAATATTGAATATCTGATCTTGTGCTTTGAAATTTAGAAATAACTTTTGAAGCTAACTTATCTCCAGATGGTTCACCAGTTAGAATAAATATTTTTTTCATCCCCAAATTTTGTTTAACACTTCTTCTCTTTGACATCCTTTTTTGTACATCAGATACCTTATAAAATTCTTTTCATAATAATCCTGATGGTATGTCTCTGCCATATAAAATTCCTTGAAATTTTTAATGTAAGTAACTACTTTTTTATTAAACCTATTTTCAATGTTTTTAATTGAGATCTCTATAATTTTCTTTTGATCATTATTTTCATAAAAAACTACTGACTTATAACTTTCACCTTTATCACAAAATTGACCGTTAGCATCAAATGGATCAATATTAATCCAAAAAACTTCTAAAAGTTTTTCAAAGTTCGTAATAGTTGAATCGTATGTAATCTCTAACGTTTCATAGTGACCAGTGTTATTCTTAACAACATCTTTGTATTTAGGATTTTTTACATGTCCACCAGAGTATCCTGAGATAGTTTTGATAACTCCTTTAACTTTATCAAAGGATTCTTCCATACACCAAAAACACCCCCCGGCAAAATAAACCTTTTTAATATTTGAAGCATATAAATTTGTTGAAAAAATTATGAAGAATAACGTTAAGAATATTTTTTTCATTTATACATTCTCCATAGCTCTCCGTTATCTGACAACATATATAGTTCGCCAGTTTCCTTCTGTATCTTGATATCTCTAATTCTTCCAATATTTCCTTGAAAAATTATTTGTTCACTTATGAATTTATTATCTTTGAATTGTATTTTTCTTAATGACTGATCTTTGAGCGAAGTAATTAAAGCATCTCCATTCCATTCTTTAAATTCATCTCCTTTATATATGGTCATCGCACTAACAGCTATTGAAGGGACCCAGTATTTAATAGCTTTAGTAAAACCTGGTTTCCATTTTGGTCCAATTTTTGTACCTGAATAGTTTGTTCCGCCCCAACCTAGTATTTTCCAACCATAATTTTCTCCTTGATTAGTTGTACCAAACCAATCTCCGCCTTTTGCTCCATGATTTGTCATATAAATTTTATTGTCAAAAGGAGATAGTGCCATACCTTGAGGATTTCTTACTCCAATTTGATAAATTTCGGGTAACCAGTTTTCTTTACCTTTAAACTTAGGATTGTCTTTGGGTATAGATCCATCTAAATTGATTCTTATAATACTTCCAGGATGTTTTGAGGCATCTTGTGCGATCATACCTTTGCCCCTTTCACCAGCAGAAATATATAAATGATTGTTCTTTTTAACTATTCTTGAACCAAAATGATACCCAGAGTCTATAGGAGGATCAGCTCTGAAAATATTTTTAAATTGAATATTGTTCATATCAAATTTGCCTTTTGCGACAGAAGTACTTGTTTTCCAACCATCTCTTTTTTCAGAATATGATAAATATACATTTTTATCATCGTAGAGCACATCAAGTAGACCTCCTTGACCATCCTCAAGAACAGATAAATTATGTTTAATTTCAGAAATGGTTTTATTTTTAAGGTCTAAATGAAATAATTTTCCTTTTTTTTCCGTAAAAAGAAGACTGTTTTGATTTATGAAAGATAGACTCCAAGGTTTATTCATGCCCTCGACAATCTTTTCTAATTTAACTTCAGATCCAAATAAGTTTGAAATACTTATAAAATATATTATTAAGATTATTTTTTTCATTTTGCTATAAGAAACATTTTGTTTTTATTTGCAAAATTAATACATTTCTTTTTCTCAAGTAAAATATTACTTTTGCTTTTAAGAACAATTCCTTTTAAACCAGCAGATTTACATTGAATAAATGTTTTGTATCCAACGGTTGGCAAATCTATTCTTAGATCTTGTTTCTTTTTAGGAAACTTAACAAGAACTCCTTTATTTTTAATCTTAAATTTTTTACATTTTCTTAACATCGCTTTTGTGCCACCTCTTCCTTCAATTGCCATAACTTTATTGTCTTTAATCACTGTCCCCTGACTGTAGTTGTACTGACCTAGTCTATTTAAAGTTCTTATAGCTTTGTTAATGTCTCTATTGTTTTCTTTACTTGGTTTCGTAATTGTGAAAATACCTTTTTTTAATGAAAGTTCTGGATTAAAAGAAAGCGAACTTATTGTTTTAATTTTTTCCTTAGAGAGTATTTTGATTATTTCTTTTAATATTGCTGCATCTCCAAGTTTAGAGCTTTTAATTATTCTAGGCATATAATAAATACCTTTTAAATCTAATCTAAGCTTTGAAAAATTTGGTTTTTTGACGCTCCCGGCAAAAATAACTTTTTTACAGTCATTTTCTTTCAGAATATTGATTATTTTTCCAAATTGACCAATAGATGCTGTAAAACAATTTTTCTCTCTTTTAAAAATTCTATTTTTAGTAAGATCAATAATTAAATATTTTTTTTTCTTTTTTTTAATTTTCTTTAAAATTTCTTTGGGAAAAGATGTTTCACCAAATATTAATCCAATCATTATTCAGATAAAGGTGTACAAATAGGTCTTTTTTTATCTTTTTCTATAAATTTAGTTACCTCTTGTACTAATTCATTAGCTTTAAACTCACCATTAATTTTACTCAGGTTCTCCTGTAAATTGTTTGTTAAAAATATTTTTTTATAAGCTTGATCTAATTCTAGAATTTTTTTGTTATCATATTTCTTTCTTCTAAGACCTATTAAATTAATACCTTTCAGGTAATTTCTGTTTCCAAACGATAGACCAAATGGAATTACATCTTTTAAGACGCCTGTCATTCCTCCTATCATTGCTAATCTTCCAATTCTTGTAAATTGTTGAACAGCAGAATTTCCTCCTATTACAACAGAATCTTCTATAGTTACATGTCCTCCTAAAGGGACATTGTTTGCAATTACTACGTTATTACCAATCACACAGTCGTGAGCTACATGTGAGGAAATCATAAATAAACAATTATTACCTATTATTGTTTTACTACCACCACCAGAAGTACCAGGATTAATGGTTACATACTCCCTTATCACGTTGTATTCACCTATTTCTAAACTGTTATTTTCACCCTTATACTTTAAATCTTGGGGTTGAGTTCCAATACTCGCAAATGGAAATATTTTTGTATTCTTTCCAATTTTAGTATTTCCTTCTATGTGAACATTTGAAACAAGCTCGACTCCATCTTTTAATTCAACATTGGGACCAACAAATGAAAAAGGCCCAATTTTTACGTCTTTACCTATTTTAGCTTTGGTATCTATTACGCTTGACTTGTGTATCATTTATTTCTTTCAACAATTGTTGCTGCCCATTCAGCATCAGCAACTTTTTTTCCATCTATTTTCGCAACACCTTTATATTTCCAAACCCTTCCATGAGATCTAATTGCTTCAATATCTAAATGAAGTTCACAATCAGGCATTACTGGACTTCTGAATCTAGCTTTATCAACGCTCATTAAATAAACTAATTTATTTTCATATTCTTTTTTGTCTATTCCATGTGCAGTCAATGCCGCTGCGGCTTGTCCAAATGCTTCTACAATTAATACTCCTGGCATAACAGGTTGGCCAGGAAAATGTCCATCAAAGAAAAATTTACCTTTTTTTATATTTACTATAGCTGTTGCAGATTTAAGTGGAACTACATTAATCAACTTATCAATTAGTAGCATTGGCTCCCTATGAGGAAGGAGATTTAAAATTTCTTCTTTTGATATCGTATTAGTCATTTTTTGTTTTTTTTATAAAATCCTTCAATGGTACGGCCGGATACCCCATAACGGTTGTGTTGTCTGGTATATCTTTAACTACTCCACTACCACCGCCAATCCTTACATTATTTCCAATATTTAAGTGACCGGAAACTCCAGCCTGACCTCCTATTGAGACATTGTTTCCAATTGTAGTACTTCCCGCAAAACCTACTTGACCTGCAATCATACAATTTTTTCCAAGTTTAACGTTATGTGCCATATGCACTTGATTATCTACGAAAGTATTTTCTCCAATAAAAGTATCTCCGATTGATCCTCTATCAATTGTACAGTTTGCACCTAATTCAACGTTATCTCGTAAAATAACTCTGCCTATATGGGGGAAGCGGAAATTTTTATCATTCATAGGTATAAAGCCAAACCCTTTTACTCCAATTTTACAACCATCCTGTATCACAACATTATTTCCTATAACTGCATTTCTTAACGTTACATTTGAACCGATAAGACAATTATTTCCAATACTAACTTTTTTTTCAATAATAGTATTATGTCCAATAGAAGTCTTTGATCCTATTTTAACTCCTTTTCCAATTAAAATATTTTTACCAAATGTGACAGATTTATATTTAGAAGAAGTTTTAGTTACCGCATTTAATGAACTATCTAAATAATCCAAATCTGCAAAGGGATAAAGCTTTTTTGTTACTTTTGCAGTTGAAAAAAGAACGTTTTTAACAAAGATTTTAATACATTTTTTCGGTAAATATTCTCCTAAACTCTCTTTAGTTATACAGGCAACAGCTTTGGTTTTTGAAGCTTGTTGTTTATATTGAGTGGAGTTGAAAAAAGTTAAATCCTTACTTGATGCTTTTTCTAATGTTTTGATATCAAATATTTTTATTTTGTAAATATCTTTAGATATGTCATCAAATAAATCTTTTAAAAATAAAGTGCCCTTTGGCTCAAAAAAAATAATTTCAGACATGTAAACTTAATTTAGTTTAATTGATTTTAATTCTTTATTTAATAATTCAATTATTTTATTCGTTAGATCAACTTTAGAATTAGCAAGAATAACATTTTTTTCGTTTAGAATCATAGTAATATTATTATCATCCATATATTTTTGTAAAATAGGATTTAGAGCTTTTAAAAGTTCGTTTCTTGCATTGTTTTTCTTTTTAGCAAAATCTCCTGAGGCTGTTCTTCTTCTTTTTTGAAAATCAACATTTTTCTTTCTTAGGGCACTAACTTTTTTTTTATAATCCTCAGGAGAAAGAGTTTTTTTTTGTGTAATAAGTTCAGTTTCTTGCTTTTTTAAAGCGTTTGACTCTCCTTTGAACTTTTTATCTTTACTTTCAAATTCTTTTAAAAGTTTACTTTGTGCATCACTTCCTGCTTTGCTTTCGTTTAAAACCTTTTTTAAATTAATAAAATATACATCATTTGATACTGCTAGATTAAATGGGGCAAATAATATAACTATAAGAATTAATACTGTATATTTTTTCATATTTTTTAAAAAGATGTTCCTATTTGAAATTTGAATGTTTGTGTTTTGTCTGACTCAGCTTTTGAAATTGGTTGTGCTAAAACAAAATTAACCGGTCCAATCGGTGTATAAAGCTGAGTTGTTACGCCTATAGAAGATCTTATTTTGCTTGAACTTCCAGCACTACTATCGTAATCAACTGACCACAAATTACCAAAATCTACAAATGCAGCTACGTCAGTTTGTGTTGACTCTGGAAGTAGATTTGGTAATTGAGCCTCTAAATTTAAAGCACTTGCATAATTACCACCAACATAGTCGCCTTGATCAACTGGACCAACTTTACCAGACTCAAAACCTCTCAGCCTTCTTCCAGGTAAATTTAATCTTTTACTCAATCTAACATCGTCATCTAACGCTGTTATAGTGGCTCCATAAAATTTTATTGCACCAATAACATCATCGCTAAATCCATAGTATTTTGAAAAAGTAAATCTATTAAATAGAGCAGGTTGGTCGGCAAAAATTGGTAAACTCTGTGAAAAAGAAACTATACTTCCACTTGTTGGCATAAATGATCTATCCCTTTTATCCATTTCTAAACCATAATTAAAATTAAATTCTGTAAAATCTCCTGCTTGTTTTTTTAATTTTTCTGATGCAGTGCCATCAACTCTTAAATCATCAAATGATAAATCAAGTCCCGGTGTGAAATATAAATCTTCATATTGTTCAAATTTAGTTCCTATATTTAAATTGGTAATTGTGTTCTCGTATCCTGATGACTTAATTTTGTCATTATTTGTGCTTGTAATCCCGCCATATACTAAATTTCCACTATAATTAAAATTAGGGTTAGACATAGTTAAACCACCCCTTAAAGCCTCTTCTGATGCAGACAAAGTTGCATCTACCATTAAACCTTTACCTAAATAATTGTTCTCCTGAACTGTAAAACTAAAACTCGTTCCCTCTGTTCCTACACCTG
>CACFMO010000002.1:0-105000 GCA_902567495.1 uncultured Pelagibacteraceae bacterium
GTATTACCTCTTTATGACTCATATTTAAAACACCTAAGTTTGGATTAATTGTTGTAAATGGATAATTCGCTATTTTTGGTTTTGCTCTTGTACACCTCGATAACAAACTAGATTTTCCAGCGTTTGGTAATCCAATAATTCCAGCATCTGCAATTACTTTGAGTTGTAACCATACCCAAAACTCCTCTCCTTTTTTTCCAAGCGTTTTTTTTCTTGGAGCTCTGTTTGTAGAGCTTTTAAATCTTGTATTTCCTAAACCTCCTTCACCACCGGTTGCTACAACAAACTTCTCCTTATCTTTTGTAAAGTCATAAATTAAAGTATTATTGTCTTCTTCAAATATTTGTGTGCCTGTTGGTACTTTTAAAACTAAATCTTTTCCACCCCCACCAGTTTTATTTTTTTTACTTCCAGACTTACCATTTTCTGCGTTAAAATGTTGTTTGTATCTGAAATCGATTAAAGTATTTAAATTTCTCTCAGACTCAAAAATAACTGATCCACCAGTACCTCCATCGCCTCCATCTGGTCCACCATATTCAATGAATTTTTCTCTCCTAAAACTAGAGGAACCTGATCCACCGTTACCAGCTTTTATATATATTTTTGCTTGATCTAAAAACTTCATTTTAAAAAGTGAGTTTAATTAAATTTAATTTATTTAGGGAATACAGATACAAGAGTTCTGTTAGATTTGGACTTTTTAAATTTTACTTTCCCACTAATTAATGAAAAAATTGAATGATCTTTTCCCATACCCACATTTGATCCTGGGTGTATTCTAGTACCTCTTTGACGAACTATTATATTTCCAGGTTGTACCATCTGATCGCCATATCTTTTTACACCTAAACGGCGACCTGCACTATCTCGGCCGTTTTTGGATGATCCACCTGCTTTTTTTGTTGCCATAGTATTTTATTTTTTCTCTTTATTTTTTACTATTTTTTTAACATTTTTAACTTTTTTAGAAGATAATTTCTTTTCTACTTCTTTTCCAGAAGATAATTTAATTTGATTTTCTTTAATTTCAGCAACAACTTTACCATTTTTAGACATTATCTTAGTAATCTGAACTTTAGATAAAGGCTGCCTATGCCCGTAACGTTTTCTAGAATTCTGTCTTCGTCTTTTTTTAAAAACTATTACTTTTCTGTCCTTAATATTATCCAACAACATACCCTCAACAATGGCACCGCTTACTGTTGGATCACCAATTTCAACTGTCTTGTCATCGTTAACTAGTAGAACTTTCTTAAACTCAACTTTATTACCTTTTTTGATATCAAGTTTTTCAACTTTAAGAATATTACTCGCAGAAACTTTGTACTGTTTTCCACCTGTTTCTATAATTGCAAAAGACATAAAACAAACCTTGTTAAAATTTATGGCAATATAACCCCGTAACCAAACAAGTCAAGATATATGGTGCTAGAATTGATCTTTTAAATTCCTTAATTTTGTAAAAACTTCTAATTTAGAGGCATTATGCATTTGTAGTTTACTTTTAATTTTTTGATTACCACATCTCAAAAAAATATTAGTATCTAATTCGTCTTTTAAACTCACGGGTATAGAGGGAAGACCTTGTTTAATTTTACTAGCTACATTTTTAATTTTTTCTTTTAAAATCTTATTCTGGTCATCAATACTAATTGCAAATTCTCCGTTTTTTTCCGTGTATTCATGCCCACAGTAAATCAACGTATCAGACGGCAAATTTTTAATTTTTTCAATTGAGCTAAACATTTGTTCAAATGATCCCTCAAAAATTCTTCCACATCCTAGTGAAAAAAGAGTATCACCAGAGAATATAACTTTGGCACTTTTTGAATAAAAAGCTACATGACCAAGAGTGTGGCCTGGTATATGTATTACTTGGAAATCAGTTTTACCAAACGAAAATTTATCCCCATCCCTTAAGTTAATGTCTGTATTTTTGATGATCCCTTTGTCGTGAAACGAACATACAATTTTTGAGTTGTACTTTTCTTTTAACTCTAAATTACCGCCAATATGATCATCATGGTGATGTGTATTTATAATAAAATCTAATTTTTTATATTTTCTTTCGATCTCTTTGTCTACAGTTGTAAATTCTGATGGATCAACAATACCAACTGTATTTGTGATTTCATCTTTTAATAAATAACTGTAATTATCAGTTAAACATTTTATAATTGATATATTAAGCATTTATTTTAATAAAAAAATTCCAACCTTTGAAAAAAGGTTTTTAATTTCAAGATTACTTTTTTTTATTTCTGAAGTAGTTTCCTCGTTCACACCTACAACTTTGTTGATATTAATTTTTTTCTCGATACAAAAATCGAAAAAATCTTTAATTGTGCACATATGTAAATTAGGAGTGTTATACCATGAATTTGGTAAAGTCTTTGTTACCGGCATCTTGCCAAAAATAAGTAAACTAGTTCTTACTTTCCAGTATCCAAAGTTTGGAATTGATATTATTACAGATTTTCCAATTCTCAATAAGTCTTTAAGAACTTTTTCAGGATTATAAAATGCCTGCAATGTTTGACTCAGTATAACGAAGTCAAATGATTTAGTTGGAAATTGGTTTAGCTCAGTTTCAGCATTACCTTCAATAACAGATAATCCTTTATAAATACATTTTTTTACATTTTCTTCCACAATCTCTAAACCTCTCACCTCGATATCTTTTTCTTTAATAAGGTGACTCATTAAAGATCCATCTCCACAACCAACGTCAAGAACTCTAATATTTCTTGGTAGTAAATCTGCAATTACTCTAAATTCTTTTTTCATTTTTTTTCATTTTTAAATTTAATATGCATTGAATCTATAAAGCCCTTTAAAGTTTTAAGAAATTCAGGTTCATTTACCAAAAAGGAGTCGTGCCCTTTATCTGTTTTAATTTCAGCAAAAGAAACATCAGCACCAGCTGAGTTTAAAGCAATTACAGTATCTTTATTTTCCTTTGTTGTATAAAGCCAATCAGATGAAAAAGATATAATTAGAAATTTTGTTTTTTGATTTTTAAAAGCATCTACTAATCCACCTTTAAATTGCCTAGAAAGATCAAAATAATCCATTGCTCTGGTAATATACAAAATTGAATTCGCGTCGAATCTTTCAACAAAAGCAAATCCTTGATGTCTAAGATAGCTTTCAACTTGAAAGTCAGCATCAAAACTAAATTCGTATTCAGCTTTTTCCTGAAGTTTTCTACCAAATTTCTCTTGCATACCCTTCTTAGACAAGTAACTTATATGCCCAACCATTCTAGCTACTGCTAATCCGTTCTTTGGTTGAGTATTTTTTTTTAAATATTTCCCATTATCCCATACAGGATCAGCCATAATTGCTTGTCTAGCTAATTCATTAAGTGCAATATTCTGAGCACTATGATTTGTGCTACACGCTATTGGAACTGCAGAAAAAGTTTTATTTGGAAACGAAGCACAAAATTGAAGAAGTTGCATCCCACCCATAGAACCTCCTGTAGCACAAAGAAGTTTATCTATACCTAAATGATCTAATAATGTTTCTTGAGATTTAACCATATCTTTAATTGTAATTACTGGAAAATTTAAACCATATGCTTCATTTGTATTTTTATCTATTTCTTTAGGACCCCATGAACCCATACATCCACCGATAACATTTGCGCATATTACAAAGTATTTATTTGTATCAATTGCTTTGCCTGGTCCAACGGCTGTGACCCACCAACCATCTTTTTTGGTTATTGGATTTGTTCCACTTACAAACTGATCACCAGTTAATGCATGAAAGATAAGAATAGCGTTGTCTTTATTTTTATTTAGACTTCCATAAGTCTCATATGCTAAGGGAAAATCTTTGACTGTTTTTTTACAGTCTAGAACAAGAGGTTTTGAAACGTTTAATTTTTTAATTTTTTCACTCATATAAAAAAAAAGCCCAGCCATACTGGGCAAAAACCCTGTTTAGCTGCATTTACTCTGCGCTCGCAATTTGGTTAAATCAGCGCAATGCGAATATATACTAAATCGTCATAAACATGTCAAATTATTCGAATAATTTATTTTACATTATATAAATAGATTTACTTATAATATAACTCTTTAAAATATTATGAAATTACCTCAACCAAGAAAAATTATTGCAGAAAAATATGTAGCTGGTCTAAGTCTTTTTAAGAGCAGAAGAAGTCCAATTAAACTCTCTGCAAATGAATCTGCTTTAGGCCCAAGCCCAAAGGCTGTTAAATCCTACAGTTCAGTTGGCAAAGGTTTTGTTAGGTATCCCGACTCAGATGGTACGTATTTTAGAAAAGTATTGGCAAAAAAGTTTAAACTAAAAAGGGATAGAATTATTCTAGGATCAGGATCTGATCAAATTTTCGAATTAATCTGTAAACTTTTTTTAAATAAAGGTGATGAAGTTGTTGTACCCGAATATAGTTTTATAATTTACAGAATTTACAGCCGAATGTTTGGTGCTAGAGTTAGATATGCTAAGGAGGATAATTTTTCAGCATCAGTAGAATCGATTATGAATTGTGTAAATAAAAAAACAAAAATTGTTTTTTTAGCTAATCCTAACAATCCTACAGGGACTTATTTAAATAAAACTGAAGTTTTAAAATTAAGAAAAAAACTTAGAAGTGATATTTTACTTGTAATTGATGATGCATATTTTGAATATATAAAAGATCCAGAGTATGCATCTGGAATTGATCTTTTTTCAAAATCGGAAAATGTAATTGTTACAAGAACATTTTCAAAAATTTATGGTTTAGCTGGATTAAGGATTGGTTGGGGATATGGTCCAAAAAAATTAATAAAAAAATTATATGAAATCAAACCACCTTTTAATGTGAGTAGACCAGCTTTATTTGCTGCCACACAAGCTGTCCTGGATACAAAATGGCTTAATAAAGCTATTGAACATAATAATTTTTGGGCTGAAAAAATATATAGTGTAATTGATGAAATTGGTATTTCCACAAATAGAACTAATGTTAATTTCTTTCTTCTTAATTTTGATCTTGTAAATAAATCTGCTTCTCAAGTATTCAACAAATTAGCAAATTCAGGGATATTAGTAAGGCAAATGGATGTTTATGATATAAAAAATTCACTAAGGGTCACAATAGGAAATAGTAAAGAAAACAAAAAATTTATTTCAGTTTTAAGGAAGATTTTTAATGTTTGATCAAATTTCAATAATAGGATGTGGGTTAATTGGATCTTCAATTTTTAAAGGATTAAAAAAAGTTGGATCTATAAAGAAAATTATTACTTACGATAACAATAAATCTGTAAATGAAATAATTAAGAAAGACAAACTTTCTGATGAAATATTTAAAAGCGCAGGTGATGCAGTAAAAAATTCTGATTTAATTATTATAGCAACACCTATAAGTAGCTTTGAGAACGTATTAAATTCTATTAAAGATAATCTAAAGACTGGTTCAATTTTAACAGATACTTGTTCAGTAAAAACAGGAGTCAGTAAAATATTTGAAAAGATGAATTTAAAAAACTCTATTTGTATTCCTGGTCATCCTGTTGCTGGAATAGAAAATAGTGGACCTAAAGCAGGTTTCGCTGACTTATTTAAAAATAGATGGACTATACTAACACCTAGTAAAAGTACTGATGAAAATACAGTTCAAAAAGTTTCAAATTTTTGGGAGTCTTTGGGAAGTAAAATCAAAATTATGTCCGATGAAGACCATGATAAAATACTAACTTTTACTAGTCATTTACCTCACGTAGTAGCATACAATATTGTAAAAACATCTATGTCCCATGATGAAGAAGTTAAAGATGATATTATCAAGTATAGTGCAGGGGGATTAAGAGATTTTACCAGAATTGCTGCCTCCGATCCTATTATGTGGAGAGATATTTTTATTGATAATAGCGCTTTAATTATTCAGGCTATCGACAAGTTTATAAGAAATTTAGATGAGTTTAAAAAAGCAATTTCAGAGAAAGATAGCAAAAAACTAATAGAAATTTTTGAGAAATCAAAAAATTTCAGAAAATCAATTGTAAAAGCTGGACAGGATACTGATAAACCTGACTTTGGAAGAAAATAATTAGTCTAAAAAATCGATTTCTTTATAAATAATATTTTGTAACTTTTTTAAAAAATCCTCTTTAGTTAAACCAGGTTCTATAGGAGTAAGAAATGATATTGTTATATTTCCAGGATATTTATTAAAGCTATTTTTAGGCCACACCTTTCCAGTATTGAGGGCTACGGGCACGCAGGGTAATTTTAAAGCCTCATAAATTCTTGCAACTCCTTTTTTAAAATCTGGCCTTTCATTATAAGGGACCCTCGTGCCTTGAGGAAAAATTAACAAAGGTCTTTTGCTTTTGTTTGTTTGCTCTATAATTCTATCAAAGAAATTTAAGTTTTCCTTTGCGGCTGTATCCCTCACTATCGCTATTGCGCCAATTTTTTTTAAGCACCAACCAAAAAAAGGTATTTTCATTAATCCTTTTTTTAAAATAAAAACTGGACCTGATATAACTGTTTGAAGCGCAAAAGTTTCAAACATAGATTGGTGTGCAGAAGCAACAAAATATTTTTCAAATTTGTTTAGATTTTCAGTGCCTTTAAAATCAATTTTAACGTCAATAAATATCTTCAATAAAAACCCAATATATTTAGAGAGTATCTTTCCAGCACAAATCATGTGTTTATCTTTAAGAAATAAAAGTGGAAATGCAATTATACAAGCAACTGCTATACCTCCAAATAAAAAAATATTAAAAAATAATGATCTTAAAAATATCATTTACTAAATGATTTCAGAAATTTTTTGTCTTTTTCTGATTATTTTTATTTTACCTTTTTTTACGATGATCTCGGAGGCCAATGGTCTAGTATTATAATTTGATGAAAGTGTCGAACCATATGCGCCAACATTTGTTATGGTCACGTATTCTCCTTCTTTTAAAAAAGGAAAGTTTTTATATTTTAGAAAAGTGTCAGTACTTTCACAAATTGGACCAACAAATTCAATATTTCCATTGATTTTATTTTTAGATTTTGACACAGGAACAATCTCATGTCTTGCATTGTATAAAGCAGGTCTCATAAAATCGTTCATGCCAGCATCTAAAATTACAAAATATTTATTATCATTTTTTTTAATAAATACTATTTTAGAAACTAATGAACCAGTATTACCAACAATGTATCTTCCTGGTTCAAAGATAATTTTACAATTTGTCTCTTTTTGAAATTTTTGAACCAAAGTAGAATAATTTTTTATATCAATTTTTCTATCTGTATTTTTATATTGAATACCAAATCCACCGCCAAGATCGATATAATCAAAATTTATTTTAGTTAATTTGATAATTTTTCTTATGGTATTCAATGTTCTTCTGTATGGCGCTACAGATGTAATTTGACTTCCGATGTGAACACTTATTGCACTAATTTTAATATTTTTTAGGTTTTTAGAACCTTTACAAAATCTTAAAAAATTTTTACTTAATAGACCGAATTTACTATCAAGTTTACCAGTTGAAATTTTTGAAAGAGTATTTGCATCAACATTTGGATTTAATCTAATCCCAATAGAAGTAACTCTATTCATTTTTTTTGATATTTTATTTATTAATAGCGCCTCACTTTCAGACTCAACATTAATAAGTAAAACTCTTTTTTTAATAGCCAATCGTAACTCGCTGTCTGTTTTTCCAACACCAGAAAAAACAATTTTTTTTGGATTAATCTTTGCTTTTAATGCTTTTAATAATTCACCCTCTGATACTACATCAGCACCAGATCCTAATTTACCTAATTCAGTTAAAATAGAAACATTTGAGTTAGATTTGACAGAAAAACAGACAAGAGGATTCACTCTTTTAAAATAATTATAAAAAGTTTGAAAATTATCTTTAATTTTTTTATAAGAATATACATAAAAGGGTGTAATATTTTTTCTTGTAATCCCTTTGATAGATATATTCTCAACAAACAGGTTCTGTCCTTTATAATTTAAGCTCATAACTTACGAAATAAATACAATATTTTGTCTGATATTTTCAGATTTATAAACTGGTGTAGATTTTCTCCCACAACTAGTCAAAACAATCAAAATAACAATTATTAAAAAAACTCTACTCATAAAGCTTCTTTTCTATATTTTTTTATCATTCCTTTAATATTTTTTGTTGCTGTTCCACCATATGAAGTTTTTGAATTCATTGAACTAACTACATCAAAAATTTTTATATTATTAATATTAATTTTTTTTAAAAATTTATTAATATCTTTTAATGGAATCTCATCTAATCTAACTTTCTTTTTTTCTGCAAAATTTACAAGTTTAGAAGAAGTGACATAAGCTTCTCTAAAAGGAATATTTTTTTCTTTAACTAAAAAATCTGCAAAGTCAGTTGCAGTCGTATACCCTTTTTGGGCCATTTTTTTCATATTATTTTTATTTGTATTTAGGTTTAAAATAAGTTCATTACCCATTATTAATGTATCCTTTAAAGTATCATAACTATCAAATACAAGACCCTTATCATCTTGTAGGTCCTTATAGTAAGAAATCGGCAAACCTTTCATAATAGTTAACATTGAATTTAATTTTCCATAATTAATTGCTGTCTTTCCTCTTATCAATTCAGCTGGATCCGGATTCTTTTTTTGAGGCATAATAGAAGAACCTGTAAGAACTTTATCACTAAAATTTATAAAACTAAAAGCTTCTGAATTAAATATTATAAAATCCTCAGCCAATCTGGACATGTGCATTGCACAAGTAGCTGCAGCTGACAAAAAATCAATCGCAAAATCTCTATCACAAACAGAGTCAATTGAATTACCTGTTGGTTTTTTAAAACCAAGTTTTTTTGCCGTAAATTTTCTATCTATATTATATGAAGTACCAGCCAAAGCCGCGGATCCTAAAGGACATTCATCAATTAACTCCAAATTATTTAAAAATCTCTTTTTATCTCTTATTAGCATTTCAACATAAGCCAAAAGATAATGTGCAAATGAGATTGGTTGCGCATTTTTTAAATGAGTAAAACCAGGCATCACTGTATCTATATTTTTTTCGGCTTTTTTTAAAATAGATTTTATTAATAAATTCAAGACATCATTTATATCTAACGTTGCATTTTTTATCCAAATTTTGAAATCAGTAACCACCTGGTCATTTCTTGATCTTGCAGTGTGAAGGTGCCCTGCTGATTGACCAATAATTTCAAATAGTCTTTTTTCAATATTAAGATGTATATCCTCAAATTTTTCTTTAAATTTGAATTTACCTTTGTCTATCTCTTTTTCTATTTTTTTAAGACCATTAATAATTTTAATTCCATCTTTTTTTGGAATAATTCTCTGTTTAATAAGCATTTGCGCATGAATTATCGATGCGAAAATATCTTCTTTATAAAGTCTTTTATCAATATTAATTGACGATCCAATTCTCTGAAAACTTCTAGAGTTTCCTTTAGTAAATCTATTAGACCAAACCGTCTTATTTTTATTTTTCATTTTATATGTTAAACCTTTTATATATGAATATTTTAAGGTTTTTTTTATTCCAATTATTTTTTTTTACTTTTTTTAAGCTCAATTTTTTATACGCGGTTGAGCCTTTACCATTCAATAATATAGTTCTTCATAAAAATCCATTACAAGTTTCCCAAGTAAAATTTAAGGATTTTGACTCAGAAGATATTGTACTGAATAAAAATGATGGCAAGATTAAGATACTAAACTTCTGGGCAACATGGTGTGCCCCTTGTAAAGCTGAAATGCCATCACTGGATAAATTTAGTATTAAAAATCCAGATTTTTTGGTTTTTCCAATTAATTTAGAAAAGATTAATCAAAAGAAAACAATGAAATTTTATAATGATTTAAATATTAAGAATTTAAATATTTTTTTTGATCCAGAATTTAAATTAGCAAAACAATTTAAATTAAGAGGAGTTCCTACAACAGTTTTTATAAATCAAAAAGGGCAAGAATTTGCTAGGGTATTAGGCGATATAAATTTTGATGATAAAAATTTTATTAAATGGTTAAATACCTATAGATAATATTTATGAGTTATAGTTTAAATTCTGTAATTATAAATCCAAGCTCAAAATCGAACCCAAAAAATGCAGTTATACTTTGCCATGGATATGGTGGTGATGGTAATGATATATCAATACTTGCAAATTATTGGAAAAACTTTTTACCAGATACATTATTTGTTTGTCCCGATGCACCAGAAATTTGTAAAGTTAATCCTGCTGGTTATCAATGGTTTGATCTTATGGATCAAACCGATGAAGAAACGTTTTCTAAATCTTTAATTGCAGAAAATAAACTGAATAAATTTATTGATGAGGTAAGCAATAAAAATAAACTTAGTTTTAATAATATTGCTCTTGTCGGTTTCAGCCAGGGTTGTATGATAGCATTACAAACTGCTTTAAAAAAAAAGGACCAAATTAAATGTGTAATTGGATATTCTGGTAAAATTTTAAATATAAAACATTTAAATCAAAACATAAATTCTAAGCCAGAAATTTTTTTAATGCACGGTGACAGCGATGCAGTTGTGCCAGCGAATTTTTTACTAGAAGCTAAAGAGTTTTTTAATAAAAACCATTACAAAATTCAAACTAAAATCTTCAAAAATTGTGAGCACAGAATCCCGACAGAAGGATCAAGCATTGGTTTAGAATTTCTAAAAAAAAATCTATATAAATAAAACGTTTAGGTGTAACAAATTTATAACTTGATAAATATTTTTCTTTAAGTTAGCATAAATTATGATCATAGCTTCAAGTGAAAAAGTTCCTTTAGAAAAATGTCCAGCACTTGTTTTAAATGCTGACTTTAGACCCTTAAGCTATTACCCGTTATCTTTATGGTGTTGGCAGGATGCTATAAAATCAGTTTTTTTAAATAGAGTAAGCATTGTTTCATCATACGAAAGAAAAGTTAGAAGTCCTTCCTTTGAGATGAGTCTACCAAGTGTAATTGCATTAAAAAGTTTTGTAAAACCATCAACTCATCCAAATTTTACAAGGTTTAATGTTTTTTTAAGAGACAAATTTGCTTGCCAATATTGCGGAGATAAAAATGATTTAACATTTGATCATTTGCTACCAAAATCTAAGGGCGGTCTTACAGACTGGGAAAACGTAGTAACAGCTTGTTCAACATGTAATGTTAAAAAAGGTGGTAAACTTTATAATAATTGTGATTTAAAATTAAAAAAATTACCCTTTATCCCAACCGTTGATGATCTACACAAAAATGGCAGACATTTTCCTCCAAATTTTTTACATGAAAGTTGGATGGATTATCTTTACTGGGATATTGAACTAGAACCTTAATTATATTTTTTCCGATACTTTAATAGCAGCTTTAGATGTGGTTTGTATAATTTTATCTAATACAAAATATAATCCTTTTTTGGTTGCGCCCTCATTATAAGCTAAGTTTTTATGATCAATTTCATCTTGTCTAAATTTAGTAATAGATTTTTTTAATGATTTTTCATCATCACCGAGTTTGTCAAGTTGGCTTTTGTAATGTCCATCTATAACCTCTTCAACAGAAGCAGTACAAAGCATTGCTGCTTTCTCTCCTAACATAGTAGTCCCAAAACCAAGTGTTACACCGAGAAGATCCCAAATAGGCAGGAAAACTGTAGGTTTAATATTTCTCTCCTTTATAGCCTTATCAAAATATTCAAAATGCTCTTTTTCATGTTCTTTCATTTCTTCAATCAATTTTTTTAATTTTTCATTCTTTTTAAAAGTATTAAGAGCTAAAAGTTGACCTTCATAAATTTTAATTGCACCACGCTCTCCAGCATGATCAACTCTTATAATCTCTTCTAAAGTTTTTTTATTTGTTGTTTTCATAATTTTTGAACATGTTAAAGAATATATACGATAAAATTAATGAGAAAATGGTATTAATTGAAGCAAGGGATAAACCAAAAAATCTAAAAGTAACATCTTTACAACTTATTGTATTTTGCTTTAATTGCTTTAAAAGATCCTCTTTTGATAGGATTTGATCAAAATTATTTGCCGCGCAAACAGTAGACTCTTCAAAAAAACCTTGCTCAATTCCAAAATGGTAAAATGCAACTATTGCACCAAAAAAAAATACTATACTCAAAACAAGAAAGTGAATTCTAATATTTTTTTTTAAAACAAAAATACTCATTAATAACAAAATTGAAATATAATAAGGATACCTCTGATATAAACAGAGTTTACAAGGTTTATGTCCTAGACCATACTCAATAACAAAAGCTGAAATTAAGGATGAAACAAGTAAGATGAATATTATTATTAAAAAGAAATTATTTTTTTTTTCTATCATTTCATTAGGTAAAAATAAACCAATCCTATAACTATAAGTATAAATGTAGTTATTATCAGAGACCATTTAGTCCCATGCTTATCTAAAAAAGGACCAAATTTTTCACCAAATTTATAAGTTAAGAAAGCCACCAAAAAAAATCTTGAGCCTCTAGTCAAAACACAAATAATTATAAAAAAAACTAAATTAAAATGAATAAAACCACTTGATATTGTTAATAGCTTAAAAGGAAGAGGTGTAAATCCAGCAGTCACTAGAATTCCAAGCCAAGAAAAAAAACCTCCAGTTGTTGAAAATTTTTCTTTTAAAAAATTAGGATCCTGATAACCGTATAATTCAAAAATTTTGACACCAATTTCATTAAAAAAAATGTATCCAATCATATATCCAAAAAGAGCTCCTAAAACAGAAAAAATTGTTGCAATAGCAGCTATTTTTATAAACTCATTTTTTTTTGCGATAACCATTGGAATAATCATTACGTCTGGCGGAATAGGAAAAAAAGAACTTTCTATAAAGGATTCGAAAGCTAAAAATTGTTTAGCATATTTTTTTCCCGCCCAATAAACACACTTATCGTATAATTTTTTTATCATTTTTTTAGTTGCGTCTTAAATTAATTCAAAACATAATGATTGTACAAATAAAAATTAATGTGTAGAAATGGGCGAATGGTGGAACTGGTAGACGCGTTGGATTCAAAATCCAATGGTAGCAATACCTTGAGAGTTCGAGTCTCTCTTCGCCCACCAATTTATGGAAGTCAACAAACTTAACAGTTTAGTAGAATTATTTTTTGAAAAACTAAATAAAATTAATAAAGAGAAACCTTTTTTAAAATGGTTAAAACCAAATAAGTCTACTTATACTTGGCACCAGGTTTCAGAAAGAATTTTTAAATTAACAAATAAAATTAAATCAATAATTAAAGAAGGTGATAGATGTTTAATACTTTCAGAGAATCGACCTTACTGGTTAATGACTGACATTGCTATAATGAATGCAGGAGGTATATCGGTACCAATCTTCACAACTTACTCCTCGAATGATTACAAATATATACTTAATGATTGTAAACCAACCATTATTATAGTGTCAAATAATGATCAATTTAAAAAAATTAAAAATTTTTTAAATCCAGAAATTAAAGAAATTATTTCTTTTGAGGAGATAGATCATAAAAGTTTACTTATAGACAAAATTTTTAAAGAAGAAACTGATAATGAAATTATAAACAAGGATCTAAAAAGAAATATGCCTGCATGTATAATTTATACATCGGGAACATCTGGCAACCCTAAGGGAGTTGTATTAAGCCATGGCGGTATTTTAGCAAACTGTGAAGGTGCAATGGATTTACTTCAACCTTTAATCAAAAAAAAAGATCCAATATTTCTTACTTGGCTTCCGCTTTCGCATTCCTATGAGCATGCTGTTCAATTTATTCAAATAATAACCGGTGCGAAAGTTTTTTATGCTGAAAGTTTAGAAAAATTAATATCAAATATGTCTACTGCTAAACCAACAATAATGACTGCAGTACCAAGATTTTATCAAAATTTATATAATAAAATTAATAGTAATTTCAAAAAACAAACAGGCATAAAAAAACTCTTAATAAATAAGACAATAGATTTAGGTATAAAATCCTTGAATAAAACAAACCTTAAAACTCACGAGAAATTTATTAATTTTTTGTGTGAGGTTTTGGTAAGAAAAAAAATTCAAAAACAATTTGGCGGTAATCTTCAGACTTTTGTGTCTGGAGGAGGTGCACTAGATAAAAATATAGGTGAGTTCTTAAATGCAGTCGGTCTACCTACACTTCAAGGTTATGGGCTTACCGAGACGTCCCCAGTAGTAAGTTGTAATTTACCAGGAGACATAAAAGTAGACACTGTTGGTCCGCCTTTTAAAACCAATCAAGTCAAAATAGCACAAGATGGCGAAATCCTTGTTAAGGGTGAAAATGTAATGCTTGGATACTGGAACAAAGAAAAAGAAACAAAAGAAATAATTAAAAATGGTTGGTTACATACTGGTGATATTGGTAAATTTGAAAATAATGGTTATTTAAAAATTACTGATAGAAAAAAAGATATAATTGTTAATCTTGGCGGTGATAATATTTCTCCAAGTAAAGTAGAAAATCATTTTTGTAATAATGAAAAAATTAAACAATGTTTAGTTTATGGAGATAAAAAAAATTATCTTGTTGCATTAATAGTTGTAGATCAAAAAGATAAAGATAATTCAACTATAAGAAGTATAATTGAAAATTTAAATAAAGATTTAACTATTATTGAAAAAATAAAAAAATTTATTTTAATTTCTGATGAATTTACAATTGAAAATGGTTTAATGACACCAACTTTAAAGTTAAAAAGAAAAAAAATAATTGAAAAGTATCAACAGGAATTAGAAAAACTTTATTAAAAATAAATAAATTTTTTATTAAAAAAAGTGTTGGTATTACTTACTTTTTTAAAATAATTATAAAATTTAAGGTTTTATTTATAAAATAAATTTATTTTAAAATTTTCAGAATTAATTAGTGTTTGACATCAATAAAGAAAGAAATAAAGTTTAAACAATAAACGAATCATTAAGATTTGTTTTAAAAAAAGGGAGATATAATGGCTAAAAGACGTAAAAAAGCTAAAAAGAAAAAAAAGAAGGCTAAAAAAAGAAGAAGAAGAAGAAGATAAATAGTTTTCTATTAAAACGCCCTTTCCAAATCTCACGGAAGGGGCGTTTTTTTTATTGCTCTAATTCTAAATTTTGAACTCTTCCTAGAGCTTTATCCATTTTCTTTTTAGTATCTTCAGCAGAAATTTTAAGCACGACCTCAAATTCACTTTGTAATCTATCGTAAGCTTGTTCAAAAAGCTGTCTTTCACTGTAAGATTGGTCAGCTAATGTGTTTGACGTTTTGTTAAGATCTTTAACAACTTCCGCAAGTTCATAAATTTTACCTGAGTTAATTTTTTGCTCATATTCCTGTGCTCTTCTACTCCACATGGTTCTTTTGATTTTTGGTTTTGTTTTCAAAATAGAAACACACTTATTAATTTGATTAATCGAAGATATTGGTCTTAGGTGGCTTTGTTGATTTATAGGTATTGTCAAAGTAAGTTTATCTCTTTCAATTAAAATCTTATAAAAATTTATTCCGATATCACCTATTGTGGCTTTTTCGACAGATATAATTTTACCTACACCATGTTTTGGGTAAACAACAAAATCATTAATACTGTATTCTTTCTTTTCAGTAGCCTGTTTTTTGATTTTTTTAATTTCAATTTTTTGATCAGCTAAATTAACTTTTTTTGGCAAAGGTATTTTTTTTACGCTTTTAGACTTTATCGGTTTTAAATTAGATTTTTTTTTCTTTTTTTTTGGCAAAATTATTCTCCTGGTTTTTCCGAAAAATACTTATCTAGTTTATTTTTAACGTTTCTAAATTCATCAGCATCTTTTGGCGGATCTTTTTTTTTAGAAATATTTGGCCATAATTTAGAATATTTTTCATTTATCTCAAGCCATTTTTGTTTATCATTTTCTTCATAATTAACGTCAGCAACTATAGCATCTACAGGGCACTCAGGTTCGCAAACTCCACAATCAATACACTCTTCAGGATTTATCACAAGCATATTTTCGCCTTCATAAAAACAATCAACCGGACAAACTTCAACGCAGTCCATTAACTTACATTTTATACATTCATCTTTAACTATGTACGTCATTTTTTTTCTGTTTTATAATATCCAATTTAATTTCTCCACTTAATTTATCTGGCAAATATAGCAAGCCACAAATTCGTCTCATCAAATTACTTTCATACACATCTGATTTATTATCAGATAAAATTATCTTCCACAAAAATTCCAAAACTGTTCTTTTTGTATTTAAATCCATCTTTTTAACTTCTTGGGTGAATTCTAAAATTTGATTTGAATTTTTTTCATATTGTTCTGCTTTATCAACAAGACTATTAATTTGTTCTCTATCTAATTTTTTATTTGAGCTCATCTCAGCAAAACTAATAATCAATTTTTTTTCTTTTTCAGAATAATTTTCATCTATCTTTGCAGCGTGAATTAATAAAGCTATAATTTTTGTCAAGTCTTCATTTTCACTTTGAGCTTTTTCACTATTTTTATTTTTTATTAAATTAAAAATCATTTTAAATTAAGTGCCTGTAACTTTTGAAAAGGATTATCTTTATTGCTTATTTTATTCATAAATTGATTTTTTCTTTTATTTTTTTTATTTCCAATGTAAAAAAATGTATCTTTTTCTTTATCTTTCTTTCTATAATTCATCAAATTTAACAATTCATAAAAATTTTCTTTTGATGATCCTAATAAATTCATCATCTCTGAATTAACCTGAAAGTCATTTTTTTTTGTATTTTCAATAATTTTTAAAA
The DNA here is from genome assembly GCA_902567495.1 of uncultured Pelagibacteraceae bacterium. Lineage (GTDB taxonomy): Bacteria > Pseudomonadota > Alphaproteobacteria > Pelagibacterales > Pelagibacteraceae > Anoxypelagibacter. The sequence goes on from CACFMO010000002.1 coordinate 16,796, forward strand.
ATAATTTTTCTAGAATATCCACTCTTACATAAAAATTTTTAAATTTTTCAAATCCACAAAGAAGTAAAAATTTTGCATTTAATTTATTATCTTTATTAATTAAAAAATTTAAACCAGATTTTGGAATTTCATTATTATTTGAAATATTATTATAGAACTTCCAAAGTGATATTCTTAAATTAACGGCTTTCGGTTTTAACATCCTTGGAAGAAATATATGATATCTTCCAATTTTAATCCCTAATTGTCTTAGTTGTTTTCTATCTTCCTTTGATATTAAGTTTACAATATCTTTAATATTATCTCTTTTTAAAACACCATTATTTTCATAAAGTTGAAAAGAAAGAGCTCTTAGATATTTGTTATTATTTTTAAACTTAACTAAATTTACCAAATCTTTAAGCTCTTCTGAAATTAAATTTTTAATCCATAAATTAAGTGAAGTAATTAAATCTTTTCTGAAATTTATATCTAAAGCTTCATCTGCTATAATATCAATTTCTGGAGATAAGTAGTTTGATCCTTTTTTTATCTTCGCTATAGGATTGTCTTTCCAATAGATTTTAAAGTCATCTTTAAACTCAAGCTCTTTTTTTTCACTAATTTCTTTTGCTCTATTTATAAGCTCGTTCGCAATTCCTTGCCTAGCTGCTTTCTTTAAAGATTTTATATCTGTATCAAGCGTACCTTTTGTAAACTCTAAATTTAGCTTTAGCCCTTTTAGATTTCCTATCAATTGTTTGTTAATTATCACATCGTTATTTTCTTTTATTGTTGTGTCTAATTTAAGATCTTGCTTTAAATCTCTTGATAAAGCGCTTATCCTTTTATCTATAAAACTTTTAGTAAGTTCCTGGTGGAGTCTTTCAGATAAAAAATCCTCAATATTTTTACTTGCTTCAATCCAATAATCTGAGTTTTCAACCCAATTTTTTTTATTTGCCACATATGACCACGTGCGTACATTTGAAATTTTATTTGATATTACATCAATATTTCCATGATATTTGTCTAAACCTTTTAATTGGTTTTTCATGTAATCATTTGGTATGCAATTTTTATTCGAAGTTAGGAAGTCAAAAACTTTTGTAACAACTTCAATATGATTAAAAGCCTTTTTTTGAAAATCAGGTATTTGACAACACTCCCAAAGTAGCTCCAGATTATTTGATGTAATTTTAATTTTTTTGTCTCTGATTAAGTATTTTAATATGTTTTCATCTATTGTTTCTGAGATTTTGTGAAGACTCCTATTTCCTGACTTTTTTTCAAGAGAATTAATCAAGCTTTCAGGATCAGAAAAATCTAATTTTGAATTTCTCCAATATAAAAATCTCATATCATCCAAGTTATGTTTTTCTATCTTTTCGATTTCATCCGCTTCAAGATTTTCACAATCTCCTGTTATTCCAAAATATCCATCGTTTTTAAATCTACCTGCTCTACCAGCAATTTGGGAAATCTCAGTCATCCTTAGTCTTCGTCTCTTTTTTCCATCAAATTTTCTTAGACTCGAAAAGTTAATTTGTTCAATGTCCATATTAATACCCATTCCTATAGCATCTGTTGCAACTAGGTAGTCCACATCTCCTGACTGGTAAAGTTCTACTTGCGAATTTCTTGTTTTTGGACTTAAAGATCCCATTATCACTGCGGAACCTCCTTTTTGGCGCCTTACTAATTCTGCTAAAGCATAAACTTCCTCAATTGAGAAAGCAATAATTGCACTTTTTCTATTTAATCGTGAAATTTTTTTAGACCCATTATAGGATAGTTTTGAAAATCTCTCTTGATTAATAAATTCTACATTTTTTAAAAGTTGTGAAATGATATTTTTCATTATCTGGGATCCTAAAAACATAGTAAGGGCTTCACCTCTAAAATTTAGCAACCTGTCTGTAAATATGTGCCCTCTTTCGGTATCACCACACATTTGAATTTCATCAACAGCAACAAAATCTACTATTTTGTCCTTAGGCATAGACTCCACAGTACAAATATAATATTTGGCATCAGAAGGTATAATTTTTTCTTCACCTGTAATTAAAGCAACTTTTTCTGTTCCCAGTTTCAGAGCACACTTATCATAAACTTCTCTAGCTAGAAGTCTTAGGGGTAAACCAAAAATACCTGAATTAAATTCTAACATTTTTTCAATAGCCATGTATGTTTTGCCAGTGTTTGTTGGACCCAAAATAGCTACAATTTTATTTTCGCTGTGTTTCATTAATTTGTGCTGTAATTTATTGTAAACACTACATATAGATTAGGTTAGAGAACAAAAGATGATTAAACCATGACCGAATCACTTTGTCAAACGTTCTATTTTAATAAATAATATCTGTAGTACTATTTAGAGACAGTGGACGATGATATAAAAAAAAATATCGCTAATTTAAAACCATCAGCTACCTTAGCAATAAATGAAAAAATAAAACAATTGTTAAAAGATGGAAAGAAAGTATTTAACTTTGGTTTTGGCCAATCTCCTTTTCCAATCCCAGAAAAAATAGTTTCAGTTTTAAGAGATAATGCCCATAAAAAAGATTATTTACCTATGCAGGGACTTCCTGAATTAAGGGAAGCAATTTCAAAATATTTATTAAAAAGAACAGGTGTAGATTATAAAAAAGAAAATATAATTATAACTCCTGGTTCAAAAGAAGCAATGTTGTTAATGCATGTAGTATTTAATGGAGAAATAATTTTACCTGCCCCAAGTTGGGTTTCATATGAACCTCAAGCAGAAATAGCCAAAAATAAAGTTCATTGGATTGAAACAACACTAGATAATAATTGGTTTCCAACAGCAAAACAACTTGAGGATAAAATAAAATCTATTGGAAAAAAAAATATTATACTAATACTTAACTCTCCGAATAATCCATCTGGTTCTATTTGTAATAATTTAAATCAAATCGCTAATGTCGCAAAACAGAATAATATTAAAATTCTATCTGATGAAATATATACAGACTTAACTTTTGATAAAAGTTATGAATCTATTTCAAAATTTTGTCCTGAAAATACTTTCATAAGTGGTGGTTTAAGCAAATGGTGTGGAGCAGGGGGTTGGCGATTAGGTTTTTTTGCAGTACCTAATGGTCAAAAAGATTTTTTAAATGCATTAAAAACTTTAGCCAGTGAGTCATACTCAACGGTAAATAGCCCTTTACAATTTGCAGCTGTGGAAGCATATAAAGGTAATTATAGTGATTATTTAAATAAAACTAGATCTATTTTAAAACTTGTAGGAAATTATGTTTTTAATAATTTGAAATCTAATAAAGTTTTAATTAATCCACCTAAAGGGGCTTTTTATTTAATGCCTGAGTTTTTAAATTCTAAATTTTCGAGCTCTGCAGAAATGTGTGACGATATAATCAACAAAACTGGTGTAGCACTTTTGCCTGGTTCGGACTTTGGTTTTAAATCAAAAAAAATGTTAGCAAGGCTCAGTTACACTGATTTTGATGGGGATATTTTTCTTAAAAATATTAACAGTGGTAAAAAACTAGATGATGATCTTGTTAAAAAATATGCTCCAAATGTTGTTGAAGGAACCAACAAATTAGTAGAGTGGTCTAAAACACTCTAGATTCATTATAAAAATTAACGTCCAAATTAAGTTATTTAGTTTTACAATGCCCTTAACGTATTGATACGATTTACTTAATTGTACAATTAAGACAAGGGGGAAAAATGAAGAGAATAATCTCTACTATCTCAGCTATAGCAATGTTATTTGCATTATCTTTACCGATGATGTCAGTAGCAAAGGCTGCTGAGTTTTTTACAATTGGAACAGGTGGACCAACTGGAGTTTATTTCCAAACTGGTAACGCCATTTGTAAAATGTTACACAAACAAGCGATAAGTGCTGAGCACGGAAGAAAAAAAGGTACAGCTAAAGCTTATAGATGTACTGCACCTTCAACAGGTGGTTCTAACTACAATATTGGACAAATCAAAGATGGTGAGTTTCAATTTGGTGTTGCTCAGTCAGACTGGCAGTTCCATGCTTATAACGGTTCAAGCAAATGGGAAGGAAAACAGTTTAGCGACTTAAGAGCTGTATTTTCTGTTCACAACGAACCTTTCCAAATTTGGGCTAGTAAAAAATCTAAAATTAAAGATTTCAAAGGCTTAAAAGGAAAAACAGTTAATATTGGAAACCCAGGTTCTGGTCAAAGAGGAACTATGGAAGAATTAATGAAAGCTATGGGTGCAGATATGAGTATGTTCAAAGCAACAACAGAACTTACTTCATCTGAACAAGTAAAAGCTCTTTGCGACGGAAAAATAGATGCATTCGGATATTCAGTAGGATTTCCTAATGGTGCTATGGAGCAAGCAGCAACTTGTAAAGCAAAAGCAAGCCCGATTAATTTGACTGGAGCACCAGTTCAAGGTTTAATTGACGGAGCTGACTATTATGCTAAAGCTGTAATCCCAGCAGGTACTTACTCAAATCAGAAAAAAGACGCTACAACATTTGGTGTAAAAGCTACTGTTGTAACAAGTGCAAATGTTTCTGAAGAGCTTGTATACTTAGTAACAAAAGCGGTTATGGAAAACTTTGATGATTTCAGAGCTCAACATCCAGCTTTTGGACCACTGGAAAAGAAAAATATGATAGCTGATGGTTTATCGGCTCCATTACATCCTGGTGCTATTAAGTATTATAAAGAAGCTGGATTAATGTAATCTAAATACATAATTAAATTAAAAAGGCCCAATATTTTTTGGGCCTTTTTTTTAGAATAATGTATCTTAACTAAAATGAATCAAAACGTTCAGAATAAGATTAAAGACAAAATTAAAGAAGATATTTCTCCAACTCGTAATTTAACAGGAATTCATTTAAAAATAGTTTTTGGTATCGCCATTCTCTGGACATTCTTCCAGCTTTGGTATGCTTCTCCTTTCCCTTTTTGGTTTAATTTTGGAATGTTCAAAGGTTTACCAGCCAGAGCTATTCACTTGGGCTTTGCTTTGACACTAGCTTTTTTGATTTTTCCAGCAGTAAGAGGAAAAAAAATTTCAGTAATCGACATTCTGATAAGTATAGTTGCTGCGTTTTGTTGTTTATACATTTATTTTTTTTATGATGATTTAGTAAATAGAGGAGGAATACTTTTAGTTAAAGAAATATTCGGATTCAAAGTTCCAGTGGAACTTATTATAGGGGCTATTGGTATTGTAATTCTTTTAGAAGCCACAAGACGGGCAATTGGTTTACCTTTAGTTATTATTGCAATTTGTTTTCTACTATTCTCTTATTTTGGCAAATATGCTCCAGATATAATCTCTCATGGTGGTCTTTCTGTAAAAAGATTGGTTGGTTTTCAGTGGTTTGATCAAGAAGCAATTTTCGGAATACCAATAGGAGTATCGGTTGATTTCATATTTTTATTTGTTTTATTTGGGGCCCTATTAGAAACTGCTGGTGGAGGAAAATATTTTTTAGATTTGGCTTTTGCCATGGTTGGTAAAATGCGAGGAGGTCCAGCTAAAGCTGCAATATTAGGATCTGGAATGACAGGTATGATCTCAGGTTCATCAATTGCAAACACTGTCACGACCGGAACTTTCACAATTCCAATTATGAAAAAAACTGGTTTCTCCCAGGAAAAAGCAGGAGCTATCGAAGTTTCGTCTTCAGTTAATGGTCAAATAATGCCTCCAGTAATGGGAGCCGCTGCTTTTGTTATGGCTAGTTTTATTGGCGTTACTTATTTTGAAGTTGTGAAACATGCTTTTTTACCAGCCATCATTTCTTACATTGCTTTGTTTTACATATCTCATTTAGAGGCTCTTAAATTAGGTCTTAAAGGTATGGATGACGCTGATGTTCCACATCTTAAGAAAACCTTTTTATCAGGATTACATTTTTTAATACCAATTTTTGTTTTAATTTTTCTGCTTGTTTATATGAGATATACCGCTGGGTTTTCAATTTTTTATGCTACTCTTTCTTTAGTCTTAGTAAATTTAGTAAACCGTATTATTAAAAATCCAGATTTTAAAACTGGTTTGGTTGATTGGTATAATCAAACAATTGTTGGTCTTCAAAAGGGTGCAATTAACATGGTAGCTGTTGGAATTGCAATTGCTACTGCTGGTATAATAGTAGGAGCGGTTGGCTCTACAGGACTGAGTACAAACTTGATTATAGTTATAGAGACAATAGCTAGAGACAATGTAATAATATTGATACTACTAACCATTATACTATGTTTGCTTTTAGGAATGGGTCTTCCAACAACTGCAAATTATGTTGTTGTAGCATCGCTTATGGCCACAGTTCTCGTTGATGTTGGGAATGCTTCTGGTTTCATCTTTCCACTAATAGCAGTCCATTTATTTGTATTTTATTTTGGTTTGATGGCTGATGTAACGCCACCAGTTGGATTAGCTTCTTACGCAGCTGCAGCAATTTCAGGCGGTGATCCATTAAGAACTGGACTGCAGGCAATTTGGTATAGTTTAAGAACAGGAATTTTACCTATTGTATTTTTATTCAATCATGAACTTTTGTTAATTGGTGTAGATAGTTTTTGGCAAGCTTTAATTGTTATAGTTACTTCTTTAATGGGAATATTAATTTTTACCTCTGCTACTCAACAATGGTTTATAAATAAATTAAAATGGTATGAAACAATTGCATTTTTAATAATTTCTTTATCATTTTTGGCTCCAGATTATGTTTTAAGTAAATTTTATCCAAAATTTAATGAGCAAAAACTTTCAGCAGAAACTATTCAAAATCTTTCTTTTGATCCTACCAAAGAAGTTCACATTAAAGTAACTAGGATTTCCGAATACGGAGAAAGATATAAGTTATTTGTTATTGATAAAAGAAAATTTGAAAAAGAATATAATTTAGAGGAATACGGTGTAACTTTGATAGACCAAAATGATCAACTTACTGTAGATAAATTAAACTGGAAAGGTGAGGCAAAAAAATCTGGAATACAAATGGGGGATATAATAAGCAATTTTAAAATTGAAAACCCAGATAGACCCAATAAAGCAATTGTCTATCCTTTTGCATTTTTTACTTTGTTAGTATTTGGGTATTTGAATTATAGAAGAAAAAATATTTAATTTTATTTATTTATTTTTAAAATCTTCCATACACCAGATGTGACTGCCACTATGCCTTCAGCATTAATAATTTCGCATGTTAGAAAAACTAGTGTCTTAGTTTTTTTTTGAACCTTAACCTTTGCTACCAACTTATCTCCAAGTTTAGCAGCAGATATAAACTTCATTTCTAAGGATATTGTTACACATCTTTTATTATCAGCTGATTGATGTGCTGCATTACCCATTCCAGTATCTGCAATAAAAGTAAGAAATCCTCCGTGTGCCATCCCGGCAGTATTGAGGTGTATTTCTTTAACTTCAGTTTCGTACTCAAAAGTACCACTATCTATTTTTTTACCCTTAAGTCCGCCTACTTGTTTTGCATAGCCTGAATTAGTTTCGTCCATATCTTCTTTTATCATACAAAGGAGCTAGTTGTGAAAAAATAACAGCTGATAAAATAATTATAATTCCCATGATTTTATATTCATTAAGAAACTGGTCTAATATTATCCATGCAGCTATTGATCCAAATACACCTTCCAAAGAAAAAATAATTGCTGCTGGGGCAGGAGATATATTTTGTAAAGCTAGAATTTGAAGCATAAAGGCAATCCCACTTGATAAAACTCCTGCATAAAGTAATTCAGCTGCTTCTAATGATAAAACTTTTAATGAAACATATTCGTAAGCAAACATTGGAACAGAAGAAAATATTGCAGCAGTAAGACATTGAAACGAAGCTATAGTTATTGGAAAATTGAAAACTTTTAAAAATTTAGAAATATAAACAATATGAAAGGCCCAGAAAAAAGCCCCAATAACTACAAGAGTGTCACCAAATCTTACTCTAAGATTTCCTAATTCACTAAGAAGAAAACCACCAATTAAACACATCATTACTGATGGCCAAACAGATTTATGAATTTTTTTTGAAAAAAGAAAAAAAGCAATTATTGGAACTATAACTACATACAAAACTGTAAAGACAGCTGAGTTTGCTACATCAGTATAAATTAGTGAAATCTGCTGTAAAATATTTCCTCCAGCTAATAAAAAACCTAAAAAAAATATATAACCCACAACAAATTTATAATTCAATTTTGTATCTTTGATTTTTTTAAACTCAAAAATAAAAAAAAATGGTAGTAGTGCCAAGAAGCCTAAAATCAAACGAGCCGCAGAAAATGTCCAAGGGCCAATATAATCCATTCCCATATCTTGAGCCACAAAAGCTGTACCCCAAAGAAAAGAGCATCCAACCGCACAAATTAATGAAAAAATTTTTTTATCCATTTAAACTGCAAGTTTGAATGCAAAATCTTTCCCTAGACTTTTTGATAAATGCACACAAAATCTCGCACCTTCTGCACCATCAATGACTCTATGATCATAAGATAAAGAAATAGGAAGCATTTTCCTTGTAATAAATTGCCCATTTATTTTTTTAATTTTATCGAAAGTTTTTCCAACGCCTAAGATAGCTACTTCTGGAGGATTGATAATTGGTGTGAAAAAATTTCCTCCAATACCTCCTAGGCTTGAAATTGTCATCGACCCACCAAAAAATTCTTTTTTATCTATTTTAAGCTCCTTACATTGCTTACTTACTCTTTTTAATTCTTCATAAATTTCCTTTAATCCTAATTGATCAACATTTCGAATTTTTGGAACCATTAAACCATGCGGAGTATCAACTGCAAAACCAACATGATAATACTTTTTAAAAATCAATTTATTGTTCTCAGGATCTATAGAGGAATTAAAATTAGGATACTCTTTTAGTGCGTTTACCACAGCTCTAGTTATAAATGCTAATGGACTTATCCTTATTCTATCACCAGAATAATTATCGATTAAAGTTGTTCTAAACTGTTCCATTTCAGTTATATCTATCTCATCATGTTGAGTAACGTGAGGAATCTCAGTCCAAGATCTAACAAGTTGAGGACCAGATAATTTTTTCACTCTAGGAAGGTCTTTTTTTTCTACTTCTCCGAATGCTTCATGAGGATATTCATCCTTGTAAACTTTCTTTTCAACTTTCCCTTCGTTAACTGATACCTGGGATCTTACAAATTTTTTCACATCATCTTCAGTTACTCTACCAGCTCTTTGTGATCCAGGTATCTGAACGATATCAGCACCTAATTCTCTAGCAAATTTTCTCACCTTCGGACTTGCAGATGATACGCCATCTTTACTCAATTTTTTTACTACAGGAGCTATTTCTTTTGGAGTTTCAGTTACTATTTTCTTTTCAGGAATATTTTCTTTTACCTCAACTGCTTTTTTAATTTCTTCCTTTTTACTTACAGAATCTAATGATAATATTTCACTTCCTTCTGAAACTTTGTCACCAACTTTAACAATAATCTTATTGATTTTTCCTTCATCAGTAGCTGGAACTTCTACACTTGATTTATCACTTTCCAAAGTAATTAAGGGATCATTTTTTTTGATCTGTTGTCCTGACTTAACTAATACCTCAATCACTTCAACATTTTTAAAATCTCCGATATTTGGAACTAATAATTTTTTTTCAGCCATTAAACTCTATAATTTTGTTGGAAATACCTTTTCTTGATCTATATCGTATTTCTTAATCGCTTTTTCTGCATGTTTACTTGCTAGTAATTGCTCTTTTGCTAAAGCACTTAAAGTGTATGTAACAATATGTTTTTTATCAACTTCAAAAAATTTTCTTAGCTTTTTCCTTGTATCACTTCTTCCAAAACCATCAGTTCCTAATGTGTAAAAAGGTTTGTTCGTATAAGGTCTTATTTGATCAGCATAGGATCTAATATAGTCAGATGCTGCAAATATAATACCATCTTGTGAACCTAAGCATGTTTCAACATAGCTTTTTTTTGCTTTTTCTCCTGGATTTAATAAATTTTTCCTTTCAACTTCCATGCCATTTTTTTTCAATTCGTTAAAACTAGTAACACTCCAAACATCACAATCAATTCCATATTCATCAGACAAAACTTCAGCTGCTTTTATAATTTCTCTTAAAATTGATCCAGATCCTAACATCTGTACTTTTGCTTTTCCTTTTCCCCCATAACTTTTAAACAAATACATCCCTTTCAAAATTCCTTGATCTGCACCAACAGGTTTTTCTGGATGAGTATAATTTTCGTTCATTGCAGTTATATAGTAGTAAATATTTTCTTTTTTCTCGTGCATCCTTTTCAATCCATCTCTAAAAATCACTGCCATCTCATATGAAAATGTAGGATCATAACTCACACAGTTAGGTATCGCAGATGCCATGAGAAGACTATGTCCATCCTGGTGTTGTAGTCCTTCACCAGCTAAAGTTGTTTTTCCAGATGTTGCTCCAATTAAAAAACCTCTTGTCTGAGAGTCTGCTGCGGCCCAAGCCAAGTCCCCAATTCTTTGAAAACCAAACATAGAGTAAAACAAATAAATAGGAACCATTTCTAAATCATGATTAGTGTAAGAGGTTCCAGCAGCAATCCATGATGACATTGCTCCTGCTTCAGTAATACCTTCTTGTAAAACTTGTCCGCTCTTGTCTTCTCTATAAGAACTTAATTGTTCAGAGTCGACTGGTTCGTATTTTTGGCCTTCGTGTGCATAAATTCCAATCTTTTGAAAAAAACCCTCCATACCAAAAGTTCTAGCCTCATCAGCAATTATAGGCACTAATCTTGGGGCAACATTTTTGTCTCTTAGTAAATTCGCAAGCATTCTTACAAGAGCCATTGTAGTAGACATTTCCTTATCACCAGTGGACTTCATAAAACTTTCAAATATATCTTGAGGAGGTGTTTTAACTGATTTTGCAAAAGTAGTTCTCTCAGGAATGTGTCCACCAAGCTTAACTCTGCAATTTTTTAAATACTTTATTTCTGGTGAATTTTCTGCTGGTTTGTAATATTCAATATTTTTAACCTGCTTATCAGTAAGCGGCACGTTAAATCTATCTCTGTAAAATAATAAATCTTCCTCGTCTAATTTCTTTTGTTGGTGTGTTGTATTTATACTCTCACCAGATTTACCCATTCCATAACCTTTAATTGTTTTAGCTATTATGACAGTCGGCTTACCTTTGCATTGAACAGCAGCATGATAAGCTGAGTAAACTTTATGAGGATCGTGTCCACCTCTATTTAATTTCCAAATATCCGCATCAGTCATATTTGCTACTAAGTCTTTTAATTCAGGATACTTACCAAAAAATTTCTCTCTTACGTAAGACCCACCTTTTGCTTTGAATGCCTGATATTCTCCATCAACTGCTTCGGTCATTCTTTTAACTAGTAAACCAGTTTTATCTTTAGACAAAAGCTGATCCCAGTAAGATCCCCAAATTACTTTAATTACATTCCAACCTGACCCTCTAAATCTTCCTTCAAGTTCTTGAATAATTTTTCCATTTCCTCTTACAGGTCCATCTAATCTTTGAAGATTACAATTAATTACAAAAATCAAATTATCTAATTTCTCTCTTGCTGCTAGCCCTACAGCTCCAAAACTTTCAGGTTCATCCATTTCACCATCACCTAGATGACACCAAATTTTCCTATCTTGATCTTTTAAAAGACCTCTATTTATTAAATACTTAGTAAACCTAGCTTGATAGATTGCCATCATAGGACCAAGTCCCATAGATACGGTTGGGAACTGCCAAAACTTAGGCATCAGCCAAGGATGTGGGTAAGAAGACAATCCGCCTTTCTCAACTTCTTGTCTAAATTTATCTAATTGTTTTTCTGTAATTCTTCCTTCTAAAAAAGCTCTTGCATACATACCTGGCGCGCTATGACCTTGGAAATAAACTAAATCACCACCAAATTTATTATTTTTTGCTCTCCAAAAATGATTCATACCGACGTCATATAATGTTGCTGCAGAAGCAAAGGTACCTATGTGGCCTCCTAGTTCTGGATTTTTTTTATTAGCCTTTACAACCATGGCAGCCGCATTCCACCTTATGTAAGCTCTAATTTTTCTTTCTAAATTTTGATCTCCTGGCGATCTGATATCTGCAGTGGCAGGTATTGTATTTATATAAGGAGTAGTTCTAGTGTCAGGCAAAGTTAATCCCTGTGTGTAAGCTTCATCAATTACTTTTTTAAGTAAGTAACCTGCTCTAGATGAGCCATCTGCTTTTACAACTGCTCGCAGGGAGTCCAACCATTCTTGTGTTTCTGCAGGATCTATATCATCCTTAGAAATGGGTTGAGCATAAATAGTATCCTTTCCATTTTTTAGACCATTTGTTTTTTCTATTTTTGGAATTGGTTTTTCTTCAACTTCTATTATTTCTTTTTTTGGTTTGGCAACTTCTTCTTTTTTCTCATTCCCACCATCTAAAGTAGCTAGAATACTTCCTTCCGAAACTTTATCTCCTATTTTAACTTTTAGCTGGGATATTTTTCCTTCGTAAGGCGATGGAACTTCAACACTTGACTTGTCACTTTCTAAAGTAACAATTGGATCGTTTTTTTTAATTTGATCTCCAGGTTTTACTAAAACCTCTATAATTTCAACATCCTTAAAATCACCAATATCTGGTACAGAAATGTTTTTAGACATTTAATTATTATACACAATTTTTGACACAATTTATCCGCTTTTTTGACACTTAGAATTTGCAATATAATTCATGCAACTTTTAAGACTTATATTTAAAAAAAAGAGAGCAGATGTAAATTCTCAGGTATTAATTCAAAAAATTTTATTAAGAAAATACCTGGCTAAAACCAATTAGTAATACTACCAGAATTATAGCGCCGTAATAATACTGATAGCCTCTTACCGTAAATGGAATTTTACTTAAAGCTCTATTTTTTATTTTTTTTCTAGGTTTAGATAGTTTCATTTTCTTTCAATACACATAGCAACGCCCATACCTCCTCCAATACAAAGCGTAGCCAACCCTTTCTTTGAATCTCTTTTTAGCATTTCATGAATAAGTGTCACGAAAATTCTTGTCCCAGAAGCACCAATAGGGTGTCCTAAAGCAATTGCTCCACCATTAACATTTACTTTTTCCATTGGCAAAGCTAGCTCCTTAACTACTGCGCAACTTTGTGCAGCAAAGGCTTCGTTCGCTTCTATCAAATCTAAATCTTTTGATTGCCATCCAGCAATCTCTAATGCTTTTTTTGATGACGGTATAGGACCTGTTCCCATTACAGAGGGATCAACACCACAAGAGGCCCAAGATTTAATTTCTGCTAAAGGTTTAATACCTTTTTTTTCAGCTTCTTTTTTAGACATTAAAACTACTGCAGCAGCACCGTCATTTATACCTGAGGCATTTCCTGCAGTAACCGTACCTTCTTTTTGAAAAGCGGTTTTAAGTCTTTGTAGTGCCTCCATTGAAATCCCATCTCTTGGATGTTCATCCTTTTTAAAAACTGCAGTACCTTTTTTAAGTTGAATTGTGTAAGGAACAATTTCATCGTCAAACTTATTTTCTTTTTGTGCTTTCAAAGCTTTTGTTTGAGAGTCGAAAGCAAATTTGTCTTGATCTTTTCTTGTAACTTGAAATTTTTGTGCAACATTTTCTGCTGTTATACCCATATGATATCCATTGAATGCATCCCATAATCCATCTTTTATCATAGAGTCAACCAAACTAGTGTCCCCAAGTTTTTTTCCGTTTCTTAAATGAACTACGTGAGGCGATTGAGACATACTTTCTTGACCTCCCGCTAAAACAATATTTGAACTTCCTGAAAGAATTGAATGATATCCTGATGCAATAGATCTTAGACCTGAACCACAAACTTGATTAACAACATATGATGGTGTTTCTTTTGGAATACCTGCATCCATTGCGGCTTGTCTTGCAGGGTTTTGTCCTGCACCACCTGTTAAAACTTGGCCCATTATAATTTCGTTTATATCTGAAGCTTTAATATTTGATTTCTTAATGGCACTTGAAATAGCTGTCGAACCTAGTTTATGAGCAGAAACATTTTTTAAAGACCCACCTAAATCTCCAATTGCTGTTCTTACAGCAGATGTTATGACAACTCCATTTTCTTTAGACATAGTTTTCTACAATTATATTCTTATTCAAAGAATAGCAATAAGCATAAAATCGCTTTATTATAGCTGTTTTCTTTGATATTTTTACTACGTGGTCCCATAGCTCAATTGGATTAGAGCGTCTCGCTACGGACGAGAAGGTTGAGGGTTCAAGTCCTTCTGGGACCTCCAAAATAAGGAGACTTTTTATGTCACTGCAAAATTCAGTATTCGTTTTTTTTATTCTAGTTTTAGCTGTTCTATTTGTAATATCCTTGATTTTATAAATAAACAGTAGCTAGAATAATTGATCCAAGTATTAATCTATATCCAACAATGATATTAAAGCTAAAATTTTTTAAGTAGATTAATAAGTATTTGATTGTTAGATAAGAGAAAATGAAAGATAAACCTATTGTCATAATTGAGTTGATATTTACAACCAAGTCTCCTCCATTAAACATCTTATAAAGACCGTATATCGAGCTACCTGCAAGCGCTGGAATTGAAAGTAAAAATGAAATCTTGGCAGCATCTTCTCTGTTAAATTTTAAAAATCTAGCTCCAGTCATTATTATTCCAGATCTACTTACACCAGGTATAAGAGCTAATACTTGAAAAAATCCAATTAAAATGGCCTTTTTAAAGGTAAATTTATCTTTAATGCTATTTTCAAGGCTTAATTTATCTGAAATAAAAAGTACAATACCAAAAATTATAGTCATCCAACCTATAAGCTCTAAAGACCTAAATGTATCAATCAAGTTATACTTTAAAATTAAAAATCCAAATCCAAACAATGGAATTGATGCCAAAATTATTTTATAAAATAATTTTCTATTCTTTCCAAAATTAGAAATATCCTCTTTAAAGAAAAATATTACCGCAAGTAAAGAACCCATGTGAGCATAAACATTTATTAATAATTCATTTTGAATACCAAAATATTTTGATATTAAATTTAGGTGAGCCGAAGAGCTAACTGGAAGAAATTCAGTAATACCCTGTGTTATAGATAGGATTAAAATTTGAATAAAGTTTTCCATTTATTGTGTATTTCCTTATATTTAATTCAACTAGAGAGTTCATTAAAATTACGCATAGCTGATATGCATATATAAAAAACATGTAAAATAAGGGTTTTTTGAATTAAAGGTCAATATAGCTTACCTAAATAGTCTTTAATTTCTTAAATTTTTATTCTAAAAAACCATCATGTCAGAAAAAATGTTAAAGTTTGTAAAAATAGGTCAGCAATCACCACCTAAAAGATCTGCTGATAACAGGAAGAATGACTTTAAAGAGGTCTACGATGAATTTATTAGTAACAAAGCCAAAGAGCAATCAAGTAGATGCTCGCAATGTGGTGTTCCATTCTGCCAGGTTCATTGTCCTCTTCAAAACAATATACCAGATTGGTTAAAGCTTACAGCAGAGGGAAGATTAGAAGACGCTTATGAACTGTCTCAAAGCACAAATAACATGCCCGAGGTTTGTGGAAGAATTTGCCCTCAAGATAGATTATGCGAGGGAAATTGCGTAATCGAACAGTCTGGACATGGAACAGTAACAATAGGATCGGTTGAAAAATACATTACAGAAACAGCTTGGGAAAAAGGATGGGTCAAACCAATTAAATTAAAAAAAGAGAAAAATCAATCAATAGGAATTATCGGAGCTGGTCCAGCAGGATTAGCATGTGCTGAACAGCTTAGAAAATCTGGCTTCAAAATCACAATCTACGATCGATATGACAGACCTGGCGGATTATTAATATACGGAATTCCAAACTTTAAACTTGAAAAATTTGTAGTTGAACGAAGAACAAAACTTTTAAAAGACTCAGGCATTAAATTTAAACATAACTTCGAAGTTGGAAGAGACGCAACTTTAGAAGAATTAAAATCAAAACACGATGCAGTACTAATTGCTACCGGTGTATATAAAGCAAGGGATGTTGATATAGAGGGAAAAAATCTGAAAAATATTTTTCCAGCGATGGATTTTCTTACCGCTTCAAATCGAAAAGGTTTAGGAGATAAAGTTAAATTATTTGATGATGGTACTTTAAATGCAGAAAATAAAAATATTGTTGTTATAGGTGGTGGTGATACTGCAATGGATTGTGTGCGAACCGCTATAAGACAAAAAGCAAAATCAGTAAAATGTTTATATAGAAGAGACAGGGAGAATATGCCTGGTTCAGCAAGAGAAGTAAGCAATGCCATTGAAGAAGGAATTGATTTTCTTTGGCTATCTAACCCAAACAGATTTATTGGTACAGATAATGTGGAAGCTGTTGAAGTAACAAAAATGGAATTAGGTGAAGCAGATTCCTCAGGTAGAAGAAAACCTATTCCAATTAAAAATTCTGAATATAAAGTTGATGCTGACATTGTAATTAAAGCACTTGGTTTCGATCCCGAAGATGTACCTAAGCTTTTTGACTCCGAAGATTTATCTGTTTCTAAATGGGGAACTATAAAAATCGACCTTAAAACTATGCAGACCAATTTACCAGGAGTCTTTGCAGCTGGAGATATAGTAAGAGGGGCTTCGCTAGTCGTTTGGGCAATTAGAGATGGCAGAGATGCAGCTACAGAAATTGAAAAATATCTAAATTCACAAGTAGCAAAAAAAACGGAAGCAGCATGAAGTTATATAAAAAGAACAAAGAAATATTACAAAAAAACTTTTCTTATTCTACAAACATGGAGCATGATGCATGCGGAGTTGGTTTAATAGCTTCTCTTGATGGTAAAAAAAGTCGGAAAGTTGTTGAGTATGGTATTGAGGCTTTGAAAGCAGTATGGCACCGGGGAGCAGTTGATGCCGATGGGAAATCAGGAGATGGTGCCGGTATTAGCTTTGAAATTCCTAATGATTTTTTTCAAGAAAAAATAGAAGATACAGGTCACAAACATACAGAGGGTGATATTTGTGTTGGAATGATTTTCTTACCAAGAACAGACTATTCATCTCAAGAACGTAGCAAAGCATTAGTAGAAAGAAATTTATTAGAAAACGATTTTTATATATATGGCTGGAGACAAGTTCCAGTAAATCCAGATGTTCTAGGAAAAACAGCTGACTCAAACCGTCCAGAAATTACTCAAATTATTTTTAAGTTCAATAAGAAAAAAGAAAGAAACGAATTAGAAAGATCACTTTATGTAGTTAGAAAAAAAATTCTTAAACAGACTAGAAATGAGCAAATTAACGATTTTTATATATGTTCCTTGAGTTCAAGATCGATTGTTTATAAAGGCATGTTTTTGGCTGAAGCCCTGTCGGATTTTTATCCAGATTTAAAGGACAAAAGATTTATTTCTAGATTTTCAATTTTTCACCAAAGATTTTCAACAAATACATTCCCAAGTTGGAAATTAGCTCAACCTTTCAGATCATTGGCTCACAATGGAGAAATTAATACCTTAAAAGGAAATATAAATTGGATGAAAATCCATGAACAGGATATGTCGAGTGAACTCTTCAAAAATGTAGAGGATTTAAAACCTGTTATAACTCCCGGCAATTCAGACTCTGCAGCTTTAGACAATGTTTTTGAATTACTTATTCATTCTGGAAAATCAGTTCCACTTATCAAATTAATGATGATGCCAGATGCGTGGTCTAAGAGAAGTAAAATTTTACCAAAAGCGCATCAACAACTCTTTGATGTTTTAAACAGCACCATCGAACCTTGGGATGGACCAGCTGCAATTTGTGCAACTGATAGTAAATGGGCAATAGCAGCAACAGACAGAAACGGATTAAGACCTTTAAGATATTCTATTACGTCGGATAATTTATTATTTGCAGGTTCTGAAACAGGAATGGTTTCTATTCCAGAAGAGAATATCATAGAAAAAGGAAGGCTAGGACCTGGCCAACTAATTGCTGTTGATCTAAAAGCAGGTAAAATTTTTAAGGATAAAGATATAAAAGACTATTTAGCTAAAGACTTTACAAAGTTTCATAAGCAAGTTGTGCACTTTGATAAAAAACTTGGTTCAAAAAATGAGTTACCAAATTTTCAAAATGAGGAACTAAGACAAAGACAATTTATTTCTGGATACAGCATAGAGGATTTAGAGCTTATCCTTCACCCAATGGCAGAAGAAGCAAAAGAAGCTACTGGTTCAATGGGAGATGATACGCCTGTTGCTGTATTATCAAATCATTATAGACCAATTACGCATTATTTTAGACAGAACTTTAGCCAAGTTACTAACCCACCAATAGACTCCTTAAGAGAAAATAAAGTTATGAGCCTTAAAACAAGATTTGGAAATTTAGGTAACATTTTAGACTTTGACAATTTTACAAAAGAAAATATTTACGTTTTAGACAGTCCTATTTTAACAAACTCAGAATTTAAAAAATTTAAAAGCCATTTTTCTACTAAAATAAAAATTATTGATTGCACATTTGATGTAAGTAAATCTCTAAAAAACAGGTTGGAAGAAATAAGATCAGAAGCTGAAATTTCAGTTAGAGAGGGTATAAATCATCTTATACTTTCAGATCAAAAAATATCCGAAAAAAAAGCTATTGTACCAATGGTTTTAGCGGTAGGAGCCGTTCATTCAAATTTAGTCAAACATGGATTAAGAGGTTATTCATCAATAAATGTTCAAACTGCAGAAGCTATGGATACGCATTCATTTGCTGTTTTGCTTGGTGTAGGAGCAACAACTATAAATCCTTACCTTGCTATAGATAGTATTTACCAAAGATATACAAAGAAACTATTTGGAAAGTTAGATTTTAATGCTTGTGTAGATAGATTTAAAAAATCTATTAATAATGGTTTGTTAAAAATCATGTCAAAAATGGGAATTTCTGTATTAAGCTCCTACAGAGGTGGATGTAATTTTGAAGCTGTAGGCTTAAGTAGAGCTATTGTTGCAGATTATTTTCCAGGAATGTTCTCTAGAATTTCAGGTATTGGGGTATCGGGTATAGAAAATAAAATAAAAGAACTTCACAAAAAAGCTTATCAAAAAAATGTTACAGTTCTGCCAATTGGTGGTTTATACAAATATCGAAAATCTGGTGAAGACCATCAATTACAAGGAAGTCTCATACATCTTTTACAACATGCCGTGGGGGTTAAATCTTACGAACAATATAAAAAATATTCAGCAGGTATTCATAGTTTAACACCAATAAATTTAAGAGATCTACTAGAATTCAAGAAGAAAAATAATCCAGTAAATATTGATGAGGTAGAACCGGTCACGGAGATAATGAAAAGATTTGGAAGTGGAAGTATGTCTCATGGCGCGTTATCAGAAGAAGCACATGAAACTTTAGCAATTGGAATGAACAGAATTAAAGGAGCTTCCTGCAGTGGTGAAGGTGGTGAGGATTCTAGAAGATTTAAAGTGCTTGAAAACGGCGATTCAGCGAATTCTAAAGTTAAACAAGTCGCTTCCGCAAGATTTGGGGTGACGATAGAATACTTAAATAATTGCAGTGAAATTGAAATTAAAATTGCACAAGGTGCTAAACCTGGAGAGGGAGGGCAACTTCCTGGTTTTAAGGTAACAAAAGATATAGCAAGATTAAGACACTCAACAAAAGGTGTAACATTAATTTCTCCTCCACCTCATCACGACATTTATTCTATAGAAGATCTAGCTCAACTTATTTATGACTTAAAACAAATTAATCCTAAAGCTAGGGTTGGTGTCAAACTTGTTGCATCAACTGGAATAGGAACTATCGCAGCAGGAGTTGCAAAAGCAAAAGCTGATGTGATTTTAATATCGGGTCATTCAGGTGGAACAGGAGCAAGCCCACAAACGAGTGTAAAGTATGCTGGCATACCTTGGGAAATGGGTTTAACAGAAGCAAATCAAATTTTAACTTTAAATAAATTAAGACAGCAAGTTACCCTTCGTACTGACGGAGGATTAAAAACAGGAAGGGACGTTGTAATGGCAGCCATGATGGGTGCTGAAGAGTTTGGAATGGGAACATCTTCATTAATAGCTATGGGTTGTATAATGGTAAGACAGTGTCATTCAAATACTTGCCCAGTTGGTGTTTGTACTCAAGATGATGAACTTAGAAAAAAATTTACAGGAACACCTGAAAAGGTTGTTAACTTTTTTAATTTTGTTGCTATGGAAGTTAGAGAAATTCTTGCTTCGCTTGGATTTAAAAATTTAAAAGATATAATTGGTAGAACAGACCTTCTTGCCCAGGTAAGTAGAGGTTCTCCAAACTTAGATGATCTAGATTTAAATCCACTGTTAGTTCAAACAGATCCAGGAAATTATAACAGGTTCTCAGATAATAAATTGATAAACAAAGTTCCTGATAATAATATTGATGAAAATGTTTGGTCAAAAATAAAAGATAAAATTAACAATAAAGAAAAAATTTCATATGAAGGAAATATAAAAAATACGGATAGAGCAGTAGGAACAAAGCTTTCACACTATATTTTTAATAAATTTAAAAACAAACTTAATAGCGATTTAGTTCAAATAAATCTAAATGGTTCTGCAGGTCAGTCATTAGGAGCTTTTTTATCAAAATCTATTTCATTAAAAATATATGGAGATGCAAATGACTATGTTGCTAAAGGATTGTCTGGCGGTAAAATTGTTGTTGTTCCATCTAAAATTAATAGGTTAAAGACAAAAGAAAATACCATTATAGGAAATACAGTTTTATACGGAGCTACATCGGGCAAGTTATTTGCAGCTGGTAAAGCAGGAGAAAGGTTTGCTGTTCGTAATTCCGGAGGAACTGCAATAGTTGAAGGATGCGACTCGAATGGATGTGAATATATGACTGGTGGAAATATAGTAATACTTGGAAGCATCGGAGATAATTTTGGAGCAGGTATGACTGGAGGAATGGCCTTTATATACGATCCAGAAAATACTTTTGAGAACTTTGTAAATCCTGCTTCAGTAACTTGGCAAAAACCAGAGACTAAATATTGGAAAGAAAAATTAAAGTCTCTAATTCAAGATCACCTAAAAGAGACCGAGTCTGTTATTGCTAAGGAAATTCTAAATGATTTCGAAAAAGAAATAAATAATTTTAAACAAGTTTGTCCTGTAGAAATGTTAGATAAACTTGAGAATCCAATCACATTAAAGGATAGTATTTCTAAAGCGGTCTAATTCTTTTAAAATTTTATTTATACTTAGTTTATTTGATAAACTATGATCTCCATTTTTAATAACTACCATTCTTTTTTTTGCCTTTGTAAAAATAGATAATACTTTTCTTGAAAAAGAAACAGGTACAGCTTCATCTCTTTGGCCATGAAACATAGTTACAATGATTTTAGAATTTATCTTTTTTGAAAAAACCTTGTTTTTTCTACCGTCTTTAATTATCTGATAGGTAATTGGGTACTCATAATCACCATTTTTAATATGACTTATCCCCTTAACTTTAATCTCTTTTTTTACTTTTTTTGGAAATTTTCTCCACATTAACCTTTCTAAAAATTCTGGAGCCGAGCCAATTCCAATAAAACCTTTAATCTGATTTTTAAAATACTTAAATTGATTTAATGCAATCCAAGATCCCATACTTGAACCAATTAAAATAAAATTATTTTTTTTTATAAATCTTCTAATCAAAATTTTTGTATCATTAGACCATTGACTTATATTACCTTTAGTAAATTTCCCTGAAGATTTTCCGTGACCTGAGTAATCTAAAGTTAAAAAACCTAATTTTTTTTTCACTGCATATTTCTTAAAAGCTTTAGGTTTTTCACCTTCAATATTTGACATAAAACCAGGCAAAAAAATTATATACAGTTTTTTTTTGAAAAAATTGCCCATATATCTCAGTTTTTTTGTTTTTGACAATCTAATGTAGTTGTACTTTTTCATATAAAATTTTTCTTATTAATCTGTTATTATATATCTTTGATTATATGTCATCTAAAATAAAAGTTTTACAAGTAATTCCAAGACTTGGTTACGGCGGCGCAGAGACAGGTTGTTATGATCTTGCTCATTATTTAGCTGAGAAAGATTGTAAATCTTACATAGTTACAAGCGGGGGACCATTACTAAAATTTATTAAAAAAAATAAAGTGAAGGTTATTAGGCTACCAGTTCATTCAAAGAACCCTCTGCTAATGATAATTAATGCAATAATTCTATTAGTTGTAATATTTACTTTAAACATTGATATTATTCATGCCCGAAGTAGAGCACCCGCTTGGTCTTGTTGGTTAGCAAATCTTTTAACAAGGAGAAAATTTGTTACTACTTTTCATGGCACATACAATTTTAAAAGCAAAATTAAAAAATTTTACAACTCAATTATGCTTAGATCTGAGCTAACTATTGCTGGATCCAATTTTATCTTTGATCATATACACAGTAATTATAGTAATCTTTTAAGTAAAAACAAAAAATTGTTAGTTATATTTAGAGGTATAAATATTGACTATTTTAACAAATCAAATGTCACTGAAGAAAAAGTTGATAGATTTAATTCCGCATTAAAATTAGACATTCACACATTCAAAATACTTTTACCTGGACGATTGACCAAGTGGAAAGGTCAAGAAATGTTTTTAGAGGCTTTAAAATTATTGAAAACAAAATATTATAAAACAAATTTTAAGGCTGTAATATTGGGTTCACATCAAGGCCGTAAAGTTTTTTTTAAAAAACTCATTTCAATGGTTGATCAATACCAATTGAAAGATAATGTAGTTTTTTTAAGCCTTTGTGAAGAAATGCCAGTTGCTTACAAAAGCTCAGACGTAATTGTATCTTCATCAATAGAGCCAGAAGCTTTTGGTAGAGTTGCGGTAGAGGCACAAGCAATGGAAAAACCAATTCTAGCAAGTGACTTAGGTGGATCAAAAGAGACTATAATTAATGGCAAATCAGGATTTTTATTTAAAAATGGAGACCCAAATTCTCTTGCACAAAATTTGAACTATATTATTGAAATGGATAAAGACAAGTTGCAATCGATTGGAAATGAGGGTAGGAAAAATATATTGATAAAATTTGATGTAGAAAAAATGTGCCAATCAACATTTACAGAGTATAAGAAATTGTTAAAATAAAAATATTAAATGCTAAATATTACTTTACCAGACGGAAAAAAATTAACTTTTAAAAGCAATGTGACTGGTTATGAGGTTGCTGAAAAAATTAGTAAGTCACTTTCAAAACAGGCTCTTATTGTAAGTGTTGATGGAGAGTTAAAAGACTTAAGCTTCTCGATACAGAAAGACTCCTCTGTTAAAATCATAACTAGTAAAGATAAAGAGGGTTTAGATGTAATCAGACACGATGCAGCACACATTATGGCAATGGCTGTTCAAGAATTATTTCCAGGAACGCAAGTTACTATAGGTCCCGTCATTGAGAATGGTTTCTTCTATGATTTTGCAAGAAAGGAACCATTTACAAAAGATGATCTAAAAAAAATTGAGAAGAAAATGTCTGAAATTATAGACAGAGACGTCAAAACAAAACGTGAAGTATGGGACAGAGGTAAAGCAATAGCTCATTTTAAAAAAATTGGTGAAAAATATAAAGCCGAGATTATCGAGAGCATTCCTAAAAATGAAGAATTATCAATTTACCATCATGGAGATACTTGGCACGATCTATGTCGAGGCCCGCATTTAGTTTCTTCAGGAAAAATAGGTAAAGCTTTTAAATTAACAAAAGTTTCTGGTGCTTATTGGAGAGGGGATTCAAATAATGAAATGCTACAAAGAATTTATGGAACATGTTGGAGTTCTAAAAAAGAATTAGATGAATATTTACACAGACTAGAAGAAGCTGAAAAAAGAGATCACAGAAAGTTGGGTAAAGAGATGGATCTTTTTCACTTCAGGGAGGAAAGCCCCGGATCTGTTTTTTGGCATGAGAAGGGCTGGAATTTATTTCAACGACTTGTAGAGTATATGAGATTAAAGCAAAGAAACGCAGGATACAAAGAGATAAGCACACCAGAACTTTTAGATAAAAGTCTTTGGGAAAAATCAGGACACTGGGAGAAATTTGGTCATCACATGTTTACATCAGAGACACCAGATGAAAAAGTTTTTGCTGTGAAACCAATGAATTGCCCTGGATGTGTTCAAGTGTTTAATCAAGGTCTTAAAAGTTATAGAGATTTACCTTTAAAGCTATCTGAATTTGGAAAAGTTCATAGATATGAACCATCTGGTGCACTACATGGACTTTTAAGAGTAAGAGCTTTTACTCAGGACGATGCACACATATTTTGTACTGAAGAGCAGATAACAGATGAATGCATTAGTGTTACTAAATTAATATTAGATATTTATAAAGATCTGGGGTTTGAAAAAGTATTTCTTAAATATTCTGACAGGCCAGAAAAAAGAGTCGGGGATGATAAAGTTTGGGATAAGTCAGAAAAAGCTCTGCTTGAAGCGATTAAAAAAACAAAACTGGAATATACTATTAATAAAGGAGAGGGTGCTTTTTATGGTCCCAAAATAGAATTTGTTTTGAGAGATGCTATAGGAAGGGACTGGCAATGTGGAACTTTACAAGTAGACTTAAATTTACCAGGAAGACTCGGAGCGACTTTTGTAGATAAAGATGGAATCAAAAAAATACCTGTTATGCTTCACAGAGCTCTTTTTGGATCCTTGGAGAGATTTATTGGTATAATTATAGAAAATTATGCAGGTAAACTTCCCTTCTGGCTATCACCGTCACAAATTGTTGTGTTACCTATAGCTGAAGAGCACAATGATTATGCAAAAAAAATATTTAAAGACATGTTTAAAGAGGGTATAAAATGCGAAGTGGATTTAAGAAATCAAAAAATTAATTATAAAATTAGAGATCACTCCTTGTCAAAAGTTCCGTTTCTATTAATATGCGGAAGTAAAGAAATAAAAGATAAAAGTGTAACAATACGTAAATTGGGATCCGAAAAACAAGAGACTAAAAAAATTAACAATGCCATTAAAGAATTTAAACAATTAAATAACCTTCCAATAAATTAAGTGTATAAACCAAATTATTTTCAAAGAAGAACTAAATTTCAAGGTCCTCGAACTAATCACAGAATTAAAAGCATTGATGTTCAGGTGATTAATAGTAATGGAGAAAACCTAGGTATTCTACCACTGAAAAAAGCAATTGATACCGCAAAACAAGAAGGTTTAGACTTAATCGAAATATCACCAAACGCAAAGCCACCAGTTTGTAAAATTATGGATATGGGTAAATACAAGTACGATATGCAAAAAAAAGCTAACAAGGCAAAAAAAAATCAAAAAATTGCTGTACTTAAAGAATTAAAATTAAGACCTGGAACAGAGATACATGACTATAATTTTAAAATTAAAAATGCAAAAAAATTTCTTCAAAAAGGCGATAAAGTAAAATTTACTGTACGCTTTAAAGGTAGAGAAATGCAACATGTTCAACTTGGCAAAGATTTAATGAATAGAATTATAGAGGACACTAAGGAAATAGGGAGAGTAGAGGTAAATCCTAAATTTGAAGGACGACAAATGATAATGATTATTCACCCTAATTAATCATTGTAAAGTCAAAACAAAATATATATAAATCCGATACCATGCCAAAACTTAAAACAAAAAGTTCAGCCAAAAAAAGATTTAGGTTAACTAAATCTGGAAAAGTAAAAATGCCACAAGCAGGCAAAAGGCATGGAATGATCAAGAGAACAAACTCACAAATAAGAAAACAACGGGGCACAACAATAATGTCAAAACAAGATTCAAAAATTGTAAAGTCTTATATGCCTTACAGCTTAAGGGGATAAATAATGTCTAGAACAAAAAGAGGAGTCACAAGTAGAGCAAAACATAAAAAAGTTTTTAAAGCTGTAAAGGGACAGTGGGGCAGAAGAAAAAACACAATACGTATTGCACGTCAAGCAATGGAAAAAGCACTGCAATATGCTTACAGAGATAGAAGAGCAAAAAAAAGAGAATTTAGATCTTTGTGGATTCAAAGAATCAATGCAGGAGTAAGAGCAGAGGGATTAACTTACTCAAGATTTATAAACGGTTTAAACAAATCAAAAATTAAATTAGATAGAAAAGTTTTGGCTGATTTAGCCTACAATAATCCGGAAGCTTTCAAATCACTTGTCAAAAAAGTTCAGATATCAATAAAATAAACTTGTTTTTTCTTCTATAAAGTTAGAGTAAAAACTAACTAATGATAGATTTACGAGAATTAATTCAAAAGATCTCACAAGCTAAAGACAAACTGGAGTTGCAAAATATTAAATCACAGTTTTTAGGTAAAAATAGCCAAATCAATCAAGAATTTAAAAAACTTGGTTCTTTATCTGAAGAGGAAAAAAAAATTAAAGCTTCATCATTAAATAATGAAAAACAAAAAATTACTGAAGCTATTAACAATAGATTTAAAGAATTAGAAAAATTAGAAATCAGCAAAAAATTACAAAAAGATAAAGTTGATGTTACTCTACCAGCAAGAGAGAGACCTAATGGAAAAATACACCCAGTCTCCCAAGTAATAGATGAAATTTCATCAATTTTTTCTGAGATAGGTTTTTCTGTTGCAGAAGGCCCTGATGTCGAGACTGAATATAATAATTTTACAGCATTAAATACTCCAGAGGATCATCCTGCAAGAGACATGCACGATACCTTTTATCTAGATAATGACAAAAAAATTTTATTAAGAACTCATACTTCTCCAGTTCAAGTGAGGACAATGCTAAATAGCAAACCTCCTTTTAAAATTATTGTTCCTGGGAGAACTTATCGTTGCGATAGTGATCAAACCCATGCACCAATGTTCCATCAGCTGGAGGGTTTACATATAGATAAAGATATAACCATGGGACATTTAAAAGGTTGTTTAGATTATTTCATAAAGGAATTTTTTGAGGTTAAAAAAATCAAAATGAGATTTAGACCAAGTCACTTTCCTTTCACCGAACCATCAGCAGAAGTAGATATTGGTTATAAACTAGAAAACGGAAGAATAATTGTGGGTGAGGGAGATAAGTGGTTAGAAATTTTGGGCTGTGGAATGGTTCACCCCAATGTTTTAAAAAATGCAAAAGTTGATCCTAATAAGTTCCAAGGCTTTGCATTTGGTATGGGCATAGATAGACTTGCTATGTTAAAATATGGAATTAATGATCTTAGATCTTTTTTTGAAAGTGATTATAGATGGTTAAATTATTTTGGTTTTGATCCATTGGATGTTCCAACTAATTATAGAGGTTTGAGTAGATGATCATAACTCTATCATGGTTAAAAAATCATTTAACAACATCATCAAATCTTGAAAAAATTATAAACAAACTTACTGACATTGGTTTGGAAGTAGAGACAGTTAAAGAAGCTCAAAATGAATTATCTGATTTTAAAATTGCAAAAGTTCTTAAAGCAGAAAAACATCCAAACGCTGATAAACTTAAGCTTTGTGATGTAAGCATTGGTGATAATAGCGATATCAAGAAAGTTGTTTGTGGAGCCCAAAATGCAAGAAAAGGTTTAGTAACTATCTACGCACCACCAGGTTCTATTATTCCAAAATCAAAAATAAAATTAAAAATTGCTAAAATAAGAGGAGTCGAGTCACATGGAATGTTGTGCTCTGGAAATGAATTAGATATTTCAGACGACAGCGAGGGAATTATAGAACTAAAAAATAGAGAAAAAGATATTGGGAAAAACTACTTTAAAAGCAAAGGTGAGAAATCAATAGATATATCTGTGACACCTAATAGACCTGATTGCTTAGGGGTTAGGGGAATAGCAAGAGATTTAGCTTCTGCCGGCTTAGGCAAGTTTTCAAATTTAAAAAAAATAAAGATAAAGCAAAGTTTTAAACAACCAATAAAAATTTCAATAACAAAAGAAAAAAATCAAGGCTGCTTAAATTTTGGCGGTTGTTATATAAAAAATATTCAAAATAAAGAAAGTCCAGAATGGCTAAAAGAGAAAATAATTTCTCTTGGTTTAAAACCAATTTCTGCTGTGGTTGATATTACTAACTATGTAATGTTCGACCTTAACAGACCTTTGCATGCTTATGACGCTGATAAAATAGATAAAGAGATAGTTGTAAGAAACTCAAAGTCTGGTGAAACTTTTACTGCACTTGATGGAAAAAACTATAAACTTGGAAATAATATGTGTGTTATTTCTGATAGAACTGGACCTTTAGGTCTTGGCGGCATAATTGGTGGTTCAAGATCAGGCACTGAATTTGATACAAAAAATATTTTATTAGAGGCAGCATATTTTTATCCTTCATCTATAAGAAAAACTGCAAGCAATTTAGGTGTTGATACAGATGCCAAATACAGATTCGAGAGAGGTATTGATCCAAACTCAATTATTGAGGGACTAGAAGTTGCAACAAATTTAATTCTTAAAATCTGTGGGGGAGAAGCTAGTAAATTTTCAGTAGAGGGAAAATCTAAAGTTAAAAATAAAATTTTAGAAATCGATCAAACAAAATTTAAAAAGGTAATAGGAATACCAATGCCTTCTGGAGAAGCTAAAAAGATCTTAAACTCACTTGGATTTGAAACGAAAATCAAAAAAAATAAATTTTTAGTAAAGATACCAACTTGGAGACCTGACATCTACCAGGATGTTGATATAATCGAGGAATTAATAAGAATTAAAGGCTTTGATAAAATTTCACTAATACACCCAGAGAGATCAAGAAATAAAGATACACTAAGTTTTGATCAAAAGTTGTTTCACCTTTCTCAAAGAGCTGTAGCTACAAAAGGATATATGGAAGCAGTTACATGGTCATTTACTGACTCAAGGATCGATAAACATTTTTCACAAGGAAAGAGAGAAATTGAAATTACAAATCCAATATCAAGTGATTTAAATGTTTTAAGGACATCAATTTTTTCTAATTTGATTGTGTATTTGAAAAAAAATCAGGATAGAGGCTATTTAGATTTATCGTTATTTGAAATTGGCCCTACTTTTTATGGTAAAAAACCTGGAGAACAACAGGTAGTAATAGGTGGTTTAAAATCAGGAGTGGTTAACAGAAAAACTTGGGAGTCTAAACCTAGAAATGTTGATGTATTTGATGTGAAGGCTGACGTTTTAAAGACATTGCTAGAACTTGGGATTCAAGAAAATAATATCCATGTAAGTAATAAGACACAAGATTACTATAATCCGGGAAGATCTGGGTCAATAAATTTTAATTCAGAGAATGGAGTACTTCTTGCATCATTCGGCGAAATTCATCCGTCAATAATTTCTAGCTTAGACTTAAAAGAGCAAAATGTAAGTGGATTTGAAATTTTTTTAAAAAACATTCCAAAACCAAAAACCAAATACAGGTTCTCTAAAAAAGATTACTCTATTTCAGATTACCAAAAATCTGAGAGAGATTTTGCTTTCATAATTAATGAAGATTTTAAAGCAGGAGACATAAAGAAATTAATAAGCAATGTTGATACAAATCTAATTAAAAATGTAAAAATATTTGATGTTTTTTCAGGTGGTAATATGCCTGTCGGTAAAAAATCAATAGCCATTAATGTTTTAATTCAGTCCACAGAAAAAACACTTTCCCAAAAAGACCTAGATGATATAAGTCAAAAAATAATTGATATTGTAAAAGCCAAAACCGGCGGAACAATTAGATCCTAATGTCGGACATTAATAAAGTAAGAAATTTTGCGATTATCGCACACATTGATCATGGAAAATCTACCATTGCAGATAGAATGATACAAATTTGTGGTGGGTTATCAAAACGTGAAATGAAAGAACAAGTTTTAGACTCTATGGAAATAGAAAGAGAAAGAGGAATTACAATTAAAGCTCAAACAGTAAAATTAAATTATAAATCTAAAGATGGAAATGATTATATATTAAACATAATAGACACTCCAGGTCATGTTGATTTTAGTTACGAAGTAAGCCGTTCTTTGCTTGCTTGCGAAGGTTCAGTTCTTATTGTTGATAGTTCACAAGGTGTAGAAGCACAAACCCTGGCAAATGTATATCAAGCCCTAGATACAAATCATCATATTATTCCAGTTTTAAATAAAATTGACTTACCAGCATCAGATGTAGAAAAAGTTAAACAACAAATAGAGGATGTAATAGGTATCGAGACATCAAAAGCAATTTTATGTTCAGGAAAAACTGGAGAGGGTATCGAGGATATTTTAGAATCAATAGTTAAAGATCTACCAGCTCCGAAAGGTGATCAGAAGTCAAAACTGAAATCTTTATTAGTTGATAGCTGGTATGACAGTTATTTAGGAGTAGTGATACTTGTTAGAGTATTAGATGGCAGTATTAAAAAAGGTATGAAAGTGAGGCTGATGTCCACAAATCAGGAATACACAATTGAAAAGGTTGGTATATTTACACCTAAGGCTAGGGATATAGAAGAACTAAACTCAGGAGAAATTGGATTTATAATCACTGGAATAAAAAGTTTATCAGATACAAAAGTCGGTGATACGATTTGTGACTCCAATGATCCTATACAAAAACCTCTTCCAGGTTTTAAACCAAGTAAACCAGTTGTGTTTTGCGGTTTATTTCCAGTTGATAGTTCAGAATATCAAAGATTAAAAGATGGATTAGCAAAATTAAAATTAAATGACTCTAGCTTTTCTTTTGAACCAGAGTCATCTAGTGCACTTGGTTTAGGTTTTAGATGTGGATTTTTAGGGTTACTACATTTAGAGATTATTACACAAAGGCTTGAGAGGGAATTTGATATAAACTTAATAACTACTACCCCAGGTGTTGTCTACAAAGTAAATAAAGTTGAT
Source organism: uncultured Pelagibacteraceae bacterium (assembly GCA_902567495.1). Classification (GTDB taxonomy): domain Bacteria; phylum Pseudomonadota; class Alphaproteobacteria; order Pelagibacterales; family Pelagibacteraceae; genus Anoxypelagibacter. Next base: position 47,693 of record CACFMO010000002.1, read on the forward strand.
GGTAATATTTTTGATCTCCAGAACCCATCAACCATGCCAGATCCATCTCAAATAAAATTTATAGAAGAGCCATGGATTAAAGCAACAATAATAACACCTGATGAATATTTAGGATCAATAATTAAAATTTGTCAGGATAAGAGAGGTATCCAAAAAGATTTATCGTATTCCGGTAATAGGGCAGTTTTAGTTTATGAATTACCATTAAATGAAGTTGTTTTTGATTTTTATGACAGGTTAAAATCTTTAACGTCTGGATACGCAAGTTTTGATTATGAAATTACTGGTTATAAAGAAGGAAACCTTGTTAAGCTTGGTATTCTAGTAAACAATGAGTCAGTAGACGCTTTATCAATGATCATACATAAGGATTTTGCACAAAATCAGGGCAGATTAGTTTGTGAAAAATTAAAAGATTTAATACCAAGGCATAATTTTATGATCCCAATTCAAGCAGCGATCGGCGGAAAAATAATTGCAAGGGAAAGCATTAAAGGTTTTAAAAAAGATGTTTTAACTAAGATTCATGGGGGTGGAGCGAGAGACCGTAAAAGAAAATTATTAGAAAAACAAAAAAAAGGTAAAGCTAGAGCAAAACAATTTGGTAAAGTAGAAATACCCCAAGAGGCATTTATTGGTGTTCTTAAAATAGATAAGTAAATATTTGAAAATATTTTGTTGATAGTATATCAGTTTTTTAATGGAAAAAATTAGTTCAAACAGAAGTTTTGGAATACTTTTTAGTATTGTTTTTGCAGCAATAGCTTTTTGGCCTTTACTAAATCTAGGAGAAATCAGAGTATGGTCGGTAATAGTATCTTCGATTTTTTTATTATTAGGTTTGATAAACTCCAAATTACTTTACCCTCTTAATCTTATTTGGGTAAAATTTGGAGAACTTATTGGTAAAATAGTTGCCCCTTTAGTAATGGCTTTAATTTTTTTTATAATTTTAACACCTATTGGAATATTTTTACGTTTAATAGGAAAAGATTTACTGAATATAAAATTAAACAATAATAAAACTTATTGGATCAAAAGATATAAAAAACCTGGATCAATGAAAAGGCAATTCTAGTGTTAGATTTTTTAAAAGAATTTCTATATTTTTTAAAAGAAAGAAAAAAATACTGGCTATATCCAATTATAATCGTTTTAGCATTATTTGGGATACTTATAGTATTAAGCCAAGGCTCAGCAGTAGCTCCATTTATTTATACAATATTTTAAGTGAAATCAATTTTAGGTATCTCAGCATTTTATCACGACAGCGCCGCGGCACTTCTTATTGATGGAAAAATTATTTCAGCAGCTCAAGAAGAGAGATTCACAAGAAAAAAACATGATGCTGGATATCCGTATAATGCAGTAGAATTTATTTTAAAAAATTCGAATATTAAATTGAGTGAAATTGACCATGTAGTTTTTTTTGAAAAACCATTTCTTAAGTTCGAAAGATTACTAGAAACTTATCTAGCTTTTGCCCCAAAGGGTTTCTTATCGTTTTCTAAATCTATGCCAATTTGGTTAAGAGAAAAACTTTTTCAAAAAAAATTCTTATTTGAAAAGCTACAAAAACATGACAGGAATTTTAATGACATAAGTAAAATAAAATTTTCGGAGCATCATTATAGCCATGCAGCGAGTGCGTTCTTTCCTTCTCCATTTAGAGAAGCAGTCATACTTACATTGGATGGTGTAGGAGAATGGGCTACTACTACATTAGGAATAGGTAAAGAAAATAAAATAGAGATGATAAAAGAAATTAATTTTCCACACTCTTTAGGCTTATTATATTCAGCATTTACCTATTATACTGGTTTTAAGGTTAATAGTGGAGAATACAAAGTAATGGGTTTAGCCCCCTATGGTGTTCCTAAGTATAAGAATCTAATTTTAAAAGAATTGATGGATTTAAAAGAAGATGGGTCCTTTAGATTAAGAATGAAATATTTTAATTATGCAACTGGGCTAAGTATGACTAATGATAAATTTTCAAAGTTATTTGGACAAAAAAGAAGAGATCCCAAAAAAGATCTACTTACTCAATTCCATATGGATATAGCAGCCTCAGTTCAATCTGCAATAGAAGAAATAATTTTAAAATTAACTTCTTCAATTGCAAAAGAGACCAACATTTCAAATTTATGTTTAGCAGGAGGTGTAGCTTTAAATTGTGTAGCAAATGGAAAAATATTAAAAAATAAAATTTTTAAAGAAATATGGATACAACCAGCAGCTGGTGATGCAGGTGGTTCTTTAGGTGCTGCTTTAGCATTCTGGCACAAAGAGCTTAAAAAAAATAGAAAACCAAGTTCAAATTTAGATGACATGAACGGTTCATATTTAGGACCATCTTTTAGCGATGAACAAATAGAAAGGACATTAAAGGCACTTGGAGCCAAATATGAAAAATTTGATGAAGAAAAATTGTTAGATGAAGTTTCTAAGGAATTATCGAATGAAAAAACAGCTGGATGGTTTCAAGGTAGAATGGAATTTGGTCCACGAGCTTTAGGGGCAAGATCAATTATTGCAGACCCAAGATCTGATAAAATGCAAAAAGAATTAAATTTGAAAGTAAAATTTAGGGAAAGTTTTAGACCGTTCGCTCCATCTATTTTAAGAGAGGATGTTTACGAGTGGTTTGATATTGATACTGACAGTCCTTATATGCTTCTTGTTGCTGATGTTAAAAAAAATATTCAAATACCTATGAGTGAAAAAGATCAAAATTTATTTGGTATTGAAAAGCTAAATGTAAAACGCTCTACTATTCCTGCGGTAACGCATGTAGATTATTCTTCAAGAATACAGACTGTACATAAGGAAACAAATCCAAAATACTACAAACTTTTAAAAAAATTTAAAGAGATTACAAATTTTCCTATTTTAGTAAATACTTCTTTTAACATTAGAGGCGAACCAATAGTTTGTACGGTTCAGGATGCTTTTAAATGTTTTATGGGTACTAATCTAGATATTTTAGTTTGTGGTAATTTTATTTTAAAAAAAGATAAACAAAACAAGGATTTATTAAACAATTATAAAAATAAAATTGATTTAGATTAAGGAGAGATGGCCGAGTGGTTGAAGGCGCACGCTTGGAAAGTGTGTAAACGGGAAACCGTTTCGTGGGTTCGAATCCCACTCTCTCCGCCATTTTTCAATACTTTTCACAACTAATAATATACGTTAAGGTTATCTCTGCCGTCGCTGTGCCGTCGGTAGCTATGAAAAAGTTTATATTAATAATAATACTCACAACCCTAACTGCATCATTTACATCAAATATTTAAATGAAAGAGGAATTTAGAAAAGCAAAAACCAATCATATAGATGGAAATTATGAATTTATAATTGATTGTGGAGATTTATATTTTAGAAAAAACGCATCTTTCGAAGATGATTTAAAATACTGCAAATCAATTATTGAACTAAACAATCCAACTAAAATTAAAAGCATTAAAGTTTTAATCAAATACACCATTCCTTATGAACAGGATATTGACCTTTTCAAGAAAAAAAATTTAGATAATTACAAACAGAATGAAGACAATAATTTTTCAGTATTGTTGTTAGAATTTAATCAAGAACATAAAGAACTGAGGCTATGTGAAGAAATGTGGTTTGGTTATGAGGAATTTAATAAAAAGATAATTAGTCAGTTAGAAAACTTGAAATCAATATATTTTTTTGGAAGAAATTTTACCAATCAAAATGGTGATACTCCATTTGATACTGAAGATGACGAATATATTCGAAATACTTTGAATAATCCTAAATGGGCAGATTCAACTTTTTTAAATCCTGCAGATGATAAAGATGACTTTGAGCAACTGGAAAAACTAAAACAATTAGTTGGAGATAATGTTGAAATAACGTTTGAAACACTAGATGAAAAAAGTGAAGAATTAATGATCAAAGAAGGAATAGGAAAAAATAAAAAATGGTGAATCTACTGATTAAATTTATTTTATGAAAAAAAATTTAAAAATATTTTTAGGATTGATTGTTATTTTACTTCTTTATGGACCAGGTGCATGGACTATATTAGTTATATTGTGTGAAATGTTAAATATACTAAGTGAATTTGTTGATTTTTATGATAATTTTTTTGATGGATGGAACAATAAATTTGAAATGATTTATTTAATGATTTCAACTCTTTTAGTTATAATCACTATACTTTTTTGGGTATATTTAATTGTGTCTGAACTAATTTACAAATATAAAAAAAATAAAAAAAAATGAAATACATCATAGATAAATTCAACGATGAAAAAATTAAAATATTTCAAATGCATAAATGGGTGCAAAGAAACCCTTGGTGGTGTCTTGATGAAGAATTATCCGATGAAGCTATAGTTATTCACGAACAATTATTAAAAGAAAATTATAACGATAAGATGCCATCATACTGGGATCAGATTGAAATAAGATTATATAAATCGAAGAAAAGTAAGCTTTTAGAATACTACTCTCATAGGAATTAAATGAAAAAACTTCCTCATAGCTCTGACTCCGCTCTGCCGTCGCTAACTCTAAATTTCTATTTTTTTTAAAAAAATTCATCAATAATACCAATATAAATTCAATCCTTGGTTCAAAGCGCACGCTTGGAAAGTGTGTAAACGGGAAACCGTTTCGTGGGTTCGAATCCCACTCTCTCCGCCATTTTTTAGAACTTTTCACAACCAAAAATATACGTTAAGATTATTTCTGCCGTCACTGTGCCGTCGGTAGCTGTATGAAAAAAAGTAAGTCAAAAGTAGATTTGGGAAAGGGATTTAAAAGAATTTATTATGTTCTTTGTGCTATTTGGTTATTCTGGATTATCAATTGGAATATAGACTACGTAGATCGCTGTAGTCCTTCATACGGTTATCAATTACCGCTCAATTGTGGAAAATCTGGAATAAGTTTATTTATAGAGGCTGTTATAGGATTTTTAGTGGTTGTACCCATTTACTATTTTATAAGGTGGATAGTTGCAGGGTTTAAAAAATAGTATGAAATCGCTTCCTCCATACAAGGAAACCGTAAAGCCCTTAGAAAATTTAGTATTTGTTAATGCCTGTGTAACTGGGCTCAACGATTTCAAAGTTAAACAATTTCACAATGCCTTAAGGGAAAATTTAAATAACATTTCAATACTACTTGATAAAAATGACAGTGAGATGGAAGAATTTGCTATGTTAGGCGCTCAACATTTCAATGGTAACTGGTGGGCAAAGATAGCTGGGGGGCAGTTAGATTTTATAGAGGATAATGAGATTAATAAAAGAAAAGTAGTTAAGATCTATGAAAAGATAGGTAGCTTTAAAGTAAAAGATATAATGAAATTTTGTTTATCTGAGTGGATTGCTATTAACAAAAAAAATAAGATTTTTCCTTTTAAACTTTCTACACCTAAAGACTTTTTTAAAAATAAAAAATCTGACAACATAGCCACATGTCTTTGGTGGGTTCATTACTACACTACATTATTGGGATGTCATGAGGAACCTAAAGGCTTAAGAAGAATACTTTGTTTGAAGAAAAGCCTGCTTGGTAAGTGGACTAAAGAGGTATGGTACTAAATAATGGACAAATGGGAAATTCAAGAAAAGATCAAAGATAAATGGTATGTTAGAGGCTTTGCAGCCATGTGTGTAATTTCCTTTTTGAGTGGTTTTTTTTTGGGGGAGATCGCTCATTATATGATACCAATTAATGGTATCATTGTTATTGCCTTTTGTTTCATGATGTACAAATCTGAGTTAGCTGATAAACTTTTATACAATTACGAAAAACGACCAAAAGCCAAGAAAAAAAGATTACGCAAGATTTAAAATTAGTTTTTTGACTCCGCTCTGCCGTCGACAAGTCTAAATTTCTATTTTCTTAAAAAAATTCTTTAATGATACCAACAAAAATTTAAGCCTTAGTTCAAAGCGCACGCTTGGAAAGTGTGTAAACGGGAAACCGTTTCGTGGGTTCGAATCCCACTCTCTCCGCCATTTTAAAATTGATTACTTTGTTACTACTAGCCGATTGATTGGCATTGAAAAAAGCCCTTGTCTTTCTTTATCTCCACTATGTTTTGATATAACTAGAAGATTAGATAACTCAGAAAGCAATATCCTACGAGTCTCTGGTGGTAAGATGAATGTAGCATAAAAAAATCCTGCAGTAGTTTCGGCCACTTCAGCAACAGGTCCTTCCATGGACACCATACTAGTTTCGATGCTAATGTTAGCATCTGGAAAAGCTTCAATTAAAAGATTTTTTAAACTTTCTGTACTACGTATTCTTGGATCACCCAAATCAATCTCGCCATACCTAGGTAGCTTAGCTTGTACGTATTTATAGATTAAATTGTATACATCATTATATCCTGGCGCTGCATCCATAGGTCCATTGACCAATGCTGCAAACTTTGCACCTGAGGACAATACACGACGGATTTCATTTAACACTGGAGTAATTGGGTTCATCAATGTCAAAGCCCAATGGCACAGTACAACGTCTATTGAGTTATCATCAATAGCAGTCAAATTTTGTGCTTTTAACTCTAAAAGATCAACAGAACCTTTTGGTAGACGCGCCTTAGCCAGTTCTAATTCTTCAGGACTTATATCCGCTCCTTTTAATTTAAATTTTTTATTACGATCGTATAAGATTTTAAGTAATGGTCCTGATCCACAAGCAAGATCCAGCACACGGATACCATCAACATCAGGCACAATTTCAGCTAACCATTCATAACTATTACGTCCAGCTTTATCACGGCAGGAACTTGCACACTTTTCAGTGAAACCTGCATTATTTTGATGCACAGTTCTTAGATGGGCGAGAAGCGCTTTATCACCTGGCTGTTGATTGTTAGCAAGACTGTCAGTCCAGATCGAGCTGAGGCCGCTCTTAGCATTAACATCTTTATTTGACATCAATAGGCCAACAAATTGGATTTAGTGGACTAGCAGCAACTTCGCCTGGTTTTACATTTGGCATAAATTTTTGCCAATCACCAGAAACCATTGTAGGAGAATTTATCACTCGAGCCCCATCTCTAAAATAAGTATTGGCTAGAGCTATTCGGCTACGATTAGTTCTATTGCGTGATGCAGTATGAAAATTTAAATTATGGTGAAAACTAACTTCGCCTAATTCGAATGGAGTTTCATTTACCGTGACACTATTTTTTCTAAAAACTTCTGAGACTCCACGGTCATAGCCTGTACCAGTTTTTTCAAATGTAACGGCATTTACTATTTTGTGGACATCTAGCGGATAGGCGAAAGAGAGCGGTCCCATCTCAACAGGAGTTGGTTGTGCTGGTACCCAGGCAGTGACCACATCATTGGTATCTAATGGAAAATGATGGTCGTCGAAGTGCCAAGGTGTTCTACCACAACCAGCTTGCTTTGCTAAAACGTTATCGTGGTAAAGTCTAACAGCTGATACCCCAAGTAGATCTGCTGAAATTTGTCCTAGACGTGGTGATAATACATAGGAACGTAGTAATTCATTTTTTGGCCATGTCATTTCTAAACTAAGGAATCTGTCATGAGCTTCTTTATCAGGATCAACATCAAATTCTTTTTTTAAAAGCTTGATCAACTCAGCTCTAAGTTTAAGCACTACTCCTGGCGAGAAAACTTTTTTGAGTTTGATAAAACCATTTTTTCTAAAGAAATCAATTTGTTCATTTTTCAATGGGTAAACCTCGGTCAGTTCAGAAATAACCTCATCATCAGTTGGTATTGCAACATTCGGTAAAGGTTCGGCGTTTATTATTGGATCCTTTTTTTTGTCATTATCTGCTAGACCAACATACCAATCCCACCACGCTTGATTATCTTTATCCCATGGCTTACTGATATCGGCAGCGTCAGATATTTTTGAATTTATCTTGTCTCGAGATTTTTTCATATAAATAATTTATACTGTTTTTTTAAATTAGTAAGTACACTTTTTGACCTTTTTTAAGATCCTGTTCTAGGCCATAATTTATTGATATAATTATCCGAATCAGAAAGGAGTATTAAAAATGAGCGGTTGGGAAATTTTAGCTGTTATTTATGTAATCTATTACATCACAAGTAATTAAATTTAATAGATAAAATTATTAAAAAATATACTTATCGGCTAGGTAAATAACTATTCCAATAGCTATCCCTAGTAGGATCCAGTGCATTTTAAACTCTCCTTATACTTGTTACTTTTAATCTTGCAGTTTTATAAATTTTTTTAATGGTTTTATCAATATTCATTATAACTACTTTTTTCATTGGGCCATAAGCGTGTATTAATTTTTTTTGCGATAAAGCAACAGCAACGTGACCTTTCCAAAAAATAATATCATTTTTTTTAATATTTTTAAGTTGTATTTTTTTTTTAAAATATTTTTCCTGATCTTTTGAATCCCTTGGACAATATCTATTATTTTGATTTAAACAAACTTGTACTAAGGCAGAACAGTCAATTCCTCTGTAACTTTTACCTCCCCATAGATATTTTATATTTTTGAATTTTTTAATGTCTTTAAATAGATCTTTACTTTTAAAATTTATTTTTTTTATATCGGATTTTTTAATCCAATAATTTTCAAATTTAGCAAATTTACCTTTTTTTTCATTCACCTTTAATCTTGAATCGTAGGTAAGGAATTTATTTAAACTTTTTTTAATATTAGGTTTACTAAAAAGTTTTGCTTTTAAAACTGAGACTTTAAAGTTTGCTTGTACAGGGTGTGAAAATTTTTTACCTTTGATGAAACCTGTGTAGCCATCTCTCTCAATTCTTATTTTTTTCCAGTTACTTATCTTTTTAATAACTCTAAAGTTTTCACCATAAAGTAATTGAGTATCTATTTTAGATTTTAAACTCTTTTTTTTATAAAGATTTGTTATTGTAAGATTATTTACGTAACTATTTTTCACTTAATTTAATTTTGTTTTTTATAAAAAAGAGAAATACTAATGAAGGAATTACCATAATAGCTGTTATAATAAAGAATATTCCCCAGTCCCCATTCAACCAATCAACCATTGCACCTGACGAGGCTGCTAATGTGGTTCTACCCGCTGTTCCAATTGATGCAAGTAGAGCGTATTGTGTTGCGGTATAAGTTCTATCAACCAACATTGAAATAAAAGCAACGAAGGCAACCGTTGCAAATGCTGCAGCCATATCATCAAAAATAACTGCAATAGCAAATAACCATTCAGACTTTCCAGACCAAGCCAATAAAGAAAACAAAAGATTTGTAGATGCCATAAGAATTCCTGACACAAACATTGCTTTAATAACTCCTGATCGGATAGCAAATAGTCCACCCAAAAGTGTAAATACAACAGTCGTTATCCAGCCTAGACCTTTAGAGTAGATGGCAATATCTGTTTTGGAAAAACCAATCTCCTTATAAAAGATTATGGACATTCTACCAAGAAATGCCTCACCGATTTTAAAAAGAAAAACAAAGCCTAAAATACCTAATGCAATTTTAAAACCATTTTTTTTAAAAAAACTTACTATAGGACCAGCGATCGTCCCACTTATCCAAGCAATAATTGGAGCCAAAAAATTATTACCGCCTATTTTTTTTTGAATAATTTTATCTGTTTTGCTTTGTGCATCATATCTTTCACTTGATTTTTTTTCATGAACAAACATTAACGCAATATTACAAGCAATTATTATTATTCCTAAAATTAAAAATGTAATTTGCCAGTAATTATCTATACCTAATTTTTGAAAATATTCTGCAGAATTTAACGCAACAACTCCACCAAGTTTGTATCCAGTCCACCAACCAACTACAGCAATTGCAGCACCAGCTTGCATAGACTTACCTTCATTTTTTCCAATTTGTTCTATCCTTAATGCATCTACCGTAATATCCTGAGTTGCAGAGGCTATTGCAATTATTAAACCAATTGAAATAACTAAGGCTAAATTTTTTGTTGGATCAACAAAATTCCAAAAAATTAAACTTAAAAGAATTATTAATTGCATTATAATTATCCAACTACGACGGTGCCCAACTTTATTTGTTAGCCATGGAATACGAACTCGATCAATTAATGGAGCCCACAAATAATTAAAAGCATAAACAGCGAAGATAAGACCAGCCCAACCTATAGTACTTCTACTTAACCCATCTTCTTTGAGCCAAAGACTTAAACTACTACCTATAATCACCCATGGAAAACCACTTATTGCACCTAATAAAAGAATACGCAACATTCTTCTGTCAAAATAAACTTTGAAAGAGTCTTTGAAAGATTGTTTTTGATAAATTTCCATAGGGATGATTATAGATTAATTTATGATCTCCAGAAAGACGGTAAAAATAACACTAAGACAGCAAAAATTTCTAGTCTACCTAGCAGCATAGCAAAAGATAGTATCCATTTAGATATTTCTGAAACTTCACTAAAGTTGCCATTTGGTCCAATCATTTCTCCTAACCCAGGCCCTACATTCGATATAGCTGTAGCAGCACCCGATATAGCTGATAGGAAATCTAACCCAGTTATTGAAAGCATTATAGCTACCAAAAAAAATATGAGCAAATATGAAAAAATAAATAAAATTACAGAATTGACAAAACCATCTGTAATTTTTTGGTTATTGTAATTTACTAAATAAATACTATTTGGGTATATCAATTTTTTAATTTGCGTTTTTAAAAACAAAAATAATATTTGTAATCTGAATATTTTTATTCCACATGTAGTAGATCCTGCACAACCACCAATAAACATTAAAAAAAGAAAGAAAATCAGAGGGAACTTACCCCACAATCCAAAGTCATCTGTTACATATCCTGTTCCAGATAAAATAGACAGAACATTAAAAGAGGAAATTCTTAAATTATCTAAAAAAGATAATTCTGAATTATTAAAAAATAAATATAAAAACATTATAAAAATCGAAGTAGACAAAAGGTATAAGAAACCTCTTATTTGAACATCTTGAAGTAAAATTTTTTTATTACCTTTAATAAATTTTAAATAAGCAATAAACGGTATGCTACCAAGTATAATAAATATTGTTGCAGTAATCTCAATTCCCGGATTATTAAAAAATCCAATCGACTCGTTATGAGTAGAAAAACCACCAGTAGCCAGAGTGGTGAATGAATGAGCGATACTATCAAAAGCACTCATGCCTTGCAGCCAATATACAAATGCACATACAATAGTAAGTGAAGAATAAATGGATATAATCAAAACTGATATTTCAACGGTTTTAGGTAAAATTTTTTCAGTGCCAGATGTATCTAATTGAAAAAGTTGCATTCCACCAACCTTCAACAATGGAAGCACAGTTGTAGCCATAACAATAATACCTATACCTCCTAACCACTGCATTATGGCTCTCCAAAGTAAAATACTTTTCGGTGAGGAGTCCAAATCCAATATTACAGTTGAGCCTGTGGTTGTTATACCAGACATACTCTCAAAAAATGCTTCACTAAAAGAGAGTTCTAAATTTGATAATACAAAAGGTATACTTCCAAAAAAAGCGATGCTAATCCATGCTAAAGAAGAAAATAAGAATGCTTGTCTGAGGTTTAATTGTTTTTCTTTGGTTAAGCTAGTTAAAACAATTAGAATACCTATTATTATTGTGATGATAGAGGATGAAAAAAAACTGCTACTATTTTCATCATATATTAGCTGAATTACATATGGCGCAAGCATAAATACACCTAGTATGATCAGTAGAATACCAATAATAAAAAAAACTGTTTTATTAGTAGCCATAAAAACTGGACAATATTTAAATAGAAATAAAATTCAACTTATTATAAACCTAGGTAATGCTAGAGTCTGAACTAATAAAATCAACCTCTTCATGGCCATTTGTTGAAATCCGAAAATTATTAAAGGATAGAGACCCTATTATTAAGAAGAAAAATAAAATTATATTTCAAACAGGATATGGTCCAAGTGGTCTTCCACATATCGGGACGTTTGGTGAAGTTTCAAGAACATCAATGATGATAAATGCACTTAATCATATAAAAAAGATCGAAACAGAATTAATAACTTTTTCTGACGATATGGATGGTCTCAGAAAAATACCTGAAAACATACCTAATGATAAAATATTAAGAGAAAATATTGGTAAACCTCTTACTGATATTCCTGACCCTTTTAAAAAATTTAAAAGTTTTGGTGAACACAACAATGAGATGTTAATAGAATTTTTAAAAAGATTTAATTTCGATTTTACTTTCAAAAGCTCAACCAAAAATTACAAAAACGGTAATTTTAATAACTCATTGATTAGAGTTTTAGAGAAATTCGACGATATAATGAATATAATTTTACCAACTTTAAGGAGTGAAAGGAAAAAAACATACTGCCCATTTCTCCCAATATGCCCTGAAACGGGAAAAGTTTTGGAAATTCCTGTAATTGAAATTAACAAAAAAAACAATTCTTTAGTTTTTGATAATAATGGGAAAAAAATAAAAACAGAAATATTAGATGGCAAATGTAAATTACAATGGAAAGTAGATTGGGCAATGAGATGGTTTACTTTCGATGTTGATTTTGAAATGTATGGTAAAGATTTAATAGAAAGCGCAATCCTTTCAAATAAAATTTGTAAAGCTATGGGTAAACAACCTCCAAATGGATTTGCTTATGAATTATTTTTAGACGAAAAAGGAGAAAAAATATCTAAATCAAAAGGCAATGGAATAACTATAGATCAATGGTTAAGATATGCATCCCCAGAAAGTTTATCACTTTATATGTATCAAAATCCAAAAAGAGCAAAAAAACTTTATTCTGATGTTGTTCCTAAAGCTGTTGACGAATATCTTACATTAATAGAAAAATTTTCTAATCAAGAAATAAAAGATAAACTTTCTAATCCAGTATGGCATATTCATAAAGGTTCACCACCAAAAGAGAAAGTCATCATGCCCTTTTCAATGTTATTAAATATTGTTGGATCGAGTAATGCAAGAAATAAAGATATTCTATGGAAATTTATAAAAAAGTTTCACAATGAGCTTGATCCTAAGAAAAATAAAATTTTAGATGAACTAACTAATTATGCAATCAATTATTTTGTTGATGAGGTTGAACCAAAGAAAAAATATAAAAAGCCAAATTCCACAGAAAAAGATGCCTTAAAAAATTTAATTACCGTTTTAAAACAAATTTCTCAAAATACTCCAGCAGAAGCAATACAAACTAGAATTTATACTGTAGGTAAAGAAAATGGATACGAAAAAAATTTAAGAGATTGGTTTAAATTAATTTACGAAGTGTGTTTTGGTGAAGAAAATGGTCCAAGAATGGGTTTTTTTATTAGCTTTTTTGGCGTCAAAGAGACAATTGATTTAATGGAAAAAAAGTTGAATATATAGTTTTAATGTTTTCTTTTATAAGACCTTTTATATTTAACTTAGATCCTGAAAAAGCTCACGATTTAGCGATAAAATCACTTAAATATAATTTCCTTCCAAGCAATTTATTTTCAGTACCTGGTGAAGAAGTTTTAAGAACCAAACTACTTGGCAAAGAGATTGACAATCCCATTGGTCTAGCAGCAGGTTTTGACAAAAGTGCTGAAGTTTATAATGAAATATTTAAAATTGGTTTTGGATTTGTTGAGGTTGGAACCGTTACTCCAAAAAAGCAGTTTGGAAATGAAAAACCTCGAATTTTTAGACTAGAAAAAGATCAGGCATTAATAAATAGACTTGGATTTAATAATGATGGATCTGAAATTGTTAAAAAAAGGATTGAAAATAATATTCCATCAAGTTTATTAGGCATAAATATAGGTCCAAATAAAAATACAGTTAATATGACTGATGATTTTTTAAGATGTGCAGAAATTTTTTTTCCAATTGGGGATTACATAACTATTAATATTTCTTCACCAAATACCTCTGGTCTAAGAGATTTTCATGATGAAGATGCTTTAAAAAAATTACTAACAAAAATTAATGAAGTAAGAGAAAAAAGTAATTTTAATAAATCTTTTTTATTAAAGGTTTCACCTGACCTAGATAGTTCGCAGATACCAGTTATTGTGAAACTTATTCTAGAGTACAAAATTGATGGAGTGATTTTAACAAATACTAGTACCAAAAATAGGGATAATTTAAAAGACTCAAATAGTAAAGAGAACGGAGGATTGTCTGGAAAGCCCATTAGAGATTTATCAACTGAATTTGTAAAAAAATTCTACAGAAATTTAAAAGGAAAAATACCAATCATAGGTGTTGGTGGTGTTGACTCTGGCGAGTCAGCTTTTGAAAAAATAGCTGCTGGTGCATCAGCTGTACAACTTTATACAGGTCTCATTTACAAAGGTCCTAATATTGTAAAAGTTATAAAAAAAGATTTAATTAAAATTTTAAATAATAAAGGTTTTAAAAATATTAACGAGGCCGTAGGAACTTCATCGAATTAATTATTTGAAAAAATTATATTTTTTTTTATCAATATCAAACTTAATGTAATGAATAAGCTCTCTTGCATAAGAAAATGATATCCCTATAAGAACAACAATTATAATTGATAAGAGTCCATAAGTAATTGGATTGTTTGCTGAAAGTGATAAAATTACCTCTGCAAGCTTATTATCTATCTGACCTGATTTTACAGGAGCAAATAAACTCGATCCCTTTTCAAGAACAAATGTTTCTATACCCATTATTAAACCAACGGCTAGAAGCAATATTGCTAACAAAGTTTTATACTCTGATGCATTTAACTTTTGAGAAATTCTTAAACCAATATGAAGCCCAATGATTGAACCAATTAACAAAATAAAAACTAAAATAAAGTCTATAGTTTGAAACTTAAGAGCGTGAACAATAACTACTAACCCTGTAATAAAAATTGTTACGAACAAAGATGTTCCTGGAACTAATTTTGTTGGCATACCAATAATATAGATCATTGCAGGAACCATTAAAAAAGCGCCACCAACACCCATAATTGAAGCAAATATTCCAACAATAAATCCTAACATGATCGGCACTAATGCGCTTTCGTAGAGTCTGGATTTATGAAATTTCATTCTAAATGGAAGACCATGTATCCAGTAGTGATCGTGAGCTTTTCTTTTTATTGTAATTTTTTTCCTTAAATCTGTTAATTCCTTATAACCTTTTGCAAACATCAAAGTTCCAATGATTACTAGCATATAAATATAAGCTAAAGTTATACTTACATTGATCACTCCTTTTTCTTTCAAATAAGCAAAAATTAACATACCAACTCCTGTACCGACAACACCACCGGCAACAATTGTCATTCCCATTTTATAATCTAAAGTTTTTCTAAACCAATGATGAAGTGCGCCTGATACCGAGGTACCTAAAATGTTATTAGCTTCATTCGCTACCGCATAAGTTGGAGGAATTCCTAAAAAGATCAAAACTGGAGTCATGAGAAAACCACCTCCGATCCCAAAAAGTCCAGAAATAATGCCAACAATAAAGCTAAGCAATAAAATGATCCAAATAGTTACTTGAACTTGTGCTACAGGTAGGAAAAAATCCATTAAGTTTATTATTCTTTGATACAAACATTGTCAATAGACATATATTTGCTTGATAAAACATTAACGTCGAATTATATAGCTAGAGGATAAATTATGAGTAATAAATGTGAACTCACAGGTAAAAGACCACTCAAAGGGCATAATGTCAGTCATGCCAACAATAAAACAAAAAGAAAGTTCAACCCCAGTATTAAAAAAATAAAGTTTAAAAGTGACATTTTAAAGAAAAATATTACATTAAAAGTATCGAACGCAGCACTTAGAACTGTGGATTTTAAGGGTGGTATTGATAAATTTTTATCATCAGCAAAGGCTTTTAAACTTTCAAAAAGAGCTAAGAAATACAGAAACAAAATTGTATTAAAAGAAGCTTAATTATGCAATTAAGAAAATTATTTTTTACTCTAGCCATACTTATGGCTGCTATTGTTGCAATATCAAATTTTCTAGTTCAATTCCCCGTATATTACTTAGGAATGGAAAATATTCTTACCTATGCAGCATTTACTTATCCAATTACTTTTTTAATAACTGATTTGGCTAATAGGAAATATGGAAAATTTACAGCTAGAAAAATAGTTTATTTAGGTTTTTTCACGGGTGTAATTTTAACAATATTTTTTTCAACTAATTTTAACGATCTAATATCAATTAGAATCGCAATAGGGTCTGGGACAGCTTTTTTAGTTGCTCAATTATTAGATGTAAGTATTTTTGACTTACTAAGAAAAAAAATTTGGTTTATTGCTCCAATTGTATCATCATCACTTGGGTCGCTAGTAGATACATTTCTTTTTTTTTCAATTTCTTTTTACAATACAGAAATACCTTGGATAAGCTTAGCTATAGGAGATTTTATTGTAAAAATAATAATATCTTTATTGATGCTAATACCATTTAGAGTTCTTTTGAAAAATACTATTCCTGATGATAAAAAAATATCAGCATGATTATTTTAGTGAATATTTTTTTTATTAGAGAATAGGTCAGTTAGTTGATTTATCATAGCATCACCTAAATCATGTACATCTGTGATCTTTACAGCTCTTTTGTAATAACGAGTTACATCATGACCTATACCAATGGCTAGTAGTTCAATTGATGAAAATTTTTCTATTAAGTTTACGGTATTTTTTAAATCTATTTCAAGATAATCATTTGCATTTGTCGATAGTGTAGAGTCATCAACTGGTGCTCCATCAGATATAACCATTAATATCTTTCTCTCCTCTTTTCTTTTTTTCATTTTATTAAAGGTCCATCTTAAGGCCTCTCCATCAATATTTTCTTTTAATAAACCTTCTTTCAGCATTAAACCTATATTATTTTTTGATTGTCTCCACGGTGTATCTGCTGACTTATAAATTATATGTCTCAAATCGTTTAGTCTTCCTGGAAATTTTGGTTTTTGATTGGCAACCCATTCTTCTCTACTTGAACCACCTTTCCAGTGTTTTGTTGTAAAACCTAAAACTTCAACTTTAACTGAACACCTTTCCAAAGTTCTTGCCAAGATGTCTGCACAAACAGCCGCAACTGAAATTGGCTTCCCTCTCATAGAACCTGAGTTGTCTATTAGAATTGTCACTAAAGTATCTTTAAATTCAGTTTCCTTTTCTTTTTTAAAGGACAAAGAGTTAAGTGGGTCAATTATTAATCTAGTTAATTTTGATGAGTCTAATAATCCCTCCTCCAAATCAAAATCCCACGATCTATTCTGTTTTGCTAAGAGCCTTCTTTGCAATTTATTAGCTAGTTTAGAGACAAAACTTTTTAACTGCAGTAGTTGCTGATCTAATGTTGCTCTAAGTCTTTCAAGTTCTTCCTTTGTTTCAAGATTTTCAGCCTTTATAACTTCGTCAAACTGATCGGTATATATTTTATATTTTTTTTCTTTTTCAAAAAATATTCTATTGGGTTTAAAATTTGTTTTTTCTCCAGCTTCTTGAACCTCTTCAATGCTTTTATCATCCTCACTTGATAAATCTTTTGTATCAGGAGGTCTTGTGTCAATTGAGAGCTCCTGATCATTATCCTGCTCTGCTATTTGCCCGTCTTTTTGGTCTTTTGACTCCTGGCTTTCAGGACTTTTTAGCTTTTTATCACTCTCCTCATGATCTTCTGAAAATTCTT
Source organism: uncultured Pelagibacteraceae bacterium (assembly GCA_902567495.1). GTDB lineage: Bacteria > Pseudomonadota > Alphaproteobacteria > Pelagibacterales > Pelagibacteraceae > Anoxypelagibacter. The sequence goes on from CACFMO010000002.1 coordinate 65,360, forward strand.
TATCTTCAATATTTAACTCCGATATTATCTCTGAAATTTTTTGATTAAATTTATTTTGATTATTTAGGTTTTCCCTTAAAAAAACTAAATTCTGTTTAAACTTTTTTGCGAAATTAACCTTTGTTTTTTTTGGTTCCTTGATTTCAAAAAAACAGCTCTTAAGATAACTGTCGAAGGACTCTTCAATTTTATTTTTATTTGATTTTAATTTGACACTATTTTCATTATATTGAAAAAATAAGTTTTTTTTTATTCCTGCAAAAACTTCAGACCCAATTTTTTCATATCTTATCTTTTCAGCTATTTTATAAAGTTTTTGAGATATTTCACCACCAGGTTTATATTTGTCATAAATGTCACTATTGCTATATTTTAATCTTAAAGCCTCCGAATCTGCCATTGCTCTAAAAATAGAATAATCTTTAATATCCTCTAGTTTATCAATTTCTGGCAAATTTATTTCGTTTTTGTTATTAACGTTGGATATCGGCTTGCCGAATGTAATTTCGCAATTTTTTTTCTCTGAAATTGATTTTACTGTTGAGGTTAATGCATTTTTAAATACCTCTAAATGGGTCTCTTTTTTTTGCATTTTAACTTATTTTTACGTTAACCGAAGACTCTGGAAGATCTTCACCGAAACACCTTTGGTAATATTCTGCAACAATTTTTCGCTCTAATTCATCGCATTTATTTAAAAATGTTACTCTAAAAGCGTAACCAGTATCTTTAAAAATCTCAGAATTTTCTGCCCAATGCAAAACTGTTCTAGGACTCATTACTGTAGAAATATCACCGTTTACAAAACCATTTCTTGTTAGATCGGCAACTTTAATCATCTTAAGTACTTTTTCTTTCCCTTTTGAATTATTTAAACTTTTATTTTTAGCTATTATAATTTCTAATTCTTTTTCTGCTTTAAGATAATTTAATGTTGTTACGATATTCCATCTGTCCATTTGACCCTGATTAATTTGTTGAGTACCATGATAGAGACCTGATGTGTCACCAAGCCCAATAGTATTTGTAGTTGCAAACATTCTAAAAAATTTATTTTGATTAATCACTTTATTTTTGTCTAAAAGTGTAAGCTTTCCTTCGCTCTCTAAAATTCTCTGAATAACAAACATAACGTCTGGTCTTCCCGCATCATATTCATCAAATACTAAAGCAATTGGATTTTGCACAGACCAAGGAAGAACTCCTTCTTTAAATTCGGTGATTTGTTTTCCATCTTTTATTACAATTGCATCTTTTCCTATAAGATCTATTCTACTTATATGACTGTCTAGGTTTACTCTTACACATGGCCAATTTAGTCTTGAAGCGACCTGTTCAATATGTGTTGACTTTCCTGTTCCATGATATCCTTGTATCAAAACTCTTTTGTTGAAAGCGAACCCCGAAAGTATTGCTAAAGTGGTATCCCTATCAAATTTGTAATTTTCGTCTAACTGAGGAACATAAGGATTTTTCTCTGAAAAACTATCAACTTCCATATCAGTGTCTATCCCAAAAGTTTGTCTTACGGAAATTTTAATGTCTGGTTTTTTATTTTCTAAATTCATTTTCTCATACTCACTTTAAGTTGACTATATGCTAAAGTAATTTTTTTTAAAATATCTTCATACTTTTTACTTCCACGGTTTTTATCAGGATGGTATTTCTTTACAAGTGTTTTAAATTTTTTTTGAATATCGGACCAATTTGTATCACTTTTAAGGCCTAAAATTTTTAAAGCATCTTTATCTTTCTCCGTCAAATTTGATTTATTGAACTTCTTAAAATCAGAGTTTTTAAAAATTCCTGTTTTATCATCTAAAGCATTTAGCCACAATATTCTAAAAAAGTTTTCAGAAGATCCAAAACTTTTAGTAGGTTTGTGCCATGTTAGGTCAGACTTTACAAAACTTTGAATCTCTTTGTCATCCATATCAGCAAAATAATTCCAGCTTTTGTTAAATTCTTTAATATGTTCTAAACATAGCAATCTGAATTTTTTACTATTATCTTTTTCTACTGGAGCTCTATATAAGCCAATTTTATTACACTTGCTCCAATCACAAATATTTTTCATAATAAATTTCAATTATATAGTACAATGCTTATTTAATGAAAAGTTTAATAGATATAGTTGAAGAAAAAATTAAAAAAGATATTCCGGATAGTAATATTGAGATAATTGATAATACTCATTTACACAAACATCACAAATCATTCAATAAGAGTAAAACGCATTTAAAAATAATTATACAATCTGATACTCTTAGAAACTTAAACCGTATAGTTTCTCATAAAAAAATAACAAGTATTCTTAAGGATGAGATCCAAACTAAAATTCATTCATTAGAAATAAAAATTAAATAATTTTTTTTAATATTTTCTTCATTTCATTGGAACTAAGTCTATATTCTCCAGGTTTGGTAGTTAAACCTATTTTTCTGAGAAGTATAAGATTAATTTTTCTATCATAATTCTTTTTATCAACTTCCATAAAATTTACTATTTTATTTAATTTTTTTTTATTTAAAAAGTTCAAAAATTTTTTAAGTAGTTTGTTGCTAAGGTAAAGACTTTCGATCTTACCTAACGTTTGTTTTGAGCAAATTTTTTTTACATAAGAAAGTCTAGTCGCTAAAATTATGCCAATCAAAACAGCCTCCCCGTGATTAATCTTTCCAGAATATTTATTTGCTGCTTCTATTCCATGAGCGAAAGTATGTCCAAAATTTAGTATCATTCTGTCATTTTTTTCTCTTTCGTCCTTATTAACAAAAGATAATTTTATTTTACAACTTTTATATATTATCTCACCCATAGTTTTAAGATCAGAACTTTCTAAAATTTTATTTTTATTCTTATTTAGTTTTTTAAAAAATTTACTATCTTTTATTATTGAATGTTTTAAAATTTCAGCAAAACCGCAGACTAAATTTCTTTTTGATAGACTTTTTAAAAGTGTCAAATCGCTCAAAACCAATTTTGGTTGATAAAAAGTCCCAATAAGATTCTTTCCACCCCCCGAATTAACTGCTGTTTTACCTCCAATTGAAGAATCGACTTGAGCTAAAAGAGTAGAGGGAATATTAATTAAGTTTATTCCTCTTTTGTAAATACTTGCAACAAAACTTCCAAAATCACCAATGATACCGCCCCCTACAGTTATGATTGTGTCATTCCTACTTAAATTATTTTTAATTAGTCTTTCCAACAGATCGTTTGCTCTTTTAAATGATTTCAATTTTTCGTTTGGAATAAATTCATAAACATAAACACTATACTTTCTTAGCTGCTTTTTAATTTTAATCTTAAAGTTATTTGGGATGTTTTTATCTAAAATTAACCCAATTTTTTTAGTTTTAGGACATAACTTATTTATTTGAATTTTTAATTTTCTTAATGACCCTTTACCAATAATAATTGTATAATTTGTATTCTTATTTTTTACAAAAATTTTATTGATTTTCATAAATATCTACAATCTCTTTTATTATTTGATTTCTATTTTTACCATTACAATCTATTCTAAAGTCAGAGAGAGAATAAGTTTTTTCTCTAGTCTTACATAGTTTTTTAACTTCATTTTCTGAACTATTATTATCCAATAAAGGCCTTTTCATGTTAACTTTAATCCTTTGAAAAATAACTTTGGAATCCAAATCTAACCAAAATGAAATCCCTTTTTTACTTGTTTCATTTCTAATTCTTTCATTTAAAAACGCTCCACCTCCCAGCGCTATAACAACTTTATTTTTATTCAAATAATTTATAGTCTGTTTTTCCTCAATATCTCTAAAAAACTTTTCACCTTTTTTTTTAAATATTTCACTTATAGATAATGATAGTTTTCTTTCTATAATGGAGTCTATATCTTTAAATTCCATTTTAAGCTTGTAAGACAAATCTTTCCCAATTGAAGATTTACCTACTCCCATCATTCCAGTTAATACGAGGTTTTTTTTCAATTTATACCCAAAATTTAATTTGATTTATCACAAATTTGTCTTAATTTCCGAGTTTAAATATATTTTAAAGACTATGCAACCAAGATTAAATTTAAGATCAAAAAATAATTCGTCCTTGCTTGGGACATCCATAAAAGGTTTAATAATTATTGGTTTTATAAGTTTAGCATTCTACTTAATTGATAAGGTAGATTTTCCATCTCCACAAAACGAAACAAAAGAAGATGTCACTAATCAAATTATTAAACTCAAATAGAAACTTTTTTAAATTTGTTTTTATTGGTTTATTTTTTTTTCAAAATATTGTTGCAGAAGAAAAATCTGTTGATATTTGGAATAATAAAAATCAAACTAAGCCTGAAAAAAATAATATCCAACAAGAGTCAAAACAAAAACCTAAAATTGACATTTCTAAATTAAATCAAAATCAGAATCAATTAATCACAATTACAGAGAGCCAAAGCGAAAACTCTGACGAAAAATTAATCGGACTTTATGATCCTGGACAAAATGATTTAAGTTTAGAAATGTGGATGCGTACAAATGGAGAATTAATTAAACAGTCATTAAAAAGAATCGAAAAAATTAAATTATCAAAGTTTTCAGAAGAAATATTTCTTAATACAATTTTAACTTACTCATACTCACCTCAAAAAAATTTAACTGAAAAAGAATTTTTAAAATTAAAAATAGATTGGTTAATTAAAAATAATAAAATTGGAATAATTGAAAACTTCTTGAATAAGAATTTAGAATTCGACGGTAAATCTAAATTAATAAAATATTTAGTAGATCATTATATTTCATCAGCAAATATTTCTGAAGGATGTGAGAAAGCAGATTTTATAAACAAAGAAATAAAAGACAAATATTTAGAAAAATTCAGAATTTATTGTTTAGTGCTGAATAAAAAAAAGGAGGAAGCTATACTAAATTTTGATTTACTTAGAGAAGAAGGAAGATCGGATAAATTTTTTAATGACAAAATCTCTTTTTTGTTAGGATTACAAGAAAAAACAAGCGATAAAATTTCTGACAAGAATTTGTTAAATCTTTATTTATCCTCAATTACCATAGATGGATTTAAATACGAGCCGACAAACAAAACTGATAAAAATATTTGGAAGTTTTTAGTAGCGTCGAATCTAATTATAATAGATGAACTTGAGGATCCAGAAACTATTAAAAAATATGAAGTCGCTGCTCATGATGGATCTTTCGATAAAGATAAAATATTTGAAATATATATGTCCATGCCATTTAGTATCAATCAATTATTAAATGCATCAACAATCTATCAAGGTCTAGAAGGTTATGAGGGAAGAGCATTAATTTATCAAAGAGCCCTGTTGTCAGATAACATAGAAAATAAATTAAAATTATTTTTTCTCTTAAAAGATTCTTTTGATAAAGAAAAACTTAACAATATTTTTAAAAATAAACTAAGTGAAATACTTAAAGAAATAGATCCTAGCGATGTTCCAGAGGATTTTAAGAGAATAGTTGAAAAAAATATAATTACTGAAGAAAATGTTGAGTTTGGAAAAATAAAATTTGACGACAAAGTCTTACATAGGTCCAAAGTAATTAAAATTTTTACTGAAGATGATATAAAAAAAGATAAAGTAAACAAGGATCTAGCGAGCGTTTATAAAAAAATTAAACGAAATAAAAAATATTTTTATTCTATAAAAGACATTATGCTTTTAGAAACTTTAATTGCAGATGGAATATCAATTCCATCTGATTTAGATGTGAAAAGTCTCTCTAAAGATTTAACGATTCCAAACACAATGGAAACACTTATAGAAGAGGGTCAAATAGGTCTATTCATGTTGAAGCTTGTTGAGATTATTGGAAGCGATGATATAGAGAATTTAGATCCTGAAACTTTATATTTTATTAATAACCTATTAAATAAAGGAAAAATTAAAAAAGTTAGAAATCAAATTTTAAATCTCGCCCTACCTTTGAGAGTATAATTGTATTATAAACTTTCATGGCTTTAAGAAAAATTTTAACAATACCAGACTCGATCTTAAGACAAAAATCTTTACCAGTAGATAAAGTAAACAAAGAAATCAAAACTCTCATGGATGACATGCTTAATACAATGTACAATGCGCCTGGAATTGGTTTAGCTGCTATACAAATTGGTATTCCAAAAAGAATTGTAGTCATGGACTTATCTAAAGACCCTGAAAAAAAAAATCCAATGTATTTTGTTAATCCTGAGATCACTTGGAAATCAGATTTAAAATCGACTTACGAAGAGGGATGTCTTTCTATACCGAATCAATTTGCAAAAATTGACAGACCTGAAAAATGTAATATCAAATTTTTAGACTATGATGGTAACCATAAAGAAATAAAAGCTGAAGGACTTCTATCAACTTGTATTCAACATGAAATTGATCACCTAAATGGAGTATTATTCATTGATTATTTGTCAAAGCTTAAAAAAGACATAATTATTAAGAAAGTATCAAAAGATAAAAAAGAGACAGAAAGAGTAGTAGTTTAAATTAAAAAATTTAATGTCAAAAAAAATTGTTTTTATGGGAACACCAGAGTTTGCAGTTCCTACTTTAGAAGCTTTAAAAAATTCCAATAATGAAATTATGGTTGTTTATTCTCAACCAGCTAGTAAAGCAAATAGAGGTCAAAAATTATTAGACTCAAAAGTTGGAAGTGTAGCAAAAAAATTTTCTTTAAGTTTAAGAACACCTAAAACTTTAGATAGTGATGAAGAGTTTGAATTTTTTAGCTCATTAAAACCAGACATCGCTGTTGTCGTTGCATACGGCCAAATAATACCCAAGAGATTTTTAGATATTCCCGAATTTGGTTTCATTAATGTTCATGCTTCACTGTTGCCAAAGTGGAGAGGGGCGGCCCCTATACAAAGATCTATAATGAATTTAGACAAGGAAACTGGCGTAAGTATAATGAAAATTGTAGAAAAACTTGATGCTGGACCTGTTATTCAACAGGATAGAATTAATTTAAATGAAAATATAGATACTTCAATATTATCAAAGTTACTCTCCCAGTTAGGTGCAAAATCTTTAATGAATGTGATGGAAAAGTTAGAAAAGAACGAAGTCAACTTTGTTGAGCAAAATCATAACGAAGCTACATATGCAAAAAAAATTACAAAAGAAGAGGCTGAATTAAAATGGAATCAAAATGCAAATATGATTCTAGCTAAAATCAATGGATTAAATCCAAATCCAGGAGCTTGGTTTAAATATAAAAACGAAAGATATAAAGTATGGAAAGCAAAAATATCCAATACTAGTGGTTTACAAGGATTAACAACTGATAATAACTTAACGATTGCGTGTAAAGATAAATCAATAAGTATTCTTGAAATACAAAAGGAAGGTAAAAGTAGACAAGCAACTGATCAATTTCTACTTGGTAGCAAAGTTCCTAAGGGTGAAAAAATTGCATAATGACAACGTATCAAATTAAAGTCGAATATCTTGGTACAAATTTTGTTGGATGGCAATTTCAAAAAAATGGTCTTTCAATTCAAGAAGTTTTAGAATTAGCTTTATCGCAATATTTAAAAGAAAATATAAGAGTAACAGGTTCTGGCAGAACTGACTCTGGAGTTCATGCAAGTGAACAATCAGCACATTTTAAAATAAAAAAAAAGATAATTAATAGGAATACATTCCTTAATGCAGTGAATTTTTTTTTAAAGAAACATCCTATATCCATTTTAAATATTCAGAAAAGATCTAATAATTTTCATGCAAGGCACAGTGCAAAAGAAAGAGTTTATAAGTATTTTATCATTAATAGACCCTCGTCTCTTGCTTTAGATAAAAATAAGGCCTGGCATATTAAAAAAAAACTAGATGTAAAATTAATGAAAAAGGGTGCTATAATTTTAAAAGGAACACATAATTTTACTACATTTAGATCTTCAAACTGCCAGGCTAAATCACCAATAAGAACATTGAAAAAACCTTTAATTACTAAAAGCAAAAATAAGATTATACTTACCTTTCAATCAAAGTCTTTTCTACAGCAACAAGTAAGGTCAATGGTAGGTTCTTTGAAATATTTAGGTGAGGGAAAATGGAATTTAAAAGATTTTAAAAAAGCATTTTTATCAAAAAAAAGATCAATGTGTGCTCCCCCAGCACCAGCACATGGATTGTATTTAGTCAAAGTCAAATATTAAAAGTACTTGAATTATTTTTTTTAATTACCATATGTAAATTGTAGGTCGCCAAATGGGACTTACTAATAACCTTGCTAACAAAGGAGGAAAATATGACAAGTAAGGACATTTCTGTCTTTAACTCATTAAGACCTTTCAGCATTGGATTTGACGATATGTTTGATCAGTTTGAATCTATGCTAGGGAATGGAGGATTAGGCGTTCAAACAAATTATCCCCCATACAACATCAGGAAAGCAGGCAAAGATAAGTATGCTATAGAAGTAGCACTAGCAGGCTTTAATAGAAGTGATGTTGAAATCGAGTATGAAGACAACACTTTAACAGTGAGAACTAAGAAAGTTCAAAAATCTGAAAATAAAGATGGTAACGAGATTATTCATCGAGGAATATCTCAAAGATCATTCTCTAGATCATTTACAGTAGCAGACGATGTGAAGGTAAATGGTGCTGAGTTAAAAGATGGTCTTTTGACTATCGATTGTGAAAAAATCGTACCAGAAATAAAAAAGAGAAAACTAATACCTATTAAATAAAAATAAGGTATCCTTGCTTGCGGGGCTTGTCTCCGCAAGTAACCTCTAATTTTCTAACAAAGCTTTTAAGTGGTACTCAGAACTCTCTTTGAGGGCATTTAAATCATAACCTCCCTCTAAAATTGAAACAACTTTGTTATTAATACTTTTATTTATAACTTTTAAAGTTCTTTTTGTAATATCATAAAAATCTTTTGACTTTAATTTAAATTGGGCAAGAGGATCATCTTGGTGCGCATCAAATCCTGCAGAAAATAATAAAAATTTTGGTCTAAATTCCTTAAGTTTTTTTAAAACATGTTCATATGCATTCATGTATTCCAGGGAGTTTGTTCCAGCTGGCAAGGGAATATTTAAAATATTGTTGTGTTTACCTTTTTCATTATTTGCACCAGTTCCAGGATAAAATGGATATTGATGAGTTGATATATACAAAACTTTTTTATTATCATAAAAAATATCTTGCGTACCGTTTCCATGATGAACATCAAAATCTATTATAGCAATTTTATCAATTTTATATTTTTCTATAAGATAATGAGCCCCGACGGCCACATTATTATATATACAAAATCCCATGGCTTTATTTTTTTCCGCATGGTGTCCTGGTGGTCTTACTGGGCAGAAAACATTTTTAAACTCTTTATTTTGTACACTATCAATAGCAGTTATTATTGATGCAACTGCATCTGAGGTAGCTTGTCTACTACCAGGGGACACAATGGTATCGCCATCTAAAAAATGCAAACCTTTTTTTGGAAAGGAATTTTCTACTTTATCAATATAATCAGATTTATGGGTAATTTTTAAATATTTAGCATCAAACTTTAAAGGTTTTTTCCAAATCAATTTTTTGTTCTTTTTTAAGTTTTCAATAACGACAGAAACACGATCTGCTCTTTCAGGATGACCTTGACCGGTATCGTGATTTAAATAAGTCTCTGTTGTAATAATTCCTGTCTTCACTTAAAATAACTTACCAAAATATTTTCATATATTTTAGTTAATTTTTTTAAATCAGAAACAGATACACTCTCATCTATTTTGTGCATTGTCTTACCTACCAAACCAAATTCTAGACAGGGTGCAATATTTTTTATAAATCTTGCATCAGATGTACCTCCTGAAGTAGATAGTTTTGGTTTAAGACCAGTGACTTTTTTAACGATATTTTGAACCATATAAGTAGTTTTATTTGGTTTAGTTAAAAATGCTTCGCCTGAAACTTCATAACTTATTTTGAATCTAGATTTATTAGCTTTCGTAACTGCTTTAAATATTTTATTAAGTTTACTTTTTAGGGAACCAGATGAGTGTTTATCATTAAATCTGATATTAAAAACAGCCTCAGCTGATTCCGGAATAACATTATCCGCATGATTATCAATATTAATTTTTGTTACCTCAAGATTAGAAGGTTGAAAGTTTTTTGTTCCTTTATCAAGTTTTAAATCCTTAATTTTTTTTAAAATTTTAATTAAAGTATTTGAGGGATTATTCGCTCTCTGTGGATAAGCAACATGGCCTTGCGAACCAATTATAGTAAGCCTACCTGTCAAACTCCCTCTTCTTCCAATTTTTATCATTTCACCAAGTTTATTTGGATTAGTTGGTTCGCCCACTATACAAAAATTAATTTTTTCTCTTTTTCTTTTCAAATATTTTATAAGTCTTTTTGTTCCATTCACTGCTATTCCTTCCTCATCACCTGTAATTAGTAGACTAATTGACCCTTTAAAATTTTTATTTTCATTCTTAAATCTACTTACTGCAGCCACAAAACATGCAATTGATGCTTTCATATCATTAGCACCTCGTCCAATTAATCTGTTATTTCTTACAATTGGCCTAAAGGGATTGGTAGTCCAGTTTTTTATATTACCCGGAGGAACTACATCTGTATGTCCTGCATAACAAAAATTTGGAGAGGATTTTCCAAGTTTTGCATAAAGGTTTTTTATATTTTTAAAATTAATAATTTTACAATTAAAACCTATAGATCTTAGATTTTTAGCTAATAAATTTATAGCTCCAGCATCTTTAGGTGTAATACTGGGTTTACGAATCAAATCTTTTGCTAACTTTAATTCACTTATTTGCATGATTTTAATCTCTTAACAAATCGTTAATAGAAGTTTTACTTCTAGTTTTCTCATCTACTTTTTTTACAATTACCACACAATATAGCGATGGTCCTTTAGGATTATTTGTACTTGGCATTGAGCCTGGAACAACAACAGAATAGGCAGGTACTTTACCATAATGAATTTTGCCAGTTGCACGATCAATTATTCTTGTTGATGCGCCGATATAAACGCCCATAGACAACACTGATCCTTTCTCAACAATTACACCTTCCGCTATTTCTGCTCTTGCTCCTAAAAAACAATTGTCCTCCACAATAGTTGGATTTGCTTGCATCGGTTCTAAGACACCACCAATACCAGCACCACCAGAAATATGACAATTTTTTCCAACCTGTGCACATGACCCAACTGATGCCCATGTATCTATCATTGTTCCTTCGTCTACGTATGCTCCAACATTTATAAACGAAGGCATTAAAACAACATTCTTTGCTATGTGAGCTCCTTTTCTAATTACGCCATTTGGTACATATCTAAACCCAGCTTTCTTAACTTGCTCCTCACTCCATCCTTGTGTTTTTCCATCAACTTTATCGTACCAAGTAGAGTAAGGACCTTTAGATGCTTTCATTTTATTCACCCGAAAACTTAAAAGTATAGCTTTTTTAATCCATTGATTGACTTGCCATTTGTCATCTTTTTTTTCCGCAACTCTGATTTTACCGTTATCTAACAAGTCAATAGTTTCACGCACTAAATCATTTAGCGCTTTATCTGAGCTATCAATTTTATCTTTTTTTTCAAAAGCTTCGTTTATAGTTTTTTCAATTTTTTCTAAGTTCATTTATTTCCTTTAAAAAACTTGTTAAATTAGCTGTTTTATAATTTATAAAATTTTCATTTGAATATTTTGCAGCCCAAGGTTCATTATTTTTAATCCAAACAGTTTTCATTCCTAATTCATGCGCTGGTTTCAAATTTCTTGCTATATCCTCAATAAATATACAATATTGTGGCTCAATTTTGTATTTATCAATTAATCTTTTGTAAGTTTCGATAGCAGGTTTAGGGATAAAATCTGAGTCTACAATATCAAAAATTCCGTCAAAAAGCCTGTTAATCCCAATTCTTTTAGTAACATTCTCGGCATGAGCACGGGAGCCGTTGGTAAATATTATTTTTTTATCTTTTATTCTACTAAGCTCTATTTCTAAACCCTTATCGTTTTTGAGAAATTCTAAATCAACATCGTGAACAAAATCTAAAAACTCTTGTGCATCAATCTCATGATTTTTGATCATACCATTTAAAGTCGTATTATATTCATGGAAATAATTTTTCTGTATTTTTCTAGCTTCCTCAATGCTTACTTTAAGTTTATTTGAAATATATTTAGACATTCGTTTATCAACTTGATCGAAAACTTTTGTATCACCAGAATAAAGTGTATTGTCCAAGTCAAATAGCCAGTACTTTATATTTAAAAGATCTTTCATTTTCTTATTAAAGTGCCAGCACCTTGATCTGAGAAAATTTCTTTCAATATAGCTCTCGGTTTTCTACCATCAAGAATAACAACACCTCTAACTCCATTTTCTACAGCCTCAATACAATTTTTTATTTTAGGTAACATTCCACCCTGGACAATCTTTAGATTAACTAAATTTTCCATATCGTAAGGCTTTATTTCTGAAATTAAAGTTTTTCTATCATCATAAACGCCTTCAACATTTGTCATTAATAAAAGTCTTCTAGATTTCAATTTTTTAGCTATAGCACTCGCCGCAGTATCCCCATTAATATTATAAGTTTGATTATTTTTATCTAAACCTAATGGAGCAACAATTGGTATTTGATTTTGACTAATTATATTTCTTATTACCTCAATATTTACTTCTTGTGGCACTCCTACAAAACCTAGCTCAGGTTTATCAGGAATTACATTTATAACATTATTTATTTTTGTATTTACTGAAATTGCTTTAGACCCCCTTTTGTTTAATGAGCTTACGATATCTTTATTAAACTCTATAAGAACTTTTTCTACAATATTTATAACATTTTTGTCTGTTACTCTTAGACCATTTATAAATTTACTTTGAATGTTTCCTTTTTTTAATTCTCTTTCTATTCTTGGACCTCCACCATGTACAACCACAATTGAAAGACCTAGTTTATTTAATATACTTATGTCTTGAATAAAATTATTAAAAATATTTCTATCAATTAAAACATTCCCACCATATTTTATTACTATTAAATCTTTTTCATATTTTTTTACATATTTTGGAACATTCGTCACATCTGGAGCATCTTTTGGCCAAAATTTTTTTATTTCTTCTAAATTATTTTCCTCGGACATTTATTTTGTTTTGACAGTTGTTGATCTGTAAATTACCCATTGTTGAGCAATTGTTAGTATGTTGTTAATTGTCCAATAAACAACAAGACCTGATGGAAATGGTGCTAAAATTATTGTTAAAAATAACGGGAAAAACATAAAAATTTTTGCTTGTATAGGATCTGGAGGAGTAGGGTTTAGCTTCTGTTGCAGGTACATTGTTGCTCCCATCAGAATTGGCCATGCTCCAATAATTAGAAAAGATGGTGGATCCCAAGGTATCAAACCAAAAAAATTAAAAATAGAAGTTGGATCCTGTGCTGATAAATCTTTAATCCAACCAAAAAATGGTTGATGTCTCATCTCCAATGAGATGAATAGCATCTTGTATATCGCAAAAAAGAAAGGTATCTGAATTAAAATAGGAAGACAGCCAGACAATGGATTCACTTTTTCTCTTTTATATAGCGCCATCATTTCTTGCTGAAGTTTAACTTTATCCTCTTTGTGTAATTCTTTTAATCTTAGTAATTCAGGTTGTAATATTTTCATCTTTGCCATCGATCTAAATGAGTAATTTGCAAGAGGGAAAAATAAAAGCCTTACTGCTGCCGTTACTAAAACAATTGCTATTCCAAAGTTTTTGGTAAGTTCAAATAAATAATTCATTATAAAAAATAGTGGTTTAGTAAAAAAATAGAACCAACCCCAATCAATTGTTAAATCAAACTTATTAATACCCTCTGTTTCAGCATACCCATCTATTACTTTAACTTCTTTTGCTGCAATAAATATTTTTGACTCAGATATCCCTGAGCCTGAAGGCTGAATAACGACAGGTTTATTTTGAATATAGTTTGCTTTAAAACCATTTTTGTAAGTAAACTCACCTTTAAATGGCTGGTTTTTTTCAGGGACTAATGCAGTTAACCAATATTTATCTGTGATACCCAACCAACCTTCACCAGCAGAGTACTCTTTTTTCTTTTCCTTAATATCATCGTAACCTTCTTCTTGTAAGTCTTCATCAAAAACTCCAATAAATCCCTCGTGTAAAATATAAAAGTCTACAACATCTGGATCTTGGTTTCTGGTGATCTGCGCGTACGGATAAAGCTCTACTCTTTGACTTGAATTATTTTGAACTTCTTGCGTTACTCTAAATAAGAACTTTTCATCTAATTCTATTCTCTTTCTAAAAATTAAACCTGATTTATTATTCCATTCAACTGTAACTGGATTACCTACTGAAAGTTTATTGTTCCCAACCACTTTCCATATAGAATTTTTTGTTGGAAGAGGTGTATTAGTTATGTTGCTCGCTGCCCACCCAGTTTCAACAAAGTACCCATCATTTGTCTCAGAAGGATTTAAATATTTTACTTTTTCGTTCGAATTGACCTCTGTATTATATTTTTTAAAAAGAATGTCATCTATCAAAAATCCTTTTAGTGAAATTGAACCTTTAACATTTTCATTTTCAAAATTTACTCTTTTTACAGATTTAATTGCATCATTTCTAGATATGTTTAAAACTCTTTCCTTTTCTATATTAACACTTGGTGCATCAGTATTTTTATTGTCAGTCTTTTCTAAACCCTGAGCTTGTTCCAATTTTTTTTGCTCTTCAATTTGAGGTGTTTCAAAAATTACTGACCAACCAAACAGAACCGCAAATGATAAAGCAATAGCAAAAACTACGTTTCTAAGATCCATTTAAATTTTCTTTCCTACATTTTTCTTTTTTGGTACAAAATCTAATCCTGAGCTTCCTCCTAATAATTTTATAGGGTGACATTTTGATATTCTTTTAAAACTCAAGGATAAACCTTTTATTAGACCATGGGTTTTTAATGACTCTTCAGCATACTCAGAACAGGTTGGAAGAAATCTACAATTTTGTCCAAGTAGAGGTGATATTAAATATTTATAAATTTTAATAAAAAATATTAAGGTTAAACTTATTAATTTCATACTTTTAAACTTTGCATCCTTTTAAAACTTTTTTTCATTTTTTCATATAGTGAATTATTGTACTCTTTATAAGCTTTATCCTTTCCAAAAATTACATATATATAATCTAAATTAATTGTACTGTTCATCATTAATAACTTTTGTACAATAGATCTTAACTTCCTTTTAATTCTATTCCTTTTAACAGCATTACCAATTTTTTTTCTCATGACAAAACTCACGTAAAGTTTTTTTCCCTTATTTTTTTTATCTAAAAAATTTTTTGAACGATATATAGTAAAGCATTCGTTATTTATAACTCTATTTCTTAAAACTCTTTGGAAATGGGAATTTTTTTTTAAACTTTCGAGCTTTGTCATTATCTTTAAGTAGAAAGTTTTTTTCGACCCTTTGCTCTACGCCTAGCTAATAGTTTCCTGCCTGCCTTTGTAGCCATTCTTGATCTAAAGCCATGCCTTCTTTTTCTTACTAGCTTACTTGGTTGATAGGTTCTTTTCATAAGATTTCTTTGGTTCCTATTAAATTTTTTGATATTTATAGGTAATAAGACTGTATAAGTACAGTTAAAAATTATTTATGAATTTAAGTTCTAGAAATCTAAAACTTATAATTGGAGTATTTTACCTACTAATTCTATTTTTTGGTCTATATTATTTATTCTCACTAATCGATATAAGAGATTTGACAAGCTATGAGTTTATTAAGTCAAACAAAGAGATTATTATTGATTACAAGAATAATAATTTTTTATTTCTTACTATAGTATTTTTCTTATTTTCAATAGTTTGGTATTTACTTTTAGGATTTGCAGCACCAATTTTGTTATTTTCTGGCTTTGTTTTTGGAAAGTGGTATGGAATTTTAATCGCTGTTATGTCTGCTACAATTGGAACAACCTTACTATATCTATTAGCAAAACTCTTTTTTACAGATTTGATAAAAGAGAAATTAGAGCCAAAATTTTCAAGTCTTAAACTTGCCTTTCAAAAAAATGAATTTTTATATTTTACATTATATAGACTTGGCGGCGGCGGTGGAATCCCTTATGGAATACAAAATGTCTTACCTGTTTTATTTAATATTTCCACTAAAAATTATTTTCTCGGAACATTTATCGGAAGTTGGCCAACTATGTTTATAAGTGTTGCACTAGGATCAGGAATAGAAAAATATATTGAGACAAATGAAAAATTAAGCTTTGCAAATATAATCTTATCACCTGATATTTATTTACCAATCTTAGGATTTATTTTGATGCTTTTAGTTGGACTTGTAATTAAAAAATTATTTTTTAAAAAAAATTAAATGAATAATTTTAAAATAATTAATTGGTTGGTATGGCTAATTTTAGTAATTTTATGGAACTATGGCTATCCGGAAGCAAGTCCGTTTCTTGATGTCATTGTTGCTGTTATGCTATCTTTATTAAACTTGGTTTTAATAAAATTAAAAAAGAAATAATTATGAACGTAGATTATTTTAAAAGCGCACTTTTGCACCATAGCAAAGGAAACTGGAATAAAGCAAAAGAAATTTATGAGCACATTTTAAAATCAAATCCAAATAATTATTCAGTTTTGCAAAACTATGGTCCATTACTTTCCCAATTAAAAGAATATAAATTGGCAAAAAATGTTTTCGAAAAAGGTTTAAAAATCAAACCCAAGGACCCTTTACTTTTATATAACTACGCCAAGTTTTACCATGATCAAAGTATTTTTGAAAAAGCAATTAAGTTATATAAAGAGTCTTATCAGATTGAACCTAAAAATAATTTTTCAATGTACAATATTGGAAATATTTATTTTTCAACTAATAAATTAGATTTAGCAATCAGTGCTTACAAGAATAGTATAAAAAATAGTCCAAGAAATTCTTTAGCATACAATAATTTAGCTAATTCTTACAAGCAAACTGGAAATTTTAATGAAGCCATAAAATCATACAAAAAATCAATAGAGATAAAAAATAATAATCCTGATGTTCATGTAAATTATGGTACGCAGCTATTAATGATGGAGAATTTTGAACAAGGTTTCGAAGAATATGAGTGGAGAAAAAAAAGTAAATCATTTCTAGATTATATAAATTATGACAAGCTTAATTTAAAAAGTAAAATTTGGGACGGGGAATGTCTTAACAATAAAAAATTATTAGTAATTTCAGAACAAGGTATAGGAGATTTGATACAATTTACAAGATATCTATACAAAATAAAAAGTATATACAAAGTTGAAATAACAATTTATCTCAAAAGTAAAAAGTTTTTACATTTTTTTGATAAAAAAATATTTAATTTAATATTTGATAATAATAAAATTTCAGAACATCATTATCATGTTCATTTGCTAAGTATTCCAAGGATTTTTTTTAATAAAAGTAATCTTTTTGTTCCTACAGTTAATTTTTTTCCAAAAAACAATCATTTAGAAAAAAAATGGAGCGATATATTGACAAAGTATAAAGGAATTAAAATTGGTATTAATTCAAATACCTCTTTAATTAAAAAAAATATACCTTTTGATTTTTTTTTAAATCTAGCTTCATCATTTAATTTTACTTTTTTCGTTCTACAAAAAGAGATTGATTATAAAAAAATTGACAAATTTAAGAATATAATTTTTTTTAAAAATATCGATAAATCTGAAAATGCATTTATTGATAGTATCCAAATAATTAAACAACTTGATTTAGTAATAACAGCTGATACAGCGCTTGCTCACTTGTCCGGCACACTTGGAAAAAAAACATGGATACCGCTTCCATTTGTAAGTGATTGGAGATGGTTTTTAGATAAAAAATGTACTAAATGGTATGATAATGTTAGTTTGTACAGATCAGACAAAATTGAAAATTGGGAAAGCTCGTTTAAAATGATAAGTAAAGATTTAAAAAACTTTTAAAAAATTTGGGAAATGTCACTTAAATATAGAATTGAACGTATTGATAATATGACCAAGTCATGGGGTTTAAATCGAGAACATGATTTAATCGCGTCGTTACCATTAGATAAAAATATATTTGAAGATTTTAAAGTTAAAATTAAACTTTATGTTTCGAGAGCCTTAAATTTTTCTTTTGAAGAAAACGATGATGATTTTCTTAAAAAAATAAATAACGCTAGAGAAAATAGAAAAAATGTAACACCTAATGGTGCTATAGTTCCGAAAAAAGAATTTCAGCTTGAGTATAATATAATTTTGAGAGACTGGTCTTTGACAATCAAAAATATGATTGAAAAAGATAAAAAACTACTATCAATTTTTAGAATTACTCCTAATATTAGAATTAAGTATGGAAAAGAATTAGAAGATAATATTGGAAGGTCTTTAAATACATCGCATCCACACTCTGATGCTTGGCTAGAAGGGCCATGGGGCTTAAATTGTTATTTTCCTATTCTAGGAGATTGTGAAAATAACAATTTAGTTTACTACCAGCCAAAAAAAGGGGAGTTTGATGAAAAAATGATGTCATCCTCACCTTCATATGAAAATATGAAATGGGTTATGAAACATTACGAAAAATTAGATTTTGTTCCAAAAAAGGGAAATATCTATTTTAGTGATTATGCAATGGTACACAATACTTTCAGATCTAAAAATTGTGACACTAGATTATCAATGGATACAACGCTCTACATTGGAAAACACAAACCAAATCCTGATCGAGAGAATGAGTATAGATTGGGTGTTCCAAACTTTGGTATTACAACCCTAGTTGACCCAGGCCAGTACGAAAACGAAAAATTTGCAGAAAAAAAAAGTGTTAACTCTCACTATACTTCAAAAGTACTTAAAACTATAAATATTGAATAAATTAATATTTTAAATGGTGCCCACAGCAAGAATTGAACTTGCGACCTCTTCCTTACCATGGAAGTGCTCTACCAACTGAGCTATATGGGCAAAATATTTAATACTTACATTTTATCAAAGGATATCTACAGCTAAATATAGTAGTGCTTGCATAATTTCAGCCTACAAAGTAAAAAGATAATGAAAATATGGTGCAAAAATGGGTATACATTATACTTACAAATCTATCAGAGGTGAAAAGGCCATGAAAAAAGAGGCCAAAAGAAAAGCTCGTTTAGAACAAAGGCGTGCCAAAAAGGGAGTTAAAGAGGAAAAAAATGAGCAAGAAAAAATGCATGATATTGAAAAGACAATTACACTAGAAGATTTAACAAACCCTAACAAAAATTAGTTTTAATGAAAGTCATTTTAAAAAAGGAGAAATCTCTTTATAAAAAAGAATTGGCTTTGAAATCAAATTTAAAAAAAAGAAAAGAATATAAAAATAAGTACAAGAAGAAGGGCAAATAAACAACATGAGCGTTTTGTCAGATAAATGGATAAAAAAAATGGCAAAAACTAAAAAGATCATTTCACCTTTTGTCCCAAAACAAACAAGAAAAGGCAGAATATCTTATGGTCTTTCATCATACGGATATGATGCAAGAGTTTCAAATGATTTTAAAATTTTCACAAATGTTAATTCCACTATTGTTGATCCTAAAAATTTTAAAAAAGATGGTTTTATATCAAAAAAATCAAATATTTGTGTAATACCACCAAACTCTTTTGCTTTAGCCAGAACTGTAGAATATTTCAAAATACCCGATAATGTAATTGTAATTTGTTTAGGTAAATCTACATATGCAAGATGTGGTATAATTGTAAATGTGACACCATTAGAACCAGGTTGGGAAGGGCACGTAACTCTTGAGTTTTCTAACACTACACCTTTACCAGCGAAAATTTATGCTAATGAGGGAGCCGCGCAATTCATTTTTATTAAAGGAAATGAAAAACCTGAAATTACCTATTCTAAAAGAAAAGGTAAATATATGAAACAAAGAGGTGTTACCCTTCCCAAAATTTAATTAATGCAAAAACTTATTATTAAGGGAAAAAAAAGTTTAACTGGGACTGTTAAGATATCGGGTTCTAAAAATGCCACCTTACCGATATTAGCATCAACAATTCTTAGCAATAATAAAATTACTATAAAAAATGTTCCGCTTGTGAAAGATGTAATTACTATGTCTGAACTTTTAAAGTACTTAGGATCAGATATAAAACTAAATTTAAAAAAAAAAAAAATTTTTATAAATAACAATAAAAAATCTTTCAAAACCTTAGCCCCATATAATTTTGTAAAAACTATGCGGGCTGGTATTATTGTTTTGGGCCCTTTATTATCAAAATTTGGTAAAGCTCGAGTATCTCTACCTGGGGGCTGCGCAATTGGAACAAGGCCAGTGGATATTCATCTTTTTGGGTTAAAAAAATTAGGCGCTAAAATTAAAATTAAAGACGGTTACATTTACGCTGAAGCAACCAATGGGCTTTTTGGTAACAAGATAAAATTACCGTCAATATCAGTTGGAGCAACTGAAAATTTAATTATTGCTGCTACTCACGCATATGGAACAACTTTAATCAAAAATTGTGCTTGCGAACCTGAAATAAAAGATTTGATAAACTTTTTAAAAAAGATGGGTGCTAATATTAAATGGACTGGAAAAAGAGAGGTTAAGGTTATAGGAACACGAAGTTTTAATGCAGTTAATTACTCTGTCATGTTTGATAGAATTGAGGCTGGTACATTTATAATTGCAGGAGCTTTAGTCGGAAAAAAAATTAAAATTACTAATATTGACACTACTATATTAAAAAAAGAATTAGATATTTTAAAAAAAATGGGTATTAAATTTAAAACTCAAAAAAATAAAATAATAATTTTTTATTCAAAAAACATTAAACCCATTTCTATTAAAACTGAAGCTTACCCTGGTTTTCCAACTGATTTGCAAGCACAGATTATGGTTTTGATGACTAAAGCTAAAGGTGCATCAAAAATTAAAGAAAATATTTTTGAAAATCGTTTTATGCATGTTCCTGAACTTAATAGAATGGGAGCAAAGATAAAAGTTTCTGGAAATCTTTCTACAATAAATTTTTCCGAAGAGTTAAATGGAGCTGAAGTAATGGCCACTGACTTAAGAGCTTCAGTAAGTTTAGTTTTAGCTGGTTTAATTGCCAAAAATAGAACAATTATAAATAGAGTTTATCATTTAGATAGAGGTTATGAAAATTTAGAAAAAAAACTCAGAAACTGTGGAGCAAAAATTACTAGAGTAAACAATTAATGGGTAGGAAAAATTTAAAACTTAATGGAACTTCTGAAGATGATATAAAGGTAATATCTGCACACTTACAGGACTCGATTACACAAGTAAAGAATATTGCGCATTTGAAAAAAAATAAAATATTCCTAATCCAATTTAATAGATTCATGTGGGAGGATGTTGAAAAGGGAGTTTTTAGGAAAAACAAAAGGATAATATCTGTATTAAAATTTGAAAATGTAATTAATGTTAATTCAAAAAACCTGAATCAAAAAAATACGGAACGTTTTTTAGACTTTTTAGCAATTGAAACTAAATTATTGTCTGATAAAAACTACGAAGTAAAATTAAATTTTGCAGGTGATATATTGATTAAGTTAAATTTAGAAATTATAGAATGTTTTCTGGAAGATATAAGTGATCCATGGGAAACAAAAAATAAACCAAAACACGATTTATTTAATGATTAAAATATTAAAATCAAGAGAAAAAAATTTTGAAAAAATATTGAATAACTTTCTGATGTTAAGAAGAGGGTATTCCAGTAAAAAAATTACTGTAGTAAAAAAAATTATAAATGATGTTGAAAAGCATGGAGATAAATCACTTATTAAATATGAGAAAAAATTTAATAATTTAAAAACTTTGAAAAGTAATAATTTTACTTTCACAAAACCTGAAATAAAAAAAAGTATAAAATTCTTAGATCGGAAAGTAAAAAATTCTATTGATCTTGCTTATTCGAGAATTTTTAATTTTCATAAGAATCAAAAGTTTCATAAATTTAAAAAAAAGGATAAAATCAACAATAGTTTTTTCTATAGATCAAAACCTGTTGAGAAAGTGGGTGTTTATGTACCTGGAGGTAAAGCGAGTTACCCAAGTTCTGTGTTAATGAATTGTATTCCAGCTTCTATTGCTGGAGTAAATGAAATTTTTATGACAGTTCCTTCTTTTAATGGGGGGATAAATCCTGGGGTATTGTATGCTGCAAAGAAATGTGGTGTAAAAAAAATCTTTAAACTTGGTGGTGCACAAGCCATTGCAGCATTTGCTTTTGGAACCAAAATAGTACCAAAAGTTGATAAGATAGTTGGTCCAGGAAACGAATACGTTGCATTAGCCAAAAAAGAAGTTTCAGGTATTTCAGGAATTGACATGTTTGCTGGTCCATCTGAAGTTACTGTTGTTGCTGATAAATTCTCGAAACCTGAGTGGGTCTCAGCAGATTTAATTGCACAATCAGAGCATGATGAGATGTCACAATCTATCTTAATTACAAATAGCAAAGATTTAATTCTTAAAGTAAATAAATCCATAAAAAAGCAGCTCAAATTTTTACCAAAGAGAATGATTGCCTCGAAAAGTTTAAAGAATTTTGGTTTAGCCATACTATTAAATAATCTCAAAGAAGCGGGTAAAGTAGTAAATATTATTGCACCTGAACATTTACAAATCTACACAAAAAATCCTGATATCTTTTTAAATTCAATTAATAATGCTGGTTCTATTTTTTTAGGTCCTTATTCTCCCGAAGCGTTAGGAGACTATATTGCTGGCCCAAACCACGTATTACCAACATCTGGAACAGCAAAATTTTCGTCCGGCTTATCAGTTTACGATTTTTTGAAAAGGCAATCTGTAATTAAAATATCAAAAAGGGGTATTGAAAGACTCGGTCCATCAGTTATAACGTTGTCAAAATATGAAAATCTTTATGGGCACGCTAATTCTGTAAAATTGAGATTGAAAAAAAGGTAATAAATTGGCAAAACAGGAAAAACTAGAATTTAAGGGAAAAGTAACAGAATTATTACCTAACGCAATGTTCAGGGTTAAGCTTGAAAATAACCATGAGGTTTTAGCTCATACAGCTGGAAAATTAAGAAAGAATAGAATAAGAGTTCTAGCCGGTGATCAAGTAATGGTGGAAATGACCCCTTACGATTTGACTAAAGGTAGAATTACTTTTAGATTTTGATGAATTTGGCCTTGTAGCTCAGTAGTAGAGCAGTACCCTGAAAAGGTATGTGTCGTTTGTGCGATTCAAACCAAGGCCACCTCACTACGAAAACTCTAGACATGAAATAGGTTTAACTGGTATATCCGAAAAAATGAATTTTTCTTTAGAGATAACAATGAAAACCGACCTTTCTGTTTTACCAAAAGTTAAAGATGTTTATGTCACAATGCTTCCTGGGAATGACTTTAGAGAGGTCGCAAAAAAAGCAAAAGAGCTAGTCCAATCTGGGTTCAATCCGGTGCCTCACTTTCCAGCAAGGTCAATTAAAAATCTAGATGAATTAAAACAGTATGTTTCTATGTGTAAAGATTTTGGCGTAAAACAAGCTCTAGTTATTGGAGGAAGTGCTGAACCAATTGGTGATTACCACTGCTCGTTGCAGATTTTGGAAACAGGATTGTTCGAGGGTTTTAAGATAGGAATTGCTGGACATCCGGAGGGGTCCCCTGATATATCGGATTCTGATTTAGATAAAGCGATGAAAGATAAAAAACCTTTTGCAGATTACATTGTTACTCAGTGGCTTTTAAATCCTGAACCAATAAACAAATTTATTTCAAAACAAAGTTTGCCAGTCCATGTTGGAATTACTGGACCTTTAAAGTTTACAAGTTTAATAAAATTTGCAAATATTGTTGGAGCGAAAAATTCGCTTAACTTTATTAAATCTAATGCTTCTAAAGCGATAAATTTGCTAAAACCATCAGACCCAAATGAATTAATTGATCAAGTTAAAAAATCAACAGGTCATTTTCACATTTATACTTTTGGTGGATTAAAAGAAACTAATAAGTGGTTAGTTGAAAATAATTATGCCTAAAAAGGTACCAAACTCTTATAAAGTTGAAAAAATAAATTACGATAAAGTCAAACACGAAACTTCAGTTGATCAGTCAGACAGACAAGTACCGTACAATTTGAGACAAAGCGGTCCCACAAAAGTAGAAATGCTTATTTCAACTCGAGTAAGAAAATCTCCTTATTGGCATTTATCCATGAAAGCTGGTTGCTGGAGAGCTACAGTTTATAATCGAATTTACCATCCAAGAGGTTATGTAAGACCTGAAAAAGGTGGTGCGATGGTCGAATATAAAGCTATAAAAAACCACGTTACCATGTGGAACGTAGCAGTTGAAAGGCAAATTCGTGTAAAAGGTCCAGACGCAGAAAAATTTGTTGACTATGTAATTACGAGAGATGCAACAAAAATTTCAACTATGCGGGGGCGTTATGTAATACTTTGCAATTATAAAGGCGGCGTTCTTAACGATCCCGTTTTGTTAAGAGTTGAGGATGATGAATTTTGGTTTAGTCTGTCGGACTCTGATATTGGTTTGTATCTTCAAGGTGTTAATGCAGACAAAAGATTTAATGTTGAAATAGATGAAATTGATGCTTGCCCAGTTCAAATTCAAGGACCAAAATCTAAAGCTTTAATGAAGGATTTAGTAGGTGATCAAGTAGATATGGATAATATTCCTTTCTATGGTTTAGCTAAAGCTAAAATAGGCGGTAGAGATTGTATAATTTCACAATCAGGTTTTTCAGGGGAAGCCGGATATGAAATTTATTTAAAAAACGCAACATTGTATGCCGAAGATATGTGGAACACTGTACTTAAAGCTGGAAAAAAACATAAATTGATGGTCATAGCTCCTGCGCATCACAGAAGAATACAAGCTGGAATACTATCCTGGGGTCAGGATTTAGATCACGAGCACAATCCATTCCAATGTAACCTTGGTTACCAAGTTTCACTATCAGGTAAAGGAATATGGAATAAAAAAACAGACTATGTAGGTAAAGAGGCACTAGAGAAAATGAAAGAACAAATTAAAAAAGGGGAAAAACCATACAAATTACAACTTGTTGGCCTAGAAATGGGCGGTAAACCTATAGAAGATTATGCAAATGACTTCTGGTTAATATCAAATGATAAAGGAGGTAAGCCAGTAGGATTTATTACTTCTCCTTGGTATCATCCTGAAAAAGGTACAAATATAGCTATGGGGTATGTACCATATGAGGGTAATTTAAGTTCAAATGGTTTTCCAATAGGTAATTTTGGAAAAAAATATAAAGTTCATTTACCAAAAAAATATTCGAGCAAATCTGTTAATGCGACAGTTGTACCAATACCATTTACTCAATCATTTAATAAGAATACTAGAGAGTCAAACTAGTTTAAGATTTTAATAACAATTTTATGATTGCAAAATTTAATAACATTTTTTATTTATTAGTATTTTTAATACATTTTGCAGCTTACGGGGTTTATGCTTTTAAATCTGTTGTAAGCACAAAATCTTTTATTAAACAATACGGAATGGACGTAACCTCAGCAGGAATTGTAAGATTATTTGGAGGTTTCTTTATTGGATCAATTTTAATGGCTTTATACGTACTTTTCGTAAGAGAAAACGGTGTCCAAGCCACGTGGGCTTTTTTTAATCTTGTATTTGTTCAAAATCTAGTTTTATTTTTTATTGGCATATACAACCATTTTATTAATAAACTTGGTCACACGAAAAAGACATCAATAGAACAAGTTATTGCTCCTGGTATTCTTGCATCATTAAGTGCAATTCTTTGTTATGGTTTAGCAGACAAAATATATATTTAGTTTACTGAATAGTATCTTTGTCATTTCGATCTTCGTAGAATCCAAACTTAGTTATTTCATTTAAAGTACTCGCCGCTTCATTTAAATCAGGCACCTCTAAAACTTTTTGTTTTTCGCTAACAGAAAATGGTGAAATCATTGCCAAAGTATAAATTTGTTCAAAAGCTTTAAGTTTTGAAATTTCTCTCCAATCAATTAGTACTCCTTGTTGACTGAAATATTTTTTTGAATTATTAATTAATTTTTCAAGTATTTCATTTTTAACTTCATATTCTTTTAGTTTCATATCTTCTTTAAAATCCTCGTAATTAACAATAAATTCTCTGTATAATTTATCATTATTTACTTCTTCATCTATTTTAAATCGTGATAGACCATTAAGATTTATTAAAATTCTTCCATCAGGAGTTTTTTCATACCTATCAATTTTTCCTAAACAACCAACTTTGAACACTTCACCCTCAACTTTTTTTGATTGGACCATACCAATGTATTTATTTCCTTTTAAGGCATCTTCTACCATACTCACATATCTCTTTTCAAAAATATTTAATGGCAAATTAGTTTTTGGAAAAAATATTGCACCTCTTAATGGAAACACAGATATTTTTTTTGGAAACTCTTTATTCATTTAAGCTACCTTCCCATGACAATGCTTGTATTTTTTTCCTGATCCACAAGAACAAGGTTCATTTCTAGAAATTTTTCGTTTTTTTACAAAGTCACTAGTTTGCTTTTCTTCTTTTTTATCCTGGATTACAATATTTGTATTAATTAAAAATTTAATAGTTTCTGTTTTAATTTTAAATAATAAATCTTCAAAAAGCTGAAATGCTTCTCTTCTAAACTCAGCCAATGGATCCTTCTGACCATAGCTTCTCAAGCCAATAACTTGCCTTAATTGTTCTAAGTATTGTAAGTGTGACCTCCATAAAAAATCCATAATTTGTAAAAAAATTCTTTTTTCAATATCATTATTTTGTTCTTCTCCTAATACCTTTATTCTTTCAGTTCTTTTTTCTATAAAAAAATTATCAAAACTCTTGGTTATTTCTTTTGTATTCATTTTAGAAAATTCCTCGATTTTTTTGTCATCAAAAGCATTTCCGTAACTTGCCTTTACTTCATTAGAAAATACTTTTAAATCGTTACTTTTGGTAAAATTTTGATGGGCTAACTCTAAATTTTTATTTAGTTCTTCAAGAAAAGATAAAATCATTTTTTTTATGTCGCTATTTTTCAAAATTTCTAACCTTTGTCCAAAAATAATCTTTCTTTGGTCATTCATCACATCATCAAACTTTAATAGTGTTTTTCTTATCTCAAAATTTCTTGCTTCGACCTTTTGCTGAGCCCTTTCCATTGCTTTATTTATCCAAGGATGATTAATAGACTCATTTTTTTTTAAACCTAATTTTTTCAACATACCGTCAATTGATCCGCCACCAAAAATTCTCATCAAATCATCTTCAAGACTTATGTAAAATACCGATGATCCTGGGTCACCCTGCCTACCCGATCTACCTCTTAATTGATTATCTATTCTTCTACTCTCGTGCCTTTCTGTTCCCACAATAAAAAGTCCTCCAAGATTTTTTACTTTTTCTTTGTTCTGTTTTATTTTTTCAACTTTATCTTTTGAGTCATTATTATCTACAACAAGATTTTTATTCCCTCCCAGCTGTATATCTGTTCCTCTACCAGCCATATTAGTTGCTATGGTTATCATTCTTTCTTTACCAGCCTCAGCAATAATCTTTGCTTCTTTATCATGTTGCTTAGCATTTAAAACATTGTGAATTAAATTATTTTTTTTGAAAATTTTCGACATTTTTTCAGAACTCTCAATACTTGTAGTTCCAACGAGTACAGGTTGACCTTTTGCATTACACTCTTTAACTTTATTAAGAATTGCAAAGTTTTTTTCCTCCTCAGTTCTAAAAATTTGATCATTCTTATCATCTCTAATCATTTCTCTATTTGTCGGAATACTTATTACTTTAAGTTTATAGATATCGAAAAGTTCTTCTGCTTCAGTCATTGCAGTACCAGTCATACCCGCGAGTTTTTGATACAATCTAAAAAAATTTTGATATGTAATTGACGCTAGTGTTTGATTTTCCCTTTGAATTTCAACATTTTCTTTAGCTTCAATTGCTTGATGTAATCCATCAGAAAATCTTCTTCCTTCTAAAATCCTACCGGTAAATTCATCAATAATTTGAAC
The DNA here is from genome assembly GCA_902567495.1 of uncultured Pelagibacteraceae bacterium. Classification (GTDB taxonomy): domain Bacteria; phylum Pseudomonadota; class Alphaproteobacteria; order Pelagibacterales; family Pelagibacteraceae; genus Anoxypelagibacter. The sequence goes on from CACFMO010000002.1 coordinate 93,470, forward strand.
TTGATCATCTTTGACTATGTAATCCTTATCTTTTTGGAATAATAAATTTGCCTTTAAAGCTTGATTGATATGATGAACTAAATTTAAATTTTGGGGATCATAAAAATTATTATTTTTGAGTATTCCAGTTTTAATTGACATTTTCTCAATATTGTCAATTCCTACATCTGTTAGTATTGCATTTTTATTTTTTTCATCAATATCATAATCTTTCTTTTGTAAATTTTTAATAAACTTATTTGCTAAAAAATATTGGTCTGATTTATCCTCTATACCACCTGAGATTATTAATGGGGTTCTAGACTCATCAATTAATATACTATCTACTTCATCGATAATGCAAAAATTTCTATTTTTTTGTACCATTTCAGTAATATTATATTTCATATTGTCTCTCAAATAATCAAAACCTAATTCGTTGTTTGTTGCATATGTAATATCTTTTTTATAATTCTTCTCTCTTTGTTGATCATCCAATTCATTTGTTATACAGCCAGTTTGTAACCCTAAATAATTATATATTTGTCCCATCCATTCAGAGTCTCTTTTGGCTAAATAATCGTTTACGGTTACAATATGAACTCCCTTTCCTCCTAGTGCATTAAGGTAGGCTGGAAGAGTGGAAACTAATGTTTTACCCTCCCCAGTTTTCATTTCCGAAATACAACCTTGATGTAGGAAAATCCCCCCTGCTAATTGTACATCAAAATGACGTTCACCGAGCACCTGCCTCGAAGCTTCCCTGACTAATGCAAAAGCTTCTGGTAGTATCTCGTTATAACTTCGCCCATCTATAATATTCTTTTTGAATTCGTTTGTTTTTTCTATGAAATTATGTCTTTTATATTTAGTGAAATTTTTCTCTAGATCATTAATTTTAGCTACTATTGGCTTTATTTTATTTAATTCTAGTTGATTGCTGCTTTTAAATAACTTATTTAGTGTTTTAGTTATAAAATTCATGTGTTTGTTTTATATAATTGTTAGTTTCATATATATATATAGTAATAAATTAGAATATTAACATGACTATTAATGTAAAAAATTTTTTAAAAGACAAACCAAAATTGTCAAAAATGGGCGAATTTCAAGAACTCCAGCCTATTGAAGGCTTAGAAATTTCAGCAATTTCTGCTGATTTATATGGAACAGGCAGGGATGATCTTTGTTTATTTTATTTTAAAGATGGTGCAAATTATGCAGCAGTTTACACAAATAATTCGATTTGTTCAGAGTCAATTACGTGGAACAGACAAATCAGAAAAAAATTTATTAAAGCTTTGATGGTAAATACTAAAAATGCAAATACTTTCACAGGAACTCAAGGCTCAGAAGCTTTGCAAAGTTTATCGAAAAATCTTTCAAAAAATCTTACTTTGAGAGAAGCTCAAAAAAAAGGCGGTACAAGTCAAGCAATCAAACCCAATGAAATACTTTTTGCTTCGACTGGGGTAATTGGAGAGAAGTTTCCGATACAACAAATTAAAAATAGCACACCTCAACTTGTGGAAAAATTAAGAGATAAACAAAATAAATTTGTTTGGTTTAAAGCAGCATCGTCTATAATGACCACTGATACTAGGCCTAAACTTGCTTTTGAAGAATGCAGAATTTGGAATAAGGATATTAGATTGTCTGCAATTGCAAAAGGATCTGGCATGATTTCGCCAAATATGGCAACCATGCTAGCATTTGTTTTTACTGATGCAGATATTCCATCAATATTTTTAAAAAGTTTGTTAAAAAGAGCAATGTCAAACACTTTTAATGCGATAACTGTAGACAGCGATACATCTACAAATGATATGGTTGCAATTTTTTCTAGCAACAAGGTTAAAACAGGAAAAATATATAATGTATTAGATCCAAAGCTTAAAGACTTTGAAATGGCTCTTCAAAGATTATTATTAAATCTAGCAAAACAAATAGTTAGTGACGGTGAGGGTGCAAAGAAATTTATTACTGTAAAAGTCACAAATGCTAGATCACAACAGATGGCAAAAAATATCGCTTTCTCTATTGCTAACTCGCCTTTATTTAAAACAGCGATGGCTGGTGAGGATCCAAACTGGGGTAGAATAATTATGGCTATTGGTAAATCAGGAGAAAAAATATCGCCAGATAAAATTGAAATTAAATTTGGAGAATTAAAAGTTGCAGAAAAAGGTAGGATCTCCGAAGAGTACAACGAAGAGAAATTAAAAGAATATATGAAGTGGGATGACTTATTAATTGAGGTGAATCTCAAGATTGGCCATGGATCTTTTGAGTGTTACACATGTGATTTAACAAATGAATATATAAATATTAATGCCGATTACAGAAACTAATGATTAAATATAATCTTAAATGTAAAAATAAGCATGAATTTGAAAGTTGGTTTTCAGATTCAAAAGAATTTGAAAAATTAATTAAAAAAAAATTAATCGAATGTTTATTTTGCAAAACTAAATCAGTAAAAAAATCAATAATGTCTCCGAGAATTTCTCATAAAAAGAAAATAAATTTTCCATATAAAGAGATTAAGAGAATGAAAAAAGATTTAGCAAAATTAAGGAAGTTTGTTGAAAAAAATTTTGAATATGTTGGCGAGAATTTTCCAAGAGAGGTCAGAAAGGCTTATTATGACAAGAAAAAGGATAAAAATATATATGGTGTAGCCACACCAAAAGAGGCTCAGGAACTTAAGGAAGAAGGTATTGATTTAACATCAATCCCTTGGGTTAATAATAAAGAAAATTAATTTTTTTTGGCTACAATAATATAGTTTACAGAATTATCCTTAGATTTCTTCCATGTTTGTAAAAATAAATTAAAATTAAATCCATCTGTTTCAATATTTTCGAACTTTAATTTTTTTAATTTTTCATGGATTTCATTCGGCTTAAGAAATTTATTCCATTCGTGTGTTCCTATTGGAAGCCATCTTAAAATATATTCCGCGCCAACTATTGCTTTTATATAAGACTCAAAAGTTCTATTTATAGTCGCAATAAACATTATACCATTTTCCTTTAATAATTTACTTGAGGACTCCAAAAATAAATCAACATTATCAACATGCTCTATAATTTCTAAATTTAGAATAACATCAAATTTTTTTTTAATTACTTTTTGCTCAGGTGATGTATTTACATAATTTATATTCAGCCCACTTTTTTTTGCATGAAGTGTTGCAACACTTATATTTTTATTTGATGCATCAATCCCAGTTACTTTTGCTCCTAGCCTACACATTGGTTCACTTATCAAACCACCGCCACACCCTATATCAAGTAACTCTATAGGCATGAGTGGTTTAGGGTGATCTTCTTTTAATTTAAAATGCGAAATACATTTTTCTTTAATATATTTTATCCTTATAGGATTAAACATGTGCAAAGGTTTGAATTTTCCTTTGGTATCCCACCACTCATCTGCTATTTTTGAAAACTTTTGAATTTCTTCTTTATTTACTGTAGTCATCTACCTCATTATTATAAATTAATTAACTTAATTTTAACTTAATTATCTTATAATAAAATCTAACTATGGCAAAAAAAGTATTAAAATTTGGTGGTACTTCCGTTGGATCTATTAAAAGAATCCTGCATGCGGCTAAAATTATCAAAAAAGAACATGACAATGGCAATAAATTAATAGTCGTAGTGTCAGCTATGGCAGGCACAACCAACAACTTAATTGAACATTCTAAGGGGATATCAAAAAAATTTAACAAAAGGGAGTTGGATGTCTTATTGACATCTGGCGAACAAGTTACAAGTGCATTAATAGCAGGAGCATTAAATGATTTAGGAGTCAAATCAAAATCTTGGTTGAATTGGCAGATACCAATTATAACTGAAGGTGAACATTCAAATGCTAGAATTATTCATATGAATATAAAAAATATAAATGATTATATTTCTTCAGGTGGTGTTGCAGTTGTGCCAGGTTTTCAAGGAATCTCAAAATCTGGAGACATTACATCTATTGGAAGAGGTGGATCGGATGCAACTGCTGTAGCGATAGCCAAAATTTTTCAAACAGACAGTTGTGAAATTTATACTGATGTTGATGGTGTGTACTCCTCTGACCCAAACAAAATACCTCTAGCTAAAAAAATTGACAAGATATCCTACGAAGAAATGTTAGAGCTTTCATCTTTAGGCGCAAAAGTAATGCAATCCTCAGCCGTGCAATCTGCCATGATGGGCGATATTCCTATTCAAGTTAAGTCAACATTTACTGAAAGAGAGGGAACAGAAATAGTTAATCAAGATAACATAGATTATACCAAAGCAGTAACTGGTGTCGCTTATTCAAAAGATGATGCAAAAATTACTTTACTTGGAGTTGAAGATAAACCAGGTGTTGCAGCAGATGTATTTGAACCGTTATCAAAAAATCAAATCAACGTTGATATGGTAATTCAAAATATCTCAACTGACGGAAAAAAAACTGATATTACTTTTACAACAAAAAGACAGGACAGTAAAAATGCTATTTCATTAATAGAAAACAATAAAAAAATTAAGTATGAAAAAATGCATATGAATGATAAAGTTTCAAAAATTTCGATTGTTGGTGCTGGAATGGTTGCTACCCCAGGTATTACTTTTAAGATGTTTAGATCTTTAGCAGATGCAAATATTAATTTGTTGGCTATCTCTACATCTGAAATTAAAATATCAGTAATAATAGATGAAAAATCTACCATTGATGCTGTAAAAAAATTACATAAAACATTTAAACTTGATTGATAATAATATGGAAATAAGACCTCATAGATTAATAAAAAGAAAAAAAACAAAAAAAATAAAAGTCGGCAATGTTTATGTTGGAGGTGACGCAATAATATCTGTTCAATCAATGACAAATACTCTTACAACAGACTATGTAGCTACTATAAAACAGATTAATGAGTTGGAACAAGCAGGTGCTGACATAGTTAGGGTCTCCTGTCCTGATGAAGATTCAACAAAAGCACTAAAAAAAATAACAAAAGAGTCCAGAGTACCTATAGTTGCCGATATACATTTTCATTATAAAAGAGCAATTGAGTCAGCTATTTCAGGAGCTAAATGTTTAAGAATTAATCCAGGTAATATTGGCTCCAAAGAAAGAATCCAAGAGGTTGTGAAAGCCGCTAAAGATTATGATTGCGCCATTAGAATAGGAGTAAATGCAGGCTCTTTAGATAAAAATATTTTAGAAAAGTATAAAGAGCCTTGCCCAGAGGCATTAATCGAAAGCGCAGAGCAAAATATAAAGTTACTAGAAGATAATGATTTTTTTAATTTTAAAATTAGCGTTAAATCATCGGATGTATTTTTAGCAGTAAAGGCATATGAGGGTCTATCAAAACTTTATGATTACCCCTTGCACTTAGGAATTACAGAAGCAGGTGGTTTAATGACTGGTAGTATCAAATCATCAATTGGTATTGGTAAACTTTTAATGCAAGGTATAGGTGATACAATAAGAGTTTCATTGTCTGCCAATCCAGTTGAAGAGGTTAAAGCCGGTTATGAAATATTAAAATCATTAGGCATTAGATCAAGGGGAGTTCAAATAATTTCATGCCCATCTTGTGCAAGACAAGCTTTTCCAGTCATTGATACAGTGAAAATTTTAGAAGATAAACTTTCTCATATCAAAAAACCTCTTACACTTTCAATTATTGGATGTGTTGTTAATGGGCCTGGCGAAGCATCACAAACTGATATTGGTCTTACAGGTGGTGGTGAAGGAAATAATTTATTTTATTTGTCTGGTATTCCCCATAATAAAGTTGCAAACAAAGATATTATTGAAAAAGTAGTAGAGCTAGTTGAATCAAAAGCTAAAGAAAAAGTAAATTAACTTTTATGATACCAGCTGAAAAAGTCAAATATATCATAGATAAATATAATTCCTTAGAAAAAGAATTATCAAGTGGAAAATTTGATACAAAACTATTTGCAAAAAAATCAAAAGAGTATTCTGATTTAAAAAATATCATTGAAATTGCTAGAGAATACCTAAACTTCGAAAAGAACAAAGTAGATCTTAATAATATTATAAACGACCAAAAAAATGATAGCGAAATAATTGATTTAGCTCAAAAGGAGCTTGAGAATGCAGAGTCGAAAAGAAATATTTTTGAAAAAAAACTAAAAATATTTCTTTTACCTAAAGATCGAGATGATGAGAAAAATGCAATAGTAGAAATCAGAGCAGGAACGGGTGGACTAGAAGCTACTTTATTTGCATCAGATTTATTTAGAATGTATGAAAAAGTATGTTCCAAAAAGAATTGGACCATGGACATAATTAGTATTTCGAAAAGCGAGGCGGGTGGTTTTAAAGAGGTAATTTTTTCTGTTAAAGGAACAAATATTTATTCCTATCTAAAATACGAATCGGGTGTTCACAGGGTACAAAGAGTTCCAAACACAGAAACCCAAGGAAGAGTTCACACTTCAGCTGCGACAGTAGCAATTTTACCAGAAGCTGAAGATGTAGATGTGAAAATAAATGATAGCGATTTAAGAATAGATGTATTTAGATCAAGTGGACCAGGCGGCCAATCAGTCAATACTACTGATAGTGCCGTAAGAATCACCCACAAGCCGACCGGAATTGTTGTAACTCAGCAAGATGAAAAGTCTCAACATAAAAATAAAGCTAAAGCTTTAAAAATTCTTAGAGCAAGACTTTATGAGGCTGAAAAATTAAAAAAAGAAAAAGAAAGATCTAGTGACAGAAGAAGCCAAATAGGTTCAGGAGATAGGTCTGAAAGAATAAGAACATATAATTTTCCACAAGGGAGGGTGACTGATCATAGAATAAATCTTACTCTACATAAATTAGATGAGTTTTTAAAAGGAGAAATCCATGAAGAAATGAACGAAAATTTAAGGTTAAAAGATCAGGATTTGAAACTAAAAAGTCTTACTTAAAATGAGAACATCAGAGGCAATTAACATTGGATCAAAGATTTTAAGAAATAAAAACATTGTTTCTCATAAAATTGATGCTGAAATAATTTTATCACATATTCTTAAAACAAGCAGAGAAAAACTTTTAATAAATGAGCAAGATATTTCCCACACTGACCTAAAAAGATTCAAAAAAATTATTTCTAGAAGGTTAAAAAAAGAACCAATTGCCTATATTTTAAATAAAAAAGAATTTAGAAGCAAAGATTTTTATGTTGTAAAAAATTCATTAATACCAAGACCTGAAACTGAACTTTTGATAGATCCAATTATTAAAAAATTTAAGGAAAAAAGACTTTATTTTTTAGATGTGGGAACTGGAACGGGATGTATTATGCTTTCAATATTAAATGAATTAAATAATAGTAGGGGATTAGGTATAGATATTTGTAATAAGGCAATTTCAGTAGCCAAAGTTAATTTGAAAACCATGAACTTAAATAGAAGGGCAAGTCTTAAATGCAGATCTATAGATACGATTTATAATAAGAAATTTGATCTTGTTGTGTCCAATCCACCATATGTAGTTAAAAGAGAAATCAACCAACTTTCAGAGGATATCAAGAAATTCGAACCTCAAAAAGCGTTAGACGGTGGACATGATGGGCTTGACGTTATAAGAAAAGTTATTTACAAATCTAAAAGTATTCTCAAATTAAATGGAATTTTAGCACTAGAAATCGGTAGTGGGCAAAACAATTCAGTATCTACTATTCTGAGGCTAAACGGATTTAGAGAAATTAAAAAAATAAAAGATTACAAAGATAATGTTCGTTGTATTTTTAGCACTTTGATATAAAAAAAACAAAAATTAACAAAAATTAATAAATTTTTTAAATTATAACTATAGAATCATTTTTAAAAATAAATATGAAGAACGGAAAAATAAGAAGATTTAGACCAAGATCAAATAAACATTATTCTGGAAGAAGATCAAATGGATCTATAAAAAATAATTCAGTACATAATTTAGATGGTCCAAGGAATAATTTTTTTAGAGCTAACAACGTGAGTAAAAATCCACATAATTTAGAAAGAGTAATTGAAAAATATAAAAACTTAGCAAAAGAGGCTCTAGGTATAGGAGACAAAATCTTGCATGAAAATTATCTTCAACATTCTGATCATTATGCAAGAATTTTATCAGAGGTTAATAAAAGAAACGTTCCTCAAGAAACACCCAAACCAGATTCAAATAAATTAACAGATTAATAATTAAAGACTAGATAGTAGCTCACCTAAAGTAACATCAAGCTTTATTCTTTGGATCTCAAATTTTTTTCTTTCATCACCACTTAAAATTTTCCCTGAAGGAAGTTTTAATTTTTGTGAATTAACAAATTTCCCATTATAAGAAACTGTATAATGTAAATGCGGTCCAGTGGACATACCGGTGTTTCCAACATATCCTATTATCTGTCCTTGTCTAACTCTTCTTCCGGTTCTAGTTGCAATCTTAGACATGTGACCGTAACCAGTTGTGTATGCAGAGTTATGTCTAATCCTAACGCAGTTGCCACCATTCCCACACCAACCAGCTTTTATTACAGTGCCATTACCCGAAGCCATAATTGGTGTACCTGTTGGAGCAGCAAAATCAGTCCCGTTGTGATGTTTTGTAAAACCCAATATTGGATGTTTTCTATTACCGAAAGGGGATGAAAGTCTCGCACCATTAATTGGAGTCTTCATCAAAGCTTTTCTTATACTCTTACCTTTTTCATCATAAAAATCAAAATCATTTTTTGTTTCAAATCGATATAATTTAATTTTTTGATTATTTACGTTAAGATAAGCATATAATATTTTTCCTGTTTTGATTTGCTTATTCCTGTCATCGAAATATCTTTCGAACATAACTTGAAACTTATCTCCCTTTCTAATATCTCTTTGGAAATCTACTTCAAAACCAAAAATCCTAGCAAATTCAATTATAATACTTGGCTCCATCCCAGATGACATTGCCGAGCTATATAAGTTATTTGATATTTTTCCTTCAACCACAACATTTCTCTTAAAAAGTTGTGTAATATTTTTTGTAATGTTTATACCATCTTTACGTTTATCAATACGAACAAAGGTAGTTTTAGAAATTGGATAGTTGATTTTAAATATTTCCAAATCTTTACCACTAGAAGATTTTTTTAAAATAAATTGTATTTTTTGACCTGGTGATATATTGGATAATTTTTGTTTTTTAATCTTCTTTACAACAAATGCAATTTCGTCTCTTTTAACACTAAATTTTTTTAGTATGCTTTCAATTGTATCATTGTTTTTTACAATATAATCATACTCCAAATACGGGGACTTAATTTTGTTAAATATGTAATTTTTTAAAAGAACTGTTTGGTTGTTTGATAAAAAAGAACTTATTTGTTCTGCTCTTTTTTTTTTTAAATTTTCGTTAATAAGAAAAGAAAAATATACTATAAGAAATAAAAGCGTGCCTCCAATAAAGTAGGCAGGTTTTACCCTACTAAAAAGAACATTGTTTTTTGATAGTTTTCGTGAAAATTTTACTAAATTTGTTAAAAAATCATTTATTGTCATGGATCTTTTCTATATAAAAAAAAAATGTAATATTCAATGTCAGGTAGTGTAAAAATACCTGTTTTTAGTGGTTTTTTTGACAAATATACGTCTTGATTAATTCTTATATTTCAATATAACAGCTTTTCCCAATAATCACTGCAAAAACCTTATTTTTAGCTGGTTTTCAAACTGATGTTGGGACGTAGTTTTCTGAAAATCAGAAAATTTAGCTTTTTTAAATTGTAGATAAAGAAGAGAAGTGTGGACGGTTAGGTTAATAAAAGAAATTTGTCGTACACACTTTAACGAAAGTAATTTTAATTTAATTAAAATTATTAAAGCTAGTGTGCGCCGTTATTAAACTTGAGAGTTTGATCATGGCTCAGAACGTACGCTGGCGGCACGCCTAACACATGCAAGTCGAACGCAGTAGCAATACTGAGTGGCAGACGGGTGAGTATAATGTGGGAATCTGCCTTTTGGTTCAGAATAACTCGGGGAAACTTGAGCTAATACCGGATAAGCCCTTACGGGGAAAGATTTATCGCCAAAAGATGAGCCCGCACTTGATTAGCTAGTTGGTGAGGTAATTGCTCACCAAGGCAACAATCAATAGCTGTTCTTAGAGGAAGACCAGCCACATTGGGACTGAGACACGGCCCAGACTCCTACGGGAGGCAGCAGTGGGGAATCTTGCACAATGGGGGAAACCCTGATGCAGCGATGCCGCGTGAGTGAAGAAGGCCTTTGGGTTGTAAAACTCTTTCGTCGGGGAAGAAAATGACTGTACCCGAATAAGAAGGTCCGGCTAACTTCGTGCCAGCAGCCGCGGTAATACGAAGGGACCTAGCGTAGTTCGGAATTACTGGGCTTAAAGAGCTCGTAGGTGGTTAAAAAAGTTGGTGGTGAAATCCCAAGGCTTAACCTTGGAACTGCCATCAAAACTTTTTAGCTTGAGTGTGATAGAGGAAAGTGGAATTTCTAGTGTAGAGGTGAAATTCGTAGATATTAGAAAGAACACCAAATGCGAAGGCAACTTTCTGGATCACTACTGACACTGAGGAGCGAAAGCATGGGTAGCGAAGAGGATTAGATACCCTCGTAGTCCATGCTGTAAACGATGTGTGCTAGACGTTGGAAATTTTATTTTCAGTGTCGCAGCAAAAGCGTTAAGCACACCGCCTGGGGAGTACGACCGCAAGGTTAAAACTCAAATGAATTGACGGGGACCCGCACAAGCAGTGGAGCATGTGGTTTAATTCGAAGATACGCGCAGAACCTTACCAACTCTTGACATGTCCGTCGCGACTCGTAGAGATATGAGTCTTCGGTTCGGCCGGACGGAACACAGGTGCTGCATGGCTGTCGTCAGCTCGTGTCGTGAGATGTTGGGTTAAGTCCCGCAACGAGCGCAACCCCTACGTTTAGTTACTAACATTTAGTTGAGTACTCTAGACGAACTGCCAGTGATAAGCTGGAGGAAGGTGGGGATGACGTCAAGTCCTCATGGCCCTTACGAGTTGGGCTACACACGTGCTACAATGGTACTTACAATAAGATGCAAAGAGGCGACTCGAAGCTAATCTTATAAAATGTATCTCAGTTCGGATTGCACTCTGCAACTCGAGTGCATGAAGCTGGAATTGCTAGTAATCGCGGATCAGCGCGCCGCGGTGAATACGTTCCCGGGTCTTGTACACACCGCCCGTCACACCATGGAAGTTGGTTACACCTTAAGGCAAAGTTTAAAACCTTTGACTACGGTACGATCAGCGACTGGGGTGAAGTCGTAACAAGGTAGCCGTAGGGGAACCTGCGGCTGGATCACCTCCTTTCTAAGGATGACCAAAAGTTTCTTTTGGTCAAAAAATATTTTTAATGTGACCGTCCTCATTTCTCTTCTTCAAAGTGTCTCTATATAATGACTTTAGGGGCCGGTAGCTCAGGTGGTTAGAGCGCACCCCTGATAAGGGTGAGGTCGGACGTTCGAGTCGTCCTCGGCCCACCATTGTTTCGGGGGGATTAGCTCAGCTG
>CACFMO010000002.1:110000-131795 GCA_902567495.1 uncultured Pelagibacteraceae bacterium
ATACCTATTTATAATGAGGGAGAGCAAGTTATAAAACTCTTAGATTTATTTGAAAAAAAAATTAAAAATAATATTTCTGTTTTTTTATGTTACGACGATGATGATGATGATATTCACAAGTACTCTCATTTGTTAAAAAAAAAATTTCCAATAACTTTAATTAAAAATTTTGAGAAGGGCCCATGCAATGCAGTAAAACAAGGTCTTCAAGCAAGTCAAGCTCAATGCAAAATAGTTTATCCAGCTGACGATTTTTTAAATATTGGATTAATCGATGTAATGTTTGAAAAATTTTTAACAGAAAAAGCAGACGTTGTAGTTGCAAGTAGATTCATGGAGGGCGGTTCAATGAAAGGATGTCCGATTTTAAAATCAATACTTGTTAGAATAGCCTCAAGTACGTTATTTTTTTTTTCCAGTATTCCTGTCAGGGACGCTAGTAATGGATTTAGATTATTTTCAAATAATTTGCTAAAAAAAATAAAAATAGAGTCAAAACTTGGTTTTGCTTATTCTTTAGAAATTCTTGTAAAATGCAATAGGTTAAAAATGAAAATAGTAGAAGTGCCAGCACAATGGGAAGAACGAAGTGTGGGAGAAAGTAAATTTAAAATTTTTAAATGGCTAAATGAGTATCTTGTATGGTATTTTTATGGTTTAAAAACTTTTTGGTTAAAAAAAAAAGAACCAATTAATATTTTAAAATAATTTTAATGAAAACAAAATATTTGATTACAGGAGGAACAGGATTTATCGGATCGAATATTGTAGAGCAACTTGTAAAATTAAAAAAAAAAGTTGTTGTTTTTGATAACGATATCAGAGGTCATAAAAAGAGATTATCTCACATTAAAAAATATATTAAATTTATAAAAGGAGACATAAGAGATAAGAAAAAGGTTTTTGAAGCGGTAAAAAATATAGATACTATTATTCATCTCGCTTATATAAATGGAACTAAATTTTTTTACTCGAAACCCGACCTAGTTTTGGACGTTGCAACTAAAGGATTAATAAATATTTTTGAGGCAGCAAGAAAGTATAGAACAAAAGAAATTTTTTTAGCATCCAGCTCTGAGGTCTACCAAACGCCGTTAAAAATACCTACAGACGAAAAAGAACCTTTAAAAATTCCTGATATATATAATCCAAGATTTACTTACGGTGCAGGTAAAATTTTGACTGAAATGTACGGTTTATATATAGGTAAAAAAATTTTTGATAGGGTAGTAATTTTTAGACCACATAATGTTTACGGTCTAGATATGGGCAATGAACACGTAATTCCCGAGTTTATAAAAAGAATGAAAAAAATAACAAACAAAAAAAACTCTTTTTTAATTGAGGGAAATGGAAAAGAGATCAGATCATTTATTCATATTGATGATTTTCTAAAAGCATTCGAAATTCTTTTAATGAAAGGAAAACACTTAAATATTTATAATATCGGCACTAGCGAAAAAATAACAATTAATAAATTAGCAAATATCATTTCCAAAATTACTAAAAAAAAGATAAAGATTAAAAAAGGAGCTTTAAAGAAGGGTGGAACGAAAATTAGACTCCCAAATATATTGAAAATTAAAAAATTAGGTTTTAAGCCGAAAATAAAAATTAGAGATGGATTAAAAAAAATATTGCAAGATAATAATGAAAAAAATTTCAACTAAAATATCTCGTTGCCAATTTTCAAGGAAAAAAGATCTTGAACTTATCCTATCTCTTGGAAGTATTCCAGCTGTCAATAATTTTGAGAAAATTAATAGAAAAAAAAATCACGAACTTTTTTTTCCAACTAACTTAGTTTATTCAAAATCATCAAATCTTTTTCAAATTGACAATTTAGTTAAAAAAGAAATCTTATTTCCTAAAAACTATCCGTACACTAGTAGTACAACCAAAATCTTAAGAGATAATTTTGATTCATTATTTAAAGAAGTAAAAAATATTACTAAATTAAATTCACAAGATTTAGTTGTTGACATAGGATCAAATGACGGAAATCTTTTGAGACATTTTAAAAACGTTAGGGTGCTTGGTGTTACCCCTGAAGAAATTGGAAAAAAGGCTATTAAATCTGGAATTCCAACAATTTTAAGCTATTTTAATAAAAGTGCTGTAAATAAAATCCTAAAGAAATATGGAAAAGCAAAAATTGTCACAGCTACAAATGTTTTTGCCCATATGGAAAATTTAAGTCAAGTTACAAATAACATAAAAAAAATAATGAATAGTGATGGAATATTTATAAGTGAGTCCCATTATTTTTTAAATATTATCAAAGATTTGCAGTATGATACCATTTATCATGAACATTTAAGATACTATACATTAACAAGTCTAAAAAAGTTTTTAGAGAGTAAAAGTTTAAAGGTCTTTAAAGTTGTGAAAACCCCAACACATGGAGGATCAATCAGAGTTTATGCTTCAAAAAATAAAAAAATTAAAGTTTCAAAAGAAATAAAAAAAATATTGGAAGATGAAAAAAGAATAATAAACAAAAAAAATTTGAGTAAATTTCCTATTAAAGTTCTCGATACAAAAGTAAAATTATTAAACTTACTGAATAAATTAAAAAACAAGAATAAGAAAATTTATGGTGTAGGAGCACCTTCAAGAGCAGCAACCTTAATAAATTATACAGGCATAAATCATAATTTGTTAGATTGCATATGTGAAATCACAGGATCTCATAAAATTGGAAAATTTATGCCTGGAACAAACATTCCAATCGTGAATGAAAAAATTATTTTTAAAAAACAACCAGACTATTTATTGATCTTATCTTGGCATATTTTTGACGATTTAAAGAAAATATTGAAAAAAAAAGGTTATAGAGGTAGATTTATTAAACCTTTACCGTTTCCAAAAATTATATAACTACCGTGATAAAGCTTTCAAAAATAAATGAGAAAAACTTTTTTTTTATTTGTGTTTTGTCACTATTCATTATTAATTTAGCCTTTTTTTTTCTTACTAGAAATAATTCTTGGGTATCAGATGATTTCGACTATATATTCGGCTCTAAACTTTATAATTTGGTAAACAATACAAATTTTTTTTTTGAAATTTCGCAATCTAGATATGATCCTCTTTTTTTACTAATCAATCAGATTATTCCTGAAAATTATTTGACTTGGCACCTAATAGTTATATTTTTTTATTTCCTTTCAGGTGTACTTTTTTATTTAGTTTTAAATAGTCTTTTCAAAAATTCAAAATTCGCTTTTTTTTCTGCAATTTTATTTACATTAAATTTTAGCATAAGTTTAAAATCATTGTCGTGGGCGATTTTCTATTCTCATATTTTTAATCTTTTCCTTGGTTTACTCAGCTTATTATTATTAATTCAAATCATTAAAAAAAATAACCTTTTTTTAATTTTTTTATATTTGTTAATTTGTATAGCGAATGTTTCTATTTCCGAAGGTTCTTTAATTTATGCAATAGTAAATTTACTTTTTTATTATTTCTTCTTAAGAAATGAAAATAATTTTATTAATAATTTTAAGAATGTTTTATTAATTTTTGTTCCACTAATCTACTTCATGTTGATTAACTTATTCTTATTTTCTAGTCCGGCCAAGATTCTTCAAGATAGAATAGAAATTAAAAATAAAAAAAATTACGAGGAAATATTTACGAAAAATAGTAATAATGAGACTTATTACTACAGATCTACTTATTCCCCAAGAAATTTAAAAGGTTTTGCATTTAAATTAGGGGACAATGTTCTAAATTCACTTAACCTTACTATATTAACTAAAAATCATGAAGTTTTTGATATTTCCAAAAAAAATAAAGATTTTATAAAAAAAAATTATCTTAATATTTTAATAATTTTATTAATTATTTTAGTTTTTGTATTGTTTTATTTACTAATACTTTTCAAGAATAAAAACAAATTAAAAGGGTATAAATTTGATTTACTTTTCTATTTTGTAATTTTGTTTTTATATACTTTTATTTATGCTCGAACAGATATTAATTTAGTTTTATCAATAGCATCGGCAATGCTAATTTCAAAATTATCTTTAGATCTTTGGAATTTAAATAAAAAAATTATTTCAAGTTTATTTATAATAATTTTTCTTTTTCCGACAATTATTGGCTCCTTTAATGGTTTCAATAGGTTCGGAAATTTTGTTTCTGAACAAAATATTTCTGACTTTAAAAAATTAGAGCAAAAAACAAAAGTAAAGTATGACTCTAACTTTTTTTTTAATAATAAAGAAATGAAATTTTATTTTTACTTTAAAAATTTTGATAATTATGAAAGTTCATTTAAGAATAATATTAAAGTGAAAAATTTTGCCGAATTTAGAACATTTGTACTAAAAAATAATTTTTAATTAGAGAAACTTATATTTTTTTTTAAAAAAGATATTTATATAATAACAGATTATTTTCAGATCTTTTTCTGACAGATATAAAGACGAAGGAAGCCACATTAGTTTATTATTTAAACTTTTTGAATTACTTAAATCTTTAAATTTTTTTTTGTATGGTGGCAAAGTGTTTATAGGATGCCAGAAACATCTGCAATTTATATTTTTTTTTTTTAGAAATAAAAATAGTTCATCTACATAATTACAATAAGCATCAGTCCACAATGGCAATTCACCATTTTTCAAATCGAAATCAAATAATTTAAAATTAATATTCTCTGAAATATTTTTTTTGTAGAATCTGTAAATACTTATTAATTTATTTTTTCTTGCTTTGAAATCATTTATTTGAGCTAATCCTATCCCAGCTTGAACATCGGTAAATTTAAAATTAAAACCTCGATAACTATAAATGTTTCTATTATTCAGAACCTTAGTTCTTCCTTGATCCTTTAATTGATTGATTTTAAGGTAAATTTTTTTATCATTAGTAATAATTAAACCACCTTGACCAGTTGTAATAATTTTATTAGGAGCAAACGAAAAACAACCGCAATTTCCAAAGCTTCCTAAACTTTTACCTTTAAATTTAGAGCCAAATGCCTCAGCTGCATCCTCTATTACTCTAATTTTATTTTTTTTTGCTATTTTTAATATTTCTTTAATATTTGTTCCACGTCCAGATATATGTACTGGAATTATCGCTTTTGTTTTCTTTGTAATTTTTTTTTTTAAAGATTGTAAATCTATTAAAAGGTTATCTTTTGAAATATCAACTAAAATTATTTTTGCTCCAGTCATATTTACTGCATTTGCTGTAGCTGGAAAAGTAATATTGGGAATGATTACCTCATCATTTTTACCTATGCCGCTCGCTTTTAAAGCCAAATATATTGCTGAAGTTCCACTGGTTGTTAAAGTCACATATTTAACTTTTAAAATATTTTTAATTTTTTTTTCAAGTAATCTGGTCAATTCCCCTTCGTTGGGGAAATTATTACTAATAGTTTTTTTTATATACTTTGTAGAACTTGTTAAATTTATTTTTGGCTCTGTAAATTTTATTTTTTTCACTTTTTTAATAATTAGTTTTTAATATTTTTTTTGCTTCAATAATATCTTCTGGATAATTTATATCAAAACCTTCATGGTTGTGAGTATAAAATGGTAAAATTTTTTTTCCAGTTATAGACTTATATTTTTTTATAACTGATATATTTGATATTTCTAAGGAAGCATTTTGAATAAAAATTCTCGGCAAAACTTTAAATTGAGAATTATAAGAAGGTTGATTAAGATATTTTTTTTTAAATAAGGGATTTATGAAATTATTCTTTTCTACCCACATTTTATAAGGATGCTGTTTACAGATTTCAACAGCCCTGAGGCTCTCACAATTTTTAGTTTTTTTATATTTACTCCATGCTCTTAAAATTGTTTTATAAGTTCTAAAAGGACTTGTTGGTCTTAGTATAAAAAAATGCGTATAGCCAAGTTTAAACGCATCTATTTTTTTAATTGTATGAGATACCCAATCATAATCAGGTGATGTAGATATTGAAAGTTTTTTAGGTCTTAAAAACGGAACTTCTGCACCACACTTCTTAGCAATGTTAGAATATTTTAAGTCATCAGTAGAAACGATAACTCTATCAAAAATTTTAGCTTTAAATGCGTTTTCAATTGCTATTCTTATTAAACTTTTACCTTTTAATTTAATTAAGTTTTTATTTTTTATTCTTTCAGACCCGCTTCTTGCCGGGATAAGTGCTAATAATTTCCTTGATTTCATTTATCTGTAAATAATGTCTTTTAAATAAGTCGTTTTCAGGCCTTTTGATTCTTTTATCTTAAATTTTTTTTCTACCCTGACCCGATCATTAAAATGAGGTGTTGAGACTTCAATAATTTTACAATTAGTTAATGCTATTTCTTGGTGTATTAGTTTAGGTGGGAAGTGAAAGACATCTCCCTTTTTTAAAATTTTAGTTTTTAATTTATTATTACCCAAATTATATTTTATCATTAGTCTACCCGATGCTATATATCCGCATTCATTTTTTTTTCTATGGTATTGAAGACCGCCTCGATTACCTTTTTTTATTTCTAGAAGTTTAAAACTAAATTTTTTTGAGACTAAAGCTAGCAAAATCTCTTTACCCCAAAGTCTTTTACCAACACTTTTTGATTTAGGAAATATGTTTGATTTACTTAACATAAGATCTTAATATTATTTCTCCTTTTTTAATTCTAACTTTTAATTTTTTTCCAATTAAACTATGGCTCTCCCTAATAGGTATATATTGTCTATTAAAGATAATACCATTTAAGTCTTCAATTTTAATTTTTTTTCCAGATTTAAGATTTCTATTCGCTACTATTGATTTTCCTAATTTTAGAAACACTTTCTCTTTTCCAAGCCTATTTACATTCTTTTCCTTCATCATTTTTGGAACTCTCCTTATATCTCTCACAAACTTTCTAAATCCCTCTGGTTCTGTTGCAAAATTGTGATCAGTTCCTTTCCACGATCGATTAAATGTAACATGTTTTTCAAAAACCCTCGCTCCTTTCATATATGCGATAGGTCCAGATAATATACCATTGAAATGATCTGACAAACCAATGCAAACTTTTGGAAAAAGTTTTTTTAATTTACTTATTTTTTCAAGCCCTAAATTTTCTACATTACAAGGGTATTCCGACACGCAATGTAATACACTAAAATTAGCATTATTTTTTTTTAAAATTTTCACACTTTCTTTAATTTCTTTAATTTTACCACCACCAGTGCTTAAAACTATTGGTTTTCTCATTTTTGCAACAAGATTTATTAAAGGTAAATTACCTAAGTCAAAAGAAGAGATTTTAAAAACATCTATACCTAATTTTTTCAATTTTCTAGCACTTGTAAGATCAAATGGTGTTGACATAAATTTAACCTTATTTTTCTTACAAAGTTTTTTTAGTATTGTTAAGTCTCTAAAACTTAATTCTAGTTTTTCTCTATGGTGACCGTATGTTTTTGCAAAAGCATTTTCACTTGAATATTCCTTATTATACGCATCTTTTGAAAAAAGCTCTTTGTTATTTCGAGTTTGAAATTTAATTGCATCTGCCCCTTTTGCAGCAAAAACTTCTATATATTTTTTTGCTAGTTCTAAATTTCCTTGATGATTTTGACCTACTTCAGCGATAATAAAAGATTTATTACTTATTTTTTTAAAATTAACCATTTGATAATTTATGTATTTTTTTTATTAAGTTTTTTACATCAATTTTATTACGTTTATGCAACCATTCTCTATTTCCATAATTTCCAACATCTTGAGTATTTTTAAGGCAAAAGAAGTTAATTTTCTTTTTAAAAAAGTTTTTTACAAAAATTTCACTTAAAATTGAACTAATCCCTCCTGAAAAGGTATTTTCGTCAATCACGAAAATTTTATTATATTTACTAAGTATTTTTAATAACCTTTTTTCCTCTAAAGGCTTAATTTTTAAGAGATCAATTAAATCTATTTTTAAATTATTTTTTCTTAATTCCTTTATAACATGCAGACTTTTATGCACCATCACTCCAGTTGAAATTATACAATTTTTACCTCCATTTTTGAAAATTTTAAAACTATTTTCAAAAGTCTCGTTTTTGTTATAAATAGATTGCTGTTGACTTTTATCTAACCTTACATATGTTGGATTTTTACTTTTTAGAACTCTTTTACAAATATATTTTGCAGATGTAGGATCCGATGGATTGTAAATTTCTAACTCAGGAAGCATTCTCATTATTCCAATATCAATTATTGCTTGAGCAGAGTGACCAGCGGTATCATAGGAAAGACCAGAACCCAGACCCACTAAAACAATTGGTAAATTATGACTACATATATTTATTTTTATATGTTCATAACACCTCATAGTTAAAAATGGTATCATACTAAAGATAAATACTTTTTTTTTATTCATCGCTAATCCTGTAGCCATATTAACCATTCCTTGCTCTGCTATTCCAACATTGTAAAACTTTTCAGGAAAATCTTTTCTAAATTTTGGCAAACTATACGCTGAAATATCTGCAGTTAAAAAAACAATTTTGTTATTTTTTTTTGAAATATTATAAATCTCATCAAAAAAAACATTTCTAAAATCTAATTTATTATTTTTCATATTCTTTAAGCGCAATTTCAAATTCTTTTTTATTTGGAGCTTTATGGTGCCAATTAACATTGTTTTCCATAAAAGAAACTCCTTTGCCCTTTATTGTGTTAGCTATAATTGCTAAAGGTTTTTTAGTATTTTTTACTAGCTTAAAAGCAGATTTCAACTCACTATAAGAATGACCATTGATGATTTTTGTATTCCATTCAAAAGACCGAAACTTTTTTTCAATATCTTTATGCACATTATCTTTAAATATTTGAAACTCAGACAACCTATTTAAATCTACAATAACTATTAAGTTTTTCGTTTTTAATTTTCCTGCCATTGAGACTGACTCCCACATAGAGCCCGAGTCACATTCTCCATCCCCAACTATGCAAAAAACATTATATTTTTTTTTATCTATTTTTGAGCTAATCGCTATACCCAAACCAATTCCTACTACTTGACCTAACGAACCAGAATTATATTCTGAACCTGGAATTTTTATGTCTGGAAGTATGTGAATTCTTGACCCATTTTTTCCATATGATTGAAGTTCCTTTTTTTTAATCAATCCTATATCTGACCATAATTGATATAAAGCTAAATGCACGTGTCCCTTAACCAAAACTCTATCTCTTGCATCCCAATTTTTTTTACTTATTCTAATATTATGAACTAGGTAAAGGTAAGTTAAAATTTCAACACAAGATAGTGTTCCACCTAAATGAGCTCCACCCCCTCCACTCATTTTTGCAAGTTTAAGAATACCTTTTCTCAGCTCAAAAGCCTTCTTCTGGAAAGCAGAAGATGTTCTTATTTTCATAAATCAATAGATACAGAAAAAACCTTCCAAAGTCTAACAATAAAAGGCTTTACAGTTCAAAAAATGAACGTTATTGTTCAAAATATGAACAAAATGAATAAAGATAATATTGATCATTTTAATCTTTTGAGAAAAATTGACAAAAAGCATAAAAAAAGTCAACGTGAACTCGCTAAAGATTTAGGTTTTAGTTTGGGGAAACTCAACTACTGTCTTAAAGAACTTCAAAAAAAAGGGCTTATAAAAATAAAAAATTTTAAAAAAAATCCCAATAAACTTAATTATTTATACTATTTAACACCAAAGGGTATTACCGCCAAAACCAATTTAACTATTAATTTTATGAAAAGAAAAATGCAAGAATATGAAGAACTCAAAATGGAGATGGAGGATAGATAAATGTGGGTTATAGCAAAATATAAAAAAAAGGAGTTAAATATTTTTCTAACTGAATTTAAAAAAAAAATAAAACATGAAACTAAGGTATATCAACCAAAGATACAAATTTACTCTAAGTCAAAAAATGTTTTACTAAAATCAATTTTAGGAAATTATATTTTTTTATGGAATGAAAGTTTTAAAAATACAAATATTTTAGAAACACTTAAATTTACTAAGGGGATTGAGTATTTTCTTAAAAAACCTGAAAACCATCAAAACCAGATAATTGAATTTATAGATAATTGTAAAAATCATGAAGATACAAAAGGACTTTTAAAACCAAGTTTTTTTATGTCTTCAATAAATGATAAAGCTAAATTTTTAACAGGTCCTTTCGCTAACTTTGCTTTTAAAGTTATAGAAAAAAAAGAAAATTTTTTGTGTGTTTTTGTAGGTGGTTTGAAATTAACTATTAAAAATAATAATAATAATTTATTTCAACCAATATAAAAATTTTTTTATGAAAGTATCTATAACCGATAGAAAAAATCGAAGTGCGGAGCATTGGTCAATTAAAACTCAAAAAATTTTAAAATCTAACTGGAAAAATCTTGAACAAAAAAGTGATTCTGCAAAAGAATTTAAAAATATTCTATACTTAGATTCAAAGGAATTTCTTAACGCTTTTAATAAATCAAATAGAGAGAAACTAATGAAAATACAATCAAATTTATACAATGGCAATTTAATTATAATTAAGAAATTATTTATAAAACAAGAAATAAATTTGATTAAAAATTATTTAAAAACAATTAAAAATAAAAAAAAATCTAATTTTTTTAAAACTTTACAAAATTGTCCAAATTTTCATAGAAAAATAGGTCCAAAAGAAAGTTCTAAATATGTTTTAAACTCTGATAGACATGATTTCTATTTTTTTCCGTGGAACAAAAAAAAGGAAAAGCTAGATCTCTTTAAAACTTTTAATCCAGTTTGGCGAAAGTTAAAGTTGTTGTCTGGTCTTAAATATAAGGAATTTGAAAAAAACAAACCTAAGGACGGACAAATTGATAGAATTTTAATTAGAAAATATCCTAACAATACAGGTTATTTAGAAGCTCACACAGATCCAAAATCATTAAGAATTGTCTCTGGCATTCATTTCAGTGAAATTGGAAAAGATTTTGATGAAGGTGGACTATTTTTCCTAGTAAAAAAAAAGATAGAAAATGTTGAACAATACTTAAAAGCAGGTGATATGACATTATTTTATCATTCATTAAAACATGGAGTTCAAAAAGTAATATCAAAAAATAATTCTTTCTCAGGTTCAAGATGGTGGGTCGGTTTGACCAATCCAGTAAGTGATGAAGTAAAAAATAGAGATATACAAAAAAAAGTTCAATGAGTTACAAGGGTAATATATTAATAACCGGAGCCGGTGGTTTTATAGGAACTGCAATATTTTTATCATTAAAAAAAAAGGGGTACAAAGTTTTTGGTGTTGATTTTGATTACATAAAGCATGATGAGAATTTAATAGACCTAAATTTACTTAATATTGATACTAATAATAATGTAATCAAGGATTTAAAACCAAATTTTGTTTATCATTTAGCCGCCTACGCTGGGCCTCCAAGAAATGAAAAAAATCCAAAATTTGCTAGAAAATATAATGTTGAGTTGACAAAAAAACTTTTGAAAAGTTTAAATAAGAATACAAGAATTTTTTTTCCATCCACAGATAAAATTTTTGAGGGGATAGTTTTTCCTGACGAAAATATTAAACTAAATCCTCCTAATGTTCATGGTAAACTCAAATTGGAATGTGAGAATTTAATAAAAGCTCATACCAAAAATCACTTCATATTTCGCCAACCAGTAGTTCATGCTTATGGTGGACATTTTCAAAGTACAAAAATGAGTGGTACAGGTTCCTTTTTAGATCAGTCAGTAGACCTTGTTCAAAAAAAAACCAAAGTGAAAATATTTTCAAATGTTAAAAGATGTTTTCTCAAATTAGATGAACTGATCCATTTATATGAAATTTTGCTTACCTCTGAAAAATACGGAACTTATAATTTATCAAGTCCCATAAAATCTTATTACAATAGGCTTATTGAAATTTGTGATAGTAAAAAAATTGATTACCAAAAATACATTATACCAACAGAAGGAAACGTAAATCCACTTGAACAAGATATAAATTCAGAAAAGTTTGAAAAAAATTTCAATTTTAAATTTAGTTAAAATGATACAAATTAGTTTTAAAGGTGCTGTTCTATTTAAAAATAATTCAAAATTAAAAATTATAAATCTTAATATAAAGGATGAATTAAAAAGGGGACAAGTTTTGGTTAAATTAAAGTACTCTGGAATATGTGGAAAACAAATAGATGAGATAGAAGGTATTGGGGGCAAGGATAAGTTTTTACCACATCTATTAGGTCACGAAGGTAGCGGTATAGTGTTGAAGGTTGGTCCTGGAGTAAAAAAAGCAAAACCCAAAGACAAAGTTGTTCTACATTGGATAAAAGGTTCAGGCATCGAAAGTAGTACGCCCACTTATTACTCAGATAATGGATTAAAAATTAATGCAGGATGGATAACAACTTTTAATGAATTTGCTATTGTATCGGAAAACAGAATAACAAAAATCAAATCTAAATACTCACTTAAAAAAGCTGCTCTATTTGGATGTTGTGCAACAACCTCATTAAGCCTGGTACTAAACAAATTAAATTTAAATAAAAATGATAAATTGTTAGTAGTAGGAATAGGTGGTTTAGGCCAAGTGATTATCCAAGGATCTAATTTATTTAAAACCAGATCTATCACGGCGATAGACATAAATAAAGATGCTTTAAAAAAAGCTAAAAAATTTGGTGCAAAATTTACCTATAACTTTTCTAATTTAAAAGATAAAAAAATATTAAAAGATTTAAGATTTAACAAAATAGTTGTCACAACAGGAAACATAAAAGTAATAAATTTTTGTCTAAAATTATTAGAACATCCAGGAAATTTCTATATTTTAGGGGTACCTAAAAGAAACATTAATTTAAAAACTAATGCTTGGAATTTGATGCATGATCAAATTATACAAGGATCATTAGGTGGTGGAGCTAACCCCGATAAAGATATTAATAAATTTATAGAGTTAGACAAAAAAAGAAAAATTAATTTAAATAAAATAATTATTAAAACTTTAAATTTTTCTGAGATCAACAAGGGTATACATATTTTTAAAAATATGAATAATTCAGGTCGCTTGTTACTTAAATTTAAATGAAAAAATTCTCCTTTCATTATAAAATAAAAATAATTTAACGCTTCTTAATAAAACAAATATTTAATTTATGAATTATAGACTTAATGTTTTTAAAAAAGCCTCTTTGTGTAGAAATTTTGAACTCTCAACATCAGACCATATAAACTCGGGAAAAATTTATGTGCCTACTTATGTTTCTACTGGACAAGAATTTATATCATCATCTTTATCAATAATAAGCAAAACTAAAAAAATTAAACCATTACTTTTTGGTCAACATAGATGTCATTCGATATATTTGTCTTTTGGTGGGAAAATTGACTATTTAATTGATGAACTACTAGGTCGTGATACAGGTATAAATAAAGGCTTTTCAGGCTCGGCATCTGTGGGAAATAGCAAAATAAACATGTATGGACATGATGGGCTTATGGGTTCTAATGGTCCAATTGGAGTCGGTGCTTGTTTTGCATCAAAAAAGCCTACAATTATTTTTTTAGGTGATGCAGCTGTAGAGGAAGACTATGTTTTAGGCGCAATGGGCTGGGCCTCAAAAAAAAAATTACCATTAATATTTGTAATTGAAGACAATAATTTTTCTATTGCAACAGAAAAAGCAGTTAGAAGAAACTGGGAAATAAAAGATATTGCGAAATCCTTTAAAATAAAAGCTTTTGACATTAAAGATTGTCCACTTGAGATAAAGTACAAGTCTAAATATTTTTTTAAACAACCTATACTTTTAAATATATTCACCAATAGGATAAATGAGCATAGAGGAGGAGAAAGCTTAAAAAAAAATAAATATGACAGGTATTTAATTGAAATGAAAAAAATTGGAAAAAAAGCAACTATTATCGATCAAAAGTTTAAAAAACTAATTGAAAAGTTATGGCAAAAACGCTTAGAGAAACGATAAAAGAGACACTTAGATCACATTTAAAAAAAAAAATTGGTAAAGTATATGGTCAATGCTTAAATGCTGTAGACTGGATTGAAGGGACTGTGCCAAGTTTAAAAGAGAAAGATGGTTTAATAGATCTTAGCATGGCAGATGTAGCTAATGGTGGAATTGTTGTAGGAGCAGGGCTAATTGAAAAACCAATTTATATTATTAGATTTCAAGGGTTAAATTGGTTCAACGCTCCAATAATCATAAATTATGCATGCAAATCTAAGGAAATTTGGAACATACCCTGTCCTATTTTTATTAGAAGCATTGGTATGGAAGGATCTATTGGTCCAGTCACTGGATCCTCACATCATTCTATCTACTTTCGAATGCCAGGAATAAAAATAGTTAGTCCAATGACACCTAATGAATATAGAAAGGCATATGATTATTTTATTAAAAATGAAGATGTTTTATACCTATCAGAGCATTCAAAAAGTTATAATAATTCAAAAGAATTAACCGACAAACTTGAAAAAAATACGGATGTTATTATTTTTGCAATATCCATTACACGCTTCCAAGCTTATAAAATCAAGAATTATTTTAAAAAGCTTGATATAAAAATTTCAATAGCCAATATTTTTTGGATAAAACCTTTTAAAATTAAGAGAAAATGGCTCGAAACATTAAAGAATTCAAAATTTGATGGGTTATTGTTAGATGATGATTATGTTGATGGTACCGCTAAAGCTTTAGCTTATGAATTAACAAAAAAAACAAAAAAAAATGTGAGAGTATTAGGTTTAGAGGATAGATCGGCAGGTTTTTCTCGTTCAAAAGATAACTTGTCACCTAATTTTGAAAGAATTAGAAAAGAAGTTTATAAGATAATTAAAAAATGATAAATTTAGGTTTAGAAAATAAAAAAGTCATAATTCTAGGTGCTAGCAATGGTATTGGCAAACAACTTTCATATGACTTTGTAAATCAAGGCTCAAAAGTTTCAATTGTTGCTCGTAATTTAAGATCTTTAAAGAAGATAGCATCTAATTTAAACTCTATAAAGCCAGGAAATAATTTTTTCTCTATTGATCTTATGCCAGAAGGAAACCCAACTAAAATAATAAAAAAAATTTTTAATCTTCATGGAGTTCATGAAATAATAATTAATTGTGTTGGGGGAGGTATGGGTGTAAATAATCCACCAAAAAAATATAATGATTGGAATAAAGTTTGGAGATTCAATTGTGGAATAGCTATTGAAAGTAATATGGAGGCAATAAAACATTTAGAAAAACAAAAAACTAAATTTGCTAGATTTATACATATTTCTTCTTATGCCGGGAAATTAGCAAAACCTACGCATAATAAAATTGCTTATTCTACATCTAAAGCATTTCTAAATTCATACATAAAAAATATGTCAAAACATTATGGAAACAAAAATTTAATTTTTAATGGTATTATGCCTGGACCAATATTAACAAAGGGTAAATTTTGGAAAAAAAAAATCAAAAAAAATCCAAAAGAAGTAAGAAAATATTTAAAAGAAAATTTTTCTCTAAATAGATTTGCAAAATATAGCGAAATAACTCCATACATTTTAGCTTTAGCTTCTGAATATTCATCATATACATCTGGATCTATTATTGATTTAAGTGGTGGAGAAATTGATTAATGAAGTGTCTTGTTACTGGAGCAGCCGGATTTATTGGAAGCAACTTAGTAGATGAACTAGTTGCTCAAGGCCATAAAGTTTTAGCAATAGATAATTTTGCAACTGGCAATAAAAAAAATTTACAAAAATCTATCAACAAGATTTATTTCAAAAAAATCGATATTACTGACATAAAAAAACTTAAAAAGGCTAACCTAAACAAAAATATTGATTGGGTTTTTCATTTAGCTGGATTGGCTGACATTGTTCCGAGTATTCAAAAACCAACAAATTATATTGATACTAATGTTAACGGAACTTTAAATATTTTAGAATTATTTAGAAATAAAAAAATAAAAAAATTTATTTATGCAGCTTCTGCAAGTTGCTATGGAGTTCCTAAAAAATTCCCAACTACTGAAAAAGATAAAATTGATCCGCAACACCCATATGCTTTATCTAAGTTTTTAGGTGAAGAACTGGTTATGCATTGGGGAAAAGTTTATAATATGCCCAATATATCTTTAAGGTTTTTTAATGTTTATGGTCCAAGATCCAGAACCACAGGAGCTTATGGTGCAGCGCTAGGTGTTTTTTTGGCTCAAAAACTAAACAATAAACCTCTAACAATTGTAGGTAGCGGAAATCAAACAAGAGACTTCGTTTTTATAAAAGATTTAATTGATGCAATGATTAAGGCTGCAAAAAGCAAAAAGTCAAACTCGATTTTTAACTTAGCAAGCGGTAAAGAACATAAGGTTAATGATTTAGCAAAATTAATTAGCAGTAAAAGGGTAAAAATACCAATAAGACCCGGAGAACCATTTAGATCTTTGGCAAGTATTAACAAGATAAAAAAAGCCATTAAATGGAAGCCAAAAACTTCTTTAATCGAGGGAGTATCATTTTTATTAAAAGATACTAGTAATTGGAAAAAAGCTCCCTTATGGACACCTAAAAAGATAAGAAAAGCTACAAAGGCCTGGTTTAAGCATCTTAAATTTAAAAAATGAATATTCAAAAAAAAATTAAACATCTGTGTATTTTTAAAAGTACCACTTTAAATTCTGCAGTAAAAAAAATGAATAAATTCGGCTACAAGTCTTTAGTTGTTGTTGATAGCAGCTTTTTATTTTTAGGAGTTTTGAGCAATGGAGATATTAGAAGAGCGCTAATTAAGAAGAAAAAACTAAATTCAAATATTAATTCAATTTATAATAAAAAAAGTGTCTATTTGTTTGAAAATAAGTTTAAAAAAGGTCAAATTAAAAATATTTTTCTCAAAAAAAATATTGATTTAATTCCTGTTGTTGATTCTCAAAAAAAATTAAGAAATATTCTTTTTGAAAAAGATTTAATTAGTAGAAAGAAAAAATTAATCAAGAAAAAATTACCCCCCATAAATGTAATGATTATGGCTGGAGGAAAGGGCACAAGGTTAAGACCTTTTACAAGTATTTTACCTAAGCCATTATTATTTTATAAAGGGATGCCAATAATCGAACACGTAATTAAAAATTTTTTAAAGTATAAGATATCCAATTTTATTTGCTCTTTAAATTATAAATCATATTTAATAAAAGCGTTTTTTAAAGAAAAAAAATTACCGATTAATTTAAAATATGTAGAGGAAAATAAACCTTTAGGTACAGCAGGCTCTCTAAAGTTGATGAGAAATAAAACCAGAGATATTTTAATTACAAATTGCGATACGATATTAAATTGTGATTTAAACAAGATACTAAAATATCACAAAAGAGAGACTAACGATCTTACAATAATATGTGCTAAGATACCTTTTCAAATTCCTTATGGTGTGGTTGAAACTGAAAAAGTAAATATTTTAAAAAAAATTAATGAAAAGCCAAAAAATTCATATTTGGTTAACGTTGGAACTTATTTACTCAAATCTAAATTAATTTCTTTAATTCCTAAAAAGGACAAAGTTTATAATATGACTGATCTTATTAGTGATGCAAAAATTAATAAAAAAAAAGTAGGAATTTTTATAATTCCAAGAAAGTCGTGGTTAGATCTTGGTAATCTAAAAAATTTATCAAATTAAATTTACTAATTAAATGTGGAATTCAGGTTGGGATAAAATCTTTAAAAAATATAAATGGGGAAAATACCCTGATTTATCATTAGTAAGATTTTTATCTAAAAACTTTAATTTAAAAAACAAAAGAGTTTTAGAATTGGGCGTAGGCACGGGAGCAAACTTAAATTTTTTTATTGAAAAAAAACTAAAAGTTTTTGGAATTGATGGAAGTAAAGTAGCACTTAAAATAGCAAATAAAAATTTAAAACGAAAAAAAAAATTTATCAAATTAGTACAGGGTGACATAATTAAATTACCTTATCAAAATAATTTTTTTGATTACATAATTGATTGTGAGTGCTTGTATGCTAATTCTTTAAAAGATACAAAAAAAATTTTATCTGAGGTAAATAGGGTACTAAAAAAAGGAGGATATTTTTTTTCAAAAACTTTTGCAAAAAATACTGTTGGAAATCATTTTATTAGAAAAAACAGAAAAAAAAAAAATTTGAATGTGCATTTTATAAAAAAAGGATATGGAACTTTTAGAATCTCATCTTTATCAGAGATAAAAAAAATTTATTCATCAAATTTTAAAATTCTTAATATCGAGTTGGAAATCAGAACCACCAACAATATGAAAGACTTTATAAAAGAGTGGGTTGTTATTAGTAAGAAAGTTTAAGTGATAGTGAATAAAATTTACAACTATCCAAAATTTAGAAAAAGGCTTTTCTTCTTAAATAAAAGTCAAAAATGGTCAAAATACCAACACGAAAAAAATCAATTATATAATTTAAGAAAACTATATAACTACGTTAAAAAAAATGTTCCTTTTTATAAAGATTATTTTTCTGGAAGAAAAAACTTTAAAATTAAAACTTTAGATGATTTAAAAAAATTTCCAGTAATAGATAAAAACTTTATTAAAAACAATTATAAGAAATTCTTATCAGTCAAGATGAAAAAGGATAATACCTTTAGTAGGACAACAGGTGGTAGTACAGGCAACCCATTAACAATTTTATCAGATTTAAATTTTCAAATAAATGATAAAGCTAACACATTCCATTATCTATCGATTTTTAAAAAAAATATTAAAAAAAATAAAAGCGTGAGACTCTATGGAGATAAAATACCTCAACAAATTTTAAGAAAAAAAAAATATTGGTATAAAAAAAATCAAAAACAACTTATCATGTCGGCTTTCCATATAAATTCATCAAGCATTAAATCATATGTAAAAGTTCTACAGGATTTTCAACCAGAATACATTCATTCAAGATCGTCAATAATGTTCTTAATGGCTTCTTTGATTTTAAAGGAGCAAATCAAATTTAATTTAAAATTAGAAAATATTTTTGTGGATGGAGAGTATTTAACTTTTGGTCAGAGAAAATTTATAGAAAAAATATTCAAATGTAGATTGATAAATATTTATGGTCACACTGAAGGAGCCTTGGTTGGATTTAACTGCGAATTTTCGAATAAAATGCATTTTATGCCTCAAAATGGCATTATTGAAATATTGGACTCTAAAAATAATAATTTAAAAAAAGAAAAATCAAAAGGCATAATTACAGCAACTGGTTTTAATAATTATATGATGCCAATGATAAGATACAAGACTGGTGATGTAGCTTCTATAGGAAAAAAAAAATGTAAGTGTAAAAGAAACTATTTTTTTGTGGACCAGGTAGAAGGTAGGTTACAAGATTACGTTTTAGATAAAAAATCGAATTTAATCCCACTAGCCCCGGCAATATTTAATTATAACGATATGGATTGGAAAAAAATTGAAAACTATAAGGTAGTACAATATCAAAAAGGGAAAATTATTATTCAGGTTCAATTATATTTAAAAACAAAAAATGAAAGAGAAGTTTTAAATACTATATCTAAAAAATTAAAAAAGATTCTACCGAATTTTATAATTAAAATTCAAAAGGTTAAAAAAATTGAAAGAAATACTATAGGCAAACAAAGGTATTTAGATCAAAAAATTAAAATTATATGAGAAAAATATTATTTTTTTCCACAACAAGGTCAGATTACGGTTTGGTTTCACCAATAATCCAAAAAATTAAAAAAGATAAAAATTTGAAATATTTTTTTGTTGTTACTAGTAGCCATACTAGTAAAAAATTTGGAAACACAGTTAAAGAAATAATTAATGATAAGATTAAAATTAATAAGGTAATAAGATGTAATTATAAAAAAAATTCATCATACAATCTAAATAATATTGTTAAAGGAATAGATAATTTTATAAGCGAAAAAAAACCTGATGCAATATTTTTGCCAGGAGATAGATACGAAATGTTACCCGCAGCTAATGTTGCACTTCTTAGAAATATTCCGATATTCCATTATGCAGGAGGTCAACTTACCGAAGGAGCATGGGATAATTCAATTAGACATGCAGTTTCAAAAATAGCTCATATTCATTTTGTTTCAACTTCAAAATGTAAAAAAAGACTTATTTCAATGGGAGAAACTCCTAAAAATATTTTTGTGACTGGATCAATAGGAGTGGAAAAAATAATCAACGAAGAATTAATTTCTAAGAACAAATTACAAAAAGTTTTGAGGTTTAAAATAGATGAAAAAACTATTCTAGTATCTTATCATCCAGAAACATTAAACCCAAAAAAAAGTTTAAATAATTTTAAAAATTTAATTTCAGTTTTACAATATTTTAAAAGGTTAAGAATTATTTTTACGTCACCAAATCATGATAAGGGATATTCCGATATTCAAAGAATTATAAGATCTTTTATTAAAAAAAATTCTAATAGATCAATATATATTGAGTCATTAGGCAAAAAACTCTTTTTATCAACTCTAAACCAAATCTCACTAATGATAGGAAATTCTTCAAGTGGAATAATTGAAACCCCAAGTTTGAACTTAAGAAGTATAAACATAGGTGATAGACAAAAAGGAAGATATTTTTCTGATAATATTTATAATTCTAAAGGTGATATAGCTAATTTAAAATTTTTGATTAAAAAAATTATTTTTAAGAGGAATATTAAGGAAAAAATTAAATTTAAAAATCTTTATTTTAAAAAAAATACAATTTCCAAAATTTTCGCAATAATAAAAAAACGAAATTTAAAAAAGATTTTAATAAAAAAATTTTATGAAAAAAAATAAAAATAAGGTTTTTATAATTGCGGAAGCCGGTGTTAATCACAATGGAATACTCAAAAATGCTTTTAAATTAGTTGATATTGCAAAAAAAGCTGGTGCTGATGCTGTCAAATTCCAAACATTTTTACCCGGAGAGTTAACAGGAGATTTTGCTGTAAACCCTGATTATATAAAAGAGAGTAAAAGTTTCAAACTCAAAAGATCTGAACTAACAAAAAAACTTGCATTAACATTTGGGGAATTCAAAAAAATTAAAAAATATTGTGAAAAAAAAAAAATAATATTTATATCTACACCAGATGGAACTGAAAGCTTAAATTTTTTGGTCAAATCACTAAAAGTATCATTTTTAAAAATTAGCTCTACAGAACTCACAAATTTAGAATTTTTAAAAGAAATAGCTAAAAAGAAAAAAGTCACTTTGTTATCTACTGGAATAGGCAATATTAAAGATGTTGAAAGAGCAGTTAGACAAATAAAAAAATATAATAAAAAATTAGTTTTAATGCAGTGTACGTCTGAATATCCCGCTCCACTAAATGAAATGAATATTAATGTTTTAAAAACATATAAAAAAAAATTTAAATGTCAGATAGGTCTCTCTGATCATTCAGAAGGAAATGAGGCTGCTTTAGCATCTATAACTTTAGGAGCAAGATTTATTGAGAAGCATTTTACAATAAATAAAAAAATGAGAGGTCCTGATCATAACGCCTCATTAAATTCAAATGAATTAACCAATTTTATAAAATCTATTAAAAATATTGAACAAGTTTTGGGTTCAGAAAAAAAGGAAATTACAAAAAGTGAACAAAAAAATATTTTTTCAATTAGAAGAGGTTTAGTGGCTAAAAAATTTATTAAAAAAGGGACAATACTTGAAAAAAAGCTCATAGACTATAAAAGACCATTCAAAGAATTTCATCCTTATGAAATAGGTAAAATTATTGGAAAAAAAACTAAAATAAATCTCAAAAAAGATCAACCAATAACAAATAGAAATTTAAATTAGTTTATGAAATTTGAAATCATCA
>CACFMO010000003.1 GCA_902567495.1 uncultured Pelagibacteraceae bacterium
CACAGGTATAGATCCGAAAAAGTTTTGGTCAGAGTTTGATAAGTCTATACATGAATTGTCTCCAAAAAATAAAGAATTAATTCAAAAAAGAAATGATATTCAAAAAAAAATCGATCAGTGGCATTTATCAAAAAAAGGATCAAATTTTGACAAAAGTGAGTATATAGATTTCTTAAAATCAATTAATTATATTGTAGAAGAACAATCTGATTTTGAAATCAATACATCAAATGTTGATAAAGAAATATCTTCGATAGCAGGACCTCAATTAGTGGTGCCAGTTGATAACGCAAGATATGCTTTGAATGCTGCCAATGCTCGCTGGGGCAGCTTATATGATGCGTTGTACGGAACAGATGCGATACCTGGAGAAATTGGTAAAGATTACAATGAAGATAGAGGAAATAAGGTAATAAAATTTACAAGAGAATTTTTAGATAACACTTTCCCAATTAGAGATGCTAGCTGGAAGAAAATTACAAAGATTAAAATTAATGAAAAAAATTTAGTTTTTCAAGTAAATGAGGTTAATTATAATTTAAAAGATAATTCTCAATTTGTTGGATACACAGGTGATGATGAAAATATAAGTTCTCTTTTGCTAAAAAATAATAATTTACATACTGATATCATTATAAATCCAAACAGCATTATTGGAAAAAAAGATAAGGCTGGTATCACAGACTTAATCGTTGAATCAGCAATTTCCACTATTGTCGATAACGAAGACTCGGTAGCCGCCGTTGATGCTAAAGATAAAGTAAGATGTTATAGAAATTGGCTCGGTCTTATGAAGGGCGACTTAGAAACCGAAGTTAAAAAAGGTCAAAAGAAATTTATTCGAAAACTAAACCCTGATAGAATTTATAAATCACCAAATGGCTCTAAAATAGTTTTGCATGGAAGGGCTCTACTGCTAAATAGAAACGTGGGTCATCTTATGACTAATCCCTCAATTTTGTTGAAGGATGGATCTGAAATTCCAGAAGGTATAATGGATGCATTTATTTCAACACTTTGTGCTTTACACGATTTTAAAAATAAAAAGAATTCGAGAACTGGGTCTGTTTACATCGTCAAACCTAAAATGCATGGACCTGATGAAGTAAGTTTCACAAATGAAATTTTTGAGAATGTTGAGAAATGCCTTGGGCTAAATAAATTTACTATAAAAGTAGGGATCATGGATGAAGAAAGAAGAACTACTGTAAATTTGAAAGAATGTATTCGCAGAGTAAAAGAAAGAGTGGTTTTTATTAATACTGGTTTCCTGGATAGAACCGGAGACGAGATGCATACCTCTTTTGAGTCTGGTCCAATGATTTTTAAAGCTGATATGAAAAAATCTGTATGGTTAAATACTTACGAGAATTGGAATGTCGATGTAGGTTTATCTTGTGGCTTCTCTGGTAAAGCACAAATAGGTAAAGGGATGTGGGCAATGCCAGACAGGATGTCGGATATGATGGATCAAAAAATAGGTCATCCAAAATCTGGTGCAAACTGTGCATGGGTACCATCGCCAACAGCTGCAACGCTTCATTCGATTCACTATCACAAAATTAATGTTTTTGAAAAACAATCAGAAATTAGTAAAAGAAAAAAAGCTGATATTAAAAATATTCTTGAAATACCAAAAGCAGATAGACCAAATTGGTCAATGGAGGATATTAATAAAGAATTAGAAAATAATGCTCAAGGTATATTGGGTTATGTTGTCAGATGGATTGATCAAGGTGTTGGTTGCTCAAAGGTACCAGATATTAACAACATAGGTTTGATGGAGGATAGAGCTACATTAAGAATATCTTCTCAACATATGGCTAATTGGCTACACCATAACATTTGTTCAAAAGATCAAGTAATGAAAGTTTTAAAAAAAATGGCAGCAATTGTAGATAAGCAAAATGCCAATGATAAAAACTACATTCCAATGTCAGAAAATTTTGAGAAGTCGTTTGCATTTGCGGCGGCATGTGATTTGGTATTTAAAGGAAAAGATCAACCATCTGGATATACTGAACCTTTACTTCACAAAAAAAGGCTTGAAAAAAAAGCTAGTCACTAGAAACTGGAACTCTATTTTTAAAAGCTGAAACTAAAGTACCATCATCTAATTGTTCAATTTCTCCGCCTACTGGCAGTCCTTGACCAAGCTTAGAAATTTTAATCTTATCATTCTTAATTACATCTTCTATGTAATGGGCCGTGGTTTGGCCTTCAACAGTTGCACTTGTAGCAATTATAACTTCTTTTAAATTATTCTTTTTTACTCTTTTAACCAGAGAATCTATTAGCAAATTTTTTTTTTCATATTTTTCATCGGAATTAAGTGTCCCTCCCAAAATATGAAAGTGTCCTCTATATATATTTGCTGACTCAATTACCCACATATCAGATAAGTTTTCTACAACACAGATTTTATCATAATTATTAGTTTCGGTTTCGCAGATACATTTTTGTGTAGTAATTTTAAGATTACCGCAATCATTACAACGGGTAACATTTTTATAAACATTCGCTAATAGTTTAGCCAAAGGTTTAATCATATTCTCTTTATTATTTATTAATTTTAATATTATTCTTTTTGCAGACTTAGGACCAAGTCCTGGTAGCTTAGAAAAATTTTTAATAAGTTCTTCTATTTCTGGAATATTATTATTCATTTAAAATGGTAATTTGAAATCAATTGGAAAATTTGCGACACCTGTCGCTTTTAATAATTCTTCAGATGTTCTTTTTTTTAGCTTTTCTTTAGCATCATTGTGGGCAGCTATAATAAGATCATTAATTATTTCACTTTTTTCATTTTTTGCATCTGAAGAAATAGTTATAGATTTCATTTCATAATCCCCTTTTAAAATAACTTTAACCAAATTTCCTCCAGCAATACCTTCAACTTCAATTTTTTTTATATTTTCCTGGACCTCTTTCATTTGGTCTTGCATTTTTTTTGCTTTTGAAAGCATGTCCGAAAAATTATTCATTTTCTTCCTCTACTTTAATTAAATCGATATCCGGAAATATACTTGAAATTTCTTTATAAAGGCCACTTTGCTTCTCTTCGTCTAATAATTTTTTCTTTATATTTAATTTTTCCTCGAAAAATGTTTTTCCACCATCTTCTTTGCTTAAAGTTATAATCCATCTTTTCCCTGTCCATTTAAGCAAACTTTGAGATAATTTTTTTATAAAATTTTTATTTAATTTTTCGTTAAAATTTATATCTATTTTTCCGTTTTCAAATCTTATTAATTTTACATTTCTCTCGAGATCATATTTTAGTTCAGCGTCTTTTTCCTCTCCAGAAATATAAATTAAATCTTCAAAAGAATTGATGTTAAATTTAGGTTGTATATCATTTTTTTTATCAATATTTTTTTCTTTTAGAACTTTTATTTGATCAATACTTTTTAGTTGTTGTTTTACCGGATTTGTAAGATTTTGCTCTAGTTCTTTTTCCTCAATAATTTTTTTTTGACCAATTGGATCACTTGATCCCTGTGAATATTGACTTTCAGGTTTGTCGAATTCTTCAATACTTTTAACGTGTATTAACTGAAGTAAATACATTTCTAACGCCAACTGCTCATTTGAAACTGTTTTCAAATCTTCAATGGTCTTTATTGTGATTTGCCAAAATAAAGCAAGATCCTCATTGTTTAACCCTTCAGTGCTCGACTCGATTAAATCTATCTCGCTTTCAGAAATAAAAAGATCTTTTTCAATTGAGCCTAAATTTATTCTTCGACTAAACAAATAAAGAACCTCTAAAATATCGTTTAAAAAAAGCTTACCATCCAAACCTCCCTGAAATATTTTTTGAAAATTTAACAAAGCACTCTTTTGATCTCCTTTTAAAACGTATTGAATTAAATTTATTATTTTAGACCTATCAACTAAGCCTAACATATTCCTAATTTCTTGTGCATCTAAAGCCATTTCAGGTTTTAAACTTTGATGAATTAAAGCTCTATCGAGTAATGAAATTGAATCTCTTACAGATCCCTCTGCAGCCCGTGCTATTATATCTAAGGCCTCTTCAGTTATTTTACCATTTTCTATCTTACATATTTTTTTTAAATGGTCTGAAAGAATATTTAAGCTTACTCTTTTCAAATCAAACCTCTGGCATCTCGATAGAACAGTGATTGGGATTTTACGTGGTTCGGTAGTAGCCAATATAAATTTTAATTTTGCAGGGGGTTCTTCTAAAGTTTTTAATAATCCATTGAAGGCTTGTTTAGAAAGCATATGTACCTCATCAATTATAAAAATTTTATACTCTGCACTTGTTGGATTATATTTTGAATTTTCAATAAGTTCCCTTACATCATCAATACCAGTTTTAGATGCTGCATCCATCTCAAGAACATCAATGTGATTTGAGTTTTCAATTTCTTTACAGTGGCAAGATTCTTTTTCACCGCACATTTCTCCTACTTCTATATTTTTAGAACAATTTAATGCTTTCGCTATTAATCTTGCTGTAGTGGTTTTTCCAACACCTCTTATTCCAGTTAATAGATACGCATTAGGAGTTTTTTTTAATTTAATTGCGTTTGAAATAGTTTCTGCAATTACTTCTTGACCTATTAATTCTTTAAATATTCGAGGCCTATATTTTAATGCTAAAATTTTTGTATTATTTTTATTCATTCATTCAGGAGACCAAACAACCCGCTTTCAAAAGTTCGTGCTGCTGTTGTTACACCCTGACACATTAAACATATCAAAATCGCCTGAATGGCCTCCAAATTATTATATCAACATAAAAAACAATTCTACAAGACATGTTTATATAGATTTGTGGACTATTTTTTTTGCCTAAATGAAGCAGCTTCGTAAACTCCTAAAATATCTAAGCTTTCTGTGTGAAAGCCTAATTCTTCTAGAGCTTTTTGGACTGCTTGATCCTCAATGTGTCCTGCAATATCAAGATAAAAATTAGTTTGATCAAACGTGTTTTTTACAGAGAAACTCTCTAATTTAGTTAAATTTACCTGATTGGTTGCAAAACCTCCCAAGCATTTATACAAAGCCGCTGGAATACTTTTTAGTCTAAAAATACAGCTTGTAATAAACTTTTTATCTTTTTTATATTCTGGTTGATTTACTTTTTTCCCCATTATTAAAAATCTAGTCACATTACCCATGTCATCCTCAATATTGGCTTTTAAAATTTTAAGATTGTAAATTTTTGCAGATAGTTTTGAAGCAATTGCCGCAACAGAATTATCTTTACTTAAAGAAAGATCTTTTGCTGATCCCGCAGTATCTGCAGAAATAATAGTTTTGAATTTATGTTTATTGATAATTTTTTGACATTGATCAATAGCTTGTGCGTGACTTCTTACATACTTTATGTCCTTCAATTCTGTGCCTACATTAGCTAGAAGATTGTGTTCAACTTTTTGAAAATGCTCTGAGTAAATTTGAAGTTTATATTTTGTTAACAAATGATGTATATCAGCAACTCTTCCTGCTAATGAATTTTCAATTGGTACCATTATTTTAAGATTTTCATTTTCAAAAGCCATCTTGAATGTTTCTTCGAAAGTTGCACATGTTTTTATAGTTGCATTCGGAAAAGTTTCCTCGCAAGCTAAGTGGGAATAAGCACCTTTTTCTCCTTGAAATGCAATAATTTCTTTTGTCATTTGTTTTCCATGTTTTTTTTAATTTCTTGTAAATCTTCTTCAGTATCTACACTTAAAGGTATCGAGTTAACAAGGCCTACATGTATCTTCATATTATTTTCTAAAGCTCTCATTTGTTCTAAATCTCTTTCTAACTCTAACTTACTTCTTTTAAGATTTACATACTTTATTAATGCTTTATTAGTAAATCCATAAATCCCAATATGGTGATACGCAAAATTACTTTGGCCTGTGATAATATTTCTTTGAAAATCTATGGCTGAAGAAAATGTTAATTTTTTCATTTCTTGCTTGGTTAAAACTTTTACTACATTTTGATCTTCAAGTTCATTAGTTTTAAGAGGTGCAGCTAAAGTAACTATATCGCATAAACCTTTATTTAAATAATTGTTCAGAAATATAATTTCCTTTGGATTTAAATTTGGCATATCTCCTTGAAGATTAATAATAAATTTAGGATTATTGGAGAAATATTTCTCGTACGCCTCAAAAACTCTATCTGTTCCAGTCTGGTGATTTTTTTGTGATAAAAAAGATTTACCTTTATTTTTATTGATTAAGTCAGAAATTTTAGTATCTGGCGTTGCCACCAGGACATCACCCACACTAGATTTAGTTGCTAAATCTAAAACATGCAAAACCATCTCTTTGCCTTTTATAATTTTTAATGGTTTTTCTGGAAGCCTTGTGGCTTGTAAACGTGAAGGAATTATAATTACTGTATTTGTCATATAAATTCTGCGGCTCAAGGACGCAATGATGTTTAATTTAGTTAAAGTTTTTTTAATAAACTCATGATATATAATTTAGTAATTATCAAATTTATGAATGGTTTTGAAATAAATAAAATTATAGCAGCAATTATTTTCACTGTTCTTGTTGTTTTTGGAATTGATAAAGTAACAGATCTGATTTTTTACGTAGAAAAACCAAAAGAAGCTGCTTATGTCGTTGAAGCTCCAGTTGCAAAAACAGCGGTATCAACAGCAGAGTCTGGTGGTTTAAATATAAAAGATTTTCTGGCTCTTGGAGATATAGAGCATGGAAAAGCGGTTTTTAAAAAATGTTCTGCTTGTCACGTAGTTGCAAAGGGTGGAAAAAATAAAATTGGTCCAGTTTTATATGGTGTTTTAGGTAGAAAATCAGGTGCAATAAGTGATTATAAATATTCTAAAGCGTTAATTGCTCATGGAAAAGTTTGGTCTTACGAAGAAATGAATGGATATCTTTTAAAACCTACGGCTCATATCAAAGGGACAAAAATGGCTTTTGCAGGACTGAAAAAAGAAAAAGATAGAGCGTCAGTTATTTTGTATATGAATTCGCTGAGCGATAATCCTCTTCCGAAACCTTAGACTATTTTAAACACCACTCAATTATACTTTTTTGAGCATGTATTCTGTTAAAGGCTTGTAACCAAACTACAGATTGTTTTCCATCCATCACTTCACTGGTAACCTCTTCATCTCTACTTGCCGGAAGACAATGCATAAAAATTGCATCTGTTTTTGCTGAGTTCATTAACTTTTTGTTAACCTGAAACTTTTTTAAAATTTTCTTTTTTTTCTTTTTGTCGCCTTTATCACTCATAGATATCCATTTATCAGTCATTACACAATCTGCGCCCTCGGCAGCTTCGAAAGGATCTTCGGTAATTAAGAGTTTACAATTATTTTTTTTTGCTTCACTTACTATTTTTTTATTTGGCTGGTATTTTTTTGGACAAGCAATTTTAAGCTCAAATTTGAACTTAGTTGCAGCTTCAATAAAAGAATTCGCTACATTATTTCCATCTCCAAGCCATGCAATCGTTTTTCCGTTTATATCACCTTTAGATTCCTCAAAAGTTAAAATGTCAGCCATTATTTGGCACGGGTGACTGAGGTCTGTTAGTCCATTTATTATCGGAATATCTAAATGCTTTTGAAATTCATCAACATCATTATGAGAGTCTGTTCTTATCATCAAAATATCTGCGTATTGGGAAAGAACCTTGGCTGTATCTTTTATGGTTTCATCTCCTTTACCATAGTGAATTTCATCTTGGTTTAAAATGATTGATGATCCTCCCAATTGTTTCACTGCAAGATCAAAAGATATTCTTGTTCTTGTAGATGGTTTTCCAAAAAGCATAATCATAGTTTTGCCTTTTATTGGTAAATCTACATCGGGTTGGGAATTAGGTATTTTTCCTCTTTCAGACTTTCTTTTTTTAGCACCATCAATAATAGCCCTAAGATCATTTTTTGATAAATCTGAAATATTAATAAAATTTTTCATTTTTAATTGTAATTTTCACAAACTTTTCTAATTATTTTTACTGCAAGATCTATTTCTTGTTTTTTAACATTTAAAGGAGGCAGAATTCTGACTACATTTTCTCCTGCTCTTATTGTAAGTAATTTATTTAATTCTAATTTTTTAATAAAATTTGATTGGTCTTCAAAAAGTTGTAATCCGATCAATAATCCAATGCCTCTTACTTCTTTAATTATATCTGGGTAATCTTCTTTTATTAGGTTTAATTCATTAATAAAATATTTTGATAATTTTTGTACATTTTGTAAAAATCCTTTTTTAAACATTTGATCCATAACAGCATTTCCAACGCTCATTGCTAAAGGATTTCCGCCGAAAGTACTTCCATGAGAACCAGCTGTCATTGCGGGTGCCACCTTTTTATTCATTAAAACTGCACCAATTGGAAAACCACCTCCAATACCTTTGGCTATTGGAACAATATCAGGCTTTATTTTAGCATGTTCAAATGCGAAGAATTTACCAGATCTACCTACTCCACATTGAACTTCATCGAGAATTAAAAGTATTTTTTTCTTATTACAGAGTTTTCTTAAACCCTTTAAACACCAATCAGGTATAACTTTTATTCCTGACTCACCCATCGCAGTTTCGCACATTATCGCTGCTGTTTTTTTTGTAATGGCTTTTTCTAAACCTTTGTGATCAGCAAAGTCAAAATGATCAAACCCAGGTACTTTTGGCCCGAATCCCTCAGTCATTTTTTTTGATCCACTTGCAAAAATTGCAGCCAAAGTTCTACCGTGAAAAGAATTTTTTATACAAAGTATTCTATTTTTTTCAGGTTTTCCTTTTGAATAAAAGTATCTTCTAGCAACTTTTACAGCAACCTCAGTGGCTTCAGCACCACTATTTTGAAAAATAACATAATCCGCAAAGGTTTTTTGTTTTAATCTTCTTGCAAGTTTTTCACCTTCTGGAATTAAAAATGCATTTGAAACATGCCAAACTTTTTTTGCTTGTTTATTCATCATTTTAGTTAAATAAGGGTTTGCATGACCCAATGAATTAACCGCAATACCTTGAACAAAATCTAGGTATTTCTTACCATTTGTAGAATAAAGAAAACTTCCCTTACCTCTTTTAAAAGAAATTTTTCTTCTGTTATAATTTTTAGCTAATGCAGACATTTTAAGACTTTATTTTATACCCTTTTTTATAAAGTAAGTAAGACACGAACCAAAGTAAAATTGATAATCCTACAAGATAGATTGATCCAATAAAAATCGAGCCATCTGATTTTTCTAAGAAACCATATCTGAAACCATCGATCATATAGAAGAAGGGATTACATTTGCTTATTGTTTGTAATATTTCAGGTAATCTTTCTATTGAATAAAATGTTCCTGACAAGAATGATAAAGGTATAATGATAAAACTAGTTACTGTTGCCATATGATCAAATTTTTCTGCCCACAAACCTGCTATTACGCCAATACAACCAAGTATAATGGATGAAATTAAGGTGAAAAAAATAACGGCATAAATATTTTTAATTTCAATATCTACTAAAAAATAAAATATTATTATTGATATGAAGGCAATCATAAAACTTCTAGTTGCAGATGCTAAAACAACTGCGGTTGTAACTTCACCTGGTGAAAGGGGAGCGTATAAAATATCAACAATGTTTCCTTGAATTTTACCAATCATAAAAGATGAGGAAGAGTGTGAAAACGCTTGTTGTATTACCTGCATTGCAATTAATCCGGGTGCTAAAAAAGTAATAAAAGGATAACCTAAAACGTCTGCTCTTTCGTTACCTATCGCTAGTGCTAAAACTAAGAGAAACAGTAAGGATGAAATTATTGGCGATAAAAGGGTTTGAATCCAAACAATAAGGAATCTTAAAACCTCTTTTTTGTAAAGTGTCCACAACCCAATCCAATTTACAAAGCCAAAAGTTACAGTATTTTTAAGTTTATATTTTTTACTAATTTCAACCATACGTAGTCTTATATCTTCAAAAAATAATTTTTCTGTGAAAAACTTTTTTTACAACCTAATTATTAATTAATTTATTTTAATACTACTAGATTATGTATTAGTTTAGTACTTAGAAACTATATTTAGTTTCTTAGAATATGAGTTGGACACAAGAAAAAGAAGAAAAATTAAGACAATTGTGGGAAAAAGGCCATACAGCAAGCCAAATAGCAGAGATTCTAGGTGATACTACAAGGAACGCTGTTATTGGAAAAGCTCACAGACTTAAACTTGCTGCTAGAGCTCCTAATAAAAAATCAGTAGCTCAGAAAAAAGAAGTTTCTAATGTTCAAAA
This sequence comes from uncultured Pelagibacteraceae bacterium, assembly GCA_902567495.1. GTDB lineage: Bacteria > Pseudomonadota > Alphaproteobacteria > Pelagibacterales > Pelagibacteraceae > Anoxypelagibacter. Next base: position 10,261 of record CACFMO010000003.1, read on the forward strand.
TAGAAACGATAAACAGATCAGTAGAAAATCTAGATTTAAATCAATTCTTTTAGATAAAAACTTTGAACCTGAGAATCCAAAAAAACTTGAAGAATTAGGTGATAATAATTGCAGATGGCCCATAGGTCATCCAGATCAAGAAGGCTTTTATTTCTGCGGTAGATCTCCAATTGAAGGATTTTCTTATTGTAAATTGCACGTGCTTTACGCATTCCAGCCTAAAAATCAAAAAGAGGAGCTCATAGATAAAGAAGATGATGTTCCAGAATTTATTGAGAAAAAAGTTAAAGCTTCTAAGTAATTCCTTAATAAAACCTTAACAATACTTTAATATAACAATCAGGAGACAAAATATGAATAAAATAACTATAAAATATCTTAAATGGACAAGTACGTTTTTAACCTTATTTGGAATATTGGCATTCTATTTAGATTACTATCCTTACAGCATGATACCTCACGGACTTGGTATTATTGGATGGACAGTTGTAGGAACCATAACAAAGGATAAACCGCTACTTACAAACTTTGCATTGCAAATACCTATAATGTTTGCGGGTATAATAAAGTATTCGATATAGATTTATGAGGAATATTTTGTTTGTGTGCACAGGCAATTCAGCAAGAAGTATTCTTGCAGAAGCTTTGATCAATAAAAATTATAGTTTAAAATTTAAAGCTTTTAGCGCAGGTAGCAATCCAACAGGGAAAATAAACCCTAATATAAAAAAATATTTAGAAAAAAAAAATTTCGATATATCAAATTATTCTTCAAAGAATTTTGACCAGTTTTTAAAAAATAAAATAAAAATTCATCAAGTTATAACAGTTTGTAACAATGCCCATAATGAGGTCTGTCCGGTCTGGCCTGAAAAAAAAGATATAATTCATTGGGATATTGAAGACCCAGTTGAAAAAATTAAATCTGCTAGTTCTGATACAGAGATTGAAAAAGTAATTGATGAAACTTATGAAATATTATCTAATAAGATTAAAGAATGGGTCTCAAATGAAGAATAAAATATTTGTTGGTGAATTTATAGGAAGTTGTTTTTTAGTCATGATAATTGTTGGCTCAGGTTTAATGGCTGAAAACTTAAGTAATGACGTTGCTGTGATGTTAATTGCAAACACAATAGCAACAGGAGCAGGTTTATTTGTGCTTATTACAGTATTTGCTGATGTATCAGGAGCTCACTTTAATCCATTTGTAAGTATTGCCATGACAATAACGGGAAAATTAAAAAAGAAACTGCTACCCTACTATATCATTGCTCAATTGATTGGTTGCTTGATTGGTGTTGGTTTAGCCAATTTCTTTTTTGAACATGACTTTTATGAATTATCTACTAAATCAAGAGATGGAATTTACATATTCACATCTGAAGTAATAGCAACATTAGGGCTTATAATAATAATTTTTGGCTCTATGAAGTCAGGAAAAATTGCTGTTGCTGCTAGTGTTGGTCTTTATATTACAGCTGGTTACTGGTTTACTTCGTCTACTTCTTTTGCAAATCCAGCTGTTGCGATTGCTAGAACTTTTACAGAATCGTTTACTGGTATTAGTTATTTAAACACTCCTTATTATATCTTAGCTGAACTTGTAGGAATGTTAATTGCTGTATTTATTGTTAAAAAGTTATTTTTAGTGAAAAATTGAAAAATACAAAACTTGCCAATCGGATAATTTTAATTAAAAAATATTAAAAATTTGTAAACTACAGGTTGTATAAAATTAACTTTTAGATTTATGAATTCTGTGATTAAATTAATCAACTAATAATCTGGAGGTAAAAATGGGAAAAAAACTAAAAAAAAATGAGAAGAAAAAAACAAAAATTTTAAAAGCAATTGATAGACTGAAAAATAAAATTAAGGCCAAAGAAAAAAAATTGTCAAAAGTTAATATTAAAATTGCTGGTTTAGAAAAAAAGGTTGCAGAAAAAAAAGCAAAAAAGCTTGCTAAGAAAAATGCAGAGAAGTCTCCTGCATCTATAAATAATTAATATCAAAAAATTGTCTTTCTCCCTTCTCTTAAATAAGAGGGAGAAAGTAGTGAATTAACAAGATTTAACGGGGATAATAACGATTTAAACATCAAATTTTGTTAAGACTTCTTTTAAAGAAACTAAGTAACAAAATTTTTTAATTATTATTAAAGTTTTATGAATTTAAACATTATATCTTATAAAGAGATATATATTTGATTTATAATGAAATACGCTCGATAAATTTTACCGAGCGTATTTTGAGGGAAACGTAATAAATTAATTAAAATAAATATTAAGGAAGTCTCATAATTAATTAATAATATAGAAATGCTAAAAAAATATTTAAATTAAGTTAAAGATTTATTAATTTTCAAGAATAAATGATATTAGAGTCGACATTCATCTCTCTTGCCAGGTTTTTAAGTCTTTTAGTTACTTGTTTTGAGACTATATCACTATGATTGTTAGGTATTTTCAAAAAAATAGTCTTATTTCGTTTATAAATTTTAAATTCATCTAACAACAACGAAGACATGCTAGTAAGTGACTCTGCTAATCTTAAAGCAGATCCCACTTGCTTTGAGGATAAAATCTCGTTGTTATTTAATAAGGATAGAAACTCATAATCCGGGTTATATTTTAAGCCACAATGTCTCCAAAAACTTGCTGATGCAACTTTTACCCTATCTTTATGATTTAGTTTTAGTAATGGAGTATTTAATACTTCCATAAAAACTAACTCTGCTTTTTGAAAAGCGCCTAGGCCCCAATCCATTTTACTTAAGATACAAGCCAAAGTTAGTAATCTTCGATTAAAATATTCGTTGTCTTCAAATAATGGTGAAATAAAATTAAAATATTTCTCAAAACTCTTTCCATAGTCCCCTTTTTTAAATGATATACCATCAGTTTTTAATTTGAAAATTTCATCCTCGCTCACTCCTTGGTTTATAATTGTATTCATATGCCCCTCTCTCAGTCCACTGATTGAGCAAATAACTTTTGAGGGGCTTGCTGCTTCAATTATTTCGTTAAGTATTATAGAGCTAAAAGGTAAATAGGGGGTTCTAGATTTAGTAATATATTCCAGTGATTTCAAAGATGATTTATTAAATTTTGAAATCCTATTTAAGTAATTAACTGCTACATCTTTTGAGAGTTTGTATTGATGTAAAATATGTAATGGGTGTTTTTCTTTAAAGAGATGATATTTAAATAATGATCTCCAAGTCCCTCCTACCAAATAAATATTTTTAAATTTCTTTTTAGAAAGCCATTTTTCATCTCTTAAAAGTTTTCTAACATATTTTCCCAAACTTTTTTTTTTTATAATAGGATTATTTTTAAGTCTTAATACTCCAAGAGGTAAAGAGGTTGTTTCAATAATTTGATTTTTAGAAACCCTGGCAAGTTCTAAACTTCCACCTCCTAAATCCGCAACTAGTCCATCTACTTCATCAAATCCTATTATTACACCGTTTGCTGATGTTCTTGCTTCTTCCTCGCCAGATAATACTAGTGGTTTTTTATTAAATATTTTTTCAATTTCTCTTAAAAATTCACTTGCATCAGTGGCCTCTCTAAAAGCTGCTGTAGCAATAATTTCTAAATCTTGAACGTCTGAAATATCTAAAATTTCTTTAAATCTATTTAAAACTTTTAAAGAACTTTTAATTCCATCAGGATTTAATTTTTTAGATTTATCTAAATTTTTTCCAAGTTTGCAGACTGCTTTTTCATTAAAAACTGGAATTGGAGAAATTTTAAAATTGTCATATATGAGCATTCTTACTGAGTTTGATCCAAGATCTATTATGGCTTGTTTAGACTTTTTATTAGACTGAAATTTAAAAAGATTTTTAAATTCTGGTTTCATTTCACCAATCTTAAATTTTGAGGTTTAGCTTTTAAAAGTGACTTACCACGACCTGATAAACTTGGGTTTTCCATAAAATAGGTATGTGCTGAAAAGCCTTTTTCTTGTTCTTTATGATAGTTTCCTAAGCTATCTAAATACCATGTTTCTGATTTATCTTTAAAGTTGGCTAACATAATTTGATCTAAAATTTGCTCATGCACAGTATTGTTTTCTATTGGAATTATAATTTCAATTCTTCTATCTAAATTTCTAGGCATTAAATCTGCAGATGAAATATATACCTGATTCTCTCTAGAGGGCATAGAACTACCATTTGCAAAACAATAAATTCTTGAGTGTTCTAAAAATCTGCCAATAAGGCTTTTTACTTTTATATTTTCAGATTGAGCTTTAATTCCAGGTCTTAAGCAACATACGCCTCTTACTGATAAATTTATTTTAACGCCTGCGTTTGAAGCTTCGTAAAATTTCTTAATAATTCCAGGGTCTACAAGAGAATTCATTTTTGCCCATATTTCTGCAGGTCTTCCTTTATTTGCATTTGCAATTTCATTTTCAATTTTTTTTTCAAAGAAATTCCTACTATTTATTGGTGACATAAAGACTTTATTTAATTTTTTTGGTTTTGCATAACCAGTTACATAATTGAAAAATTTTTCAACATCTTTGGCCAGGTCTTGATTAGAGCTAAACAGTGATAAGTCAGTATAAATTTTTGCATTAATTGGATGATAGTTTCCTGTACCCAAGTGAACATAGCTTCGCGTTTTAGTTCCCTCTTTTCTTAAAACTAAACTTGCCTTTGCATGCGTTTTGTATTTTGCGAATCCATAAACAATTTGAACGCCAGCTTTCTCTAGTTTCCTAGATAATTCAATATTAGCTTCCTCATCAAATCGAGCTTTTATTTCTACTACAGCTGTTACAACTTTTCCGTTTTCTGCTGCTCTACTAAGTGCTTTTACAATAGGAGAGTCAGGAGTGGTTCGATACAAAGTTTGTTTGATACCGATAACTTTGGGATCTTTTGCTGCAGCTTCTAAAAATTGAATTACTACATCAAATGTTTCAAAAGGGTGGTGTACAACAAAATCTTTGCTTCTTATAGCTGAAAAAAATTTATTATCAAATTCTTTCAATCTTTCAACTTCTCTAGGATTAAATTTTTTAAATCTCAGCTTTGGATCTTTCTTTTTACAAATTTCATCTATATCTTGTATTCCAACCAATCCTTCAACCTCATAAATATGATCTTCATCCATTTTAAATTTTTTTGAAATAAAATTTAAAAGTTTTTTGTTTGAATTAGTGAGTACTTCGAGTTTAACTACGTTTCCCCTTCTTCTTTTCTTAATTGCTTTTTCAAAATATCTCACAAGATCAGCAGCTTCATCATCTATTTCAATTTCGCTGTCTCTAATTATTTTAAACTGCAAACTTGCCTCGATATTATGGTCTGGAAATATTTCATTAGCAAATTTACAAATTACGTCATCAATTGTGACAAATTCATTTATTGTTTCAGAATTGTTTAGAGATACAAATTTTGGAAGTGCTCTTGGTATAACTATAATTGCATTTAGTTCTCTTTTTTTTTTTATTCTAGTCATTCTTAGTAAAATTGCTTGGCCTTTATTTGGTATAAAAGGAAAGGGATGTGATGGGTCAATGGCAGTAGGTGTTATTATAGGATAAATTGTTTCCTGAAAATATTCTCTTAGATACATAAGATCCTTCTTATTTAGTTCTGATATTTTTCGAATGAAAATTTTTTCTTTCGATAGCTCTTTTTTCAACTCTAGGAATGCTTCGTTTTGCTTCTTTAATAGATCTTTAGTTTTTAATACGACCCTATTCAATTGATCCTCTGCAGTTAATCCATCTGCGCTTAATTCGTCAAAACCATCTTTAATTTGATTAAAAAGTCCAGCGACTCTTACCATAAAAAATTCATCTAAATTTGTACCTGCGATTGATAAAAATTTTACTCTTTCGAATAGAGGATTTGCTTCATCTTTTGACTCTTCTAAAACACGATCATTAAACTGAAGCCAAGATAATTCTCTGTTTATGAGTTGATTGCTAATATTAGATTTTTCTGAAAATAATGCTTTCGACATATATAAATGTTAAATTAAAAATATGTTTAAATTATATGCGATGAGACACGCTAAATCTAGTTGGGATTTTCCAGATTTAGAAGATCATGACAGGCCATTGAATAAAAGGGGGGTAAATTCAGCAAAATTAATTTGTGAATTTTTTATTAAAAATAAGTTAAAATTTGATTTAGTTTATTGCTCATCCTCTAAAAGGACAATACAAACATTAAATATATTGTCAGAAAAAATAAGTTTTAAAAAAATTATTAAAAAAAAAGCACTTTATCATGCTAGTGAGGATGAAATTATTCATATCTTAAAACAAACAGGTGATAATTATAAAACTTTACTTTTAATTAATCATGAACCTTCAATGAGTGAACTAATAAATCGAATTTGTCTTAAAGAAAATTCTGATCAATTTGAAAATTTAAAAAGAAAATTTCCTACTGCAGCCGTTGCTGAAGTAAACTTTAATTTCAATGATTGGGAGAAGTTATCAAAAGTTAAAGGAAAATTAATATCATTTACAAAACCAAAAGATCTTCAACCATCTAAGGAATAACCGGCAGATCTTACTGTTCTGATAAGATCTTTCTTGCCATCAATATTTATTGCTTTTCTTAGTCTTCTTATATGAACATCTATAGTTCTGGACTCCACATAAATATCATCTCCCCATACGGAATTTAAAAGTTGCTCACGCGAATATACTCTTTTTGGATTTTTAATTAAAAAATCAATTATTTTAAATTCTGTAGGACCAACTATAACTTGCTTATCTGCTCTATAAACTCTTCGTTGAACTCTATCTACTTTTAGATCCTCAAATACTACAACATCAGCAGCAACACTTGGTTTAGATCTCTTTAATAAAGCGTTAACTCTTGCAATAAGTTCTTTTTGGCTGAATGGCTTAGTTACGTAGTCATCAGCTCCTGTTTCAAATCCTTTTAGTTTGTCTTCTTCTTCACCTTTGGCTGTTAACATAATGATTGGGATATTTTTGTGAAGATTGCTTCTTTTCAAATTTTTACAGACTTCAACACCTGAAATATCCGGCAACATCCAATCTAATAAAATTAAATCAGGATTTTTCTCCTTTATATTTCTAATAGCTTCTTCTCCATTGACTGCATAATCAACTTTGTGACCCTCTTTTTCTAAATTGTATTTAAGCAAAGTTACGATGGGCATTTCATCTTCGACAATGAATAAATTTGCCCTCATTATCCTTTTGGTCGGTCTCCCTCTAAATAATCTCCTGTAATCAGAAAATAAACTTGCTCTGCAATATTAGTTGCATGATCTCCAATCCTCTCAATATTTTTAAGCATGAAAAGTAGTTGGGTTACTTTTTGTATATCTTTTTTATTTTTTTCTAAATGCTTTACTGCAGCTTCCATATTACTATTAGTCATTTGATCTATTTCTTCATCAGAATTCCAAACATTTTCTGCTGTATCTTTAGCTCTATGTAAATACGAGTTTAAAACTGCATTGACTTGTTTTGATGCTTTTAAACCAGCTATTTCGAAATTTTTAGTAATATCATTAGGTAAATCAGTTCCAATTTTAGTTAATCGTTTTGAGATGTTTTTTGCTAAATCACCAATTCTCTCTAAGTCTGAAGAAACTTTTAAGGCAACAACTGTTTCTCTTAAATCTATTGCCATAGGTTGCCTTAAGGCAATCAAATTTACAACTTGTTCTTCTATATTTATTTCATACTTATCAGTCAATTCGTCATCTTTGATAGATTTTTCTGCTAAACTAATGTCTTTTTTAACTAAAGATTGAATAGTGTTTTCAAGCTGTTTCTCAACTCCAGTTCCCATTTTCACTATTGTATCTTTTAATAACTGAAGTTGCTCTTCGTAAGATTTTACAATGTGCGGTTTTTCACTCATTAACCAAACCTTCCTGTAATATAATCCTGAGTTTGCTGATTATCAGGATTTTTAAATATTTTATCTGTTGGTCCAAATTCTATAAGTTTTCCCAAATGAAAGAAACCTGTTTTTTGAGATACCCTAGCTGCTTGTGACATTGAGTGGGTAACTATCACAATTGTGACCTCTTTTTTAAGATCATCTATAAGTTCTTCAATTTGAGCTGTTGCTATTGGGTCAAGCGCTGAACATGGTTCGTCCATAAGAATCACTTCTGGACTTACAGATATAGCTCTAGCAATACATAGTCGTTGCTGTTGACCTCCTGATAAACCAGTTCCGATTTCATCAAGTCTATCTTTAACTTCGTTCCACAAGGCAGCTTTTTTCAAACTTGTTTCAACTATTTGATCCATTTCTTCTTTGCTCTGTGCAATACCGTGAATAGTAGGACCATAAGCTACATTTTCATAAATTGTTTTAGGGAATGGATTGGGTTTTTGAAAAACCATACCAACGTTCTCCCTAAGTCTCACAACATCTAACTTTCTTGAATTCAGTTCTAGGTTGTCCATTTTAATACTGCCTTCAACTCTACAAATTTCTATGACGTCGTTCATCCTGTTCAAGCATCTTAAGAAAGTAGACTTTCCACACCCAGATGGTCCAATTAAAGCTGTAACTTCTTTTTCTGCTATATCTATAGAGACGTCAAATAATGCCTGTTTGGATCCGTAATAAACATTTACATTTTCCGCTTTTATTTTACTCATTTAGCTCCATTTCTTTTCAAATTTGTGTCTAACGATTTGAGCTGCCAAGTTCATTAAAATTAAAAAAGCTAGAAGCACCATAATACATGCAGATACTTTTTCAACGAAACCCCTCTCAGCACTTTCTGACCATATATATATCTGAACTGGTAAACTTGCAGCAGGATCAACTGGCGTACCAGGTATTGTATTCACAAAAGCAACCATTCCTATTAAAATTAAAGGGGCTGTTTCCCCTAAAGCTTGAGCCAAGCCAATTATCGTTCCAGATAAAGTTCCAGGCATTGATAGTGGCACAGTATGATGCATGGTTGTTTGCATATTACTTGCACCCATCGCTAAAGCAGCTTCTCTTATACTTGGGGGAACAGCTTTTAAAGAAGCTCTTGCAGCAATAATTATTGTTGGTAATGTCATAAGAGACAAAGTAATTCCTCCAACAAGTGGTGTCGATCTTGGTAAATTAAAAACTGCTAATAAAACACCAAGACCTAGCAAACCAAATACTATCGATGGAACAGCTGCTAAATTATTAATGTTTACTTCTATAAAATCTGTAAATTTATTTTTTGGTGCGAATTCCTCGAGATAAATTGCTGCTAGCACTGCGATAGGAAATGAAAACGCTAAACATACTAATATACTAAAAACTGTTCCCATAAACGAGCTAGCTATACCTGCTAGTTCAGCCTCTCTTGAGTCAGGACTTGTAAAAAAACTAATGTTAAACTCTGATAAAATATCTCCTCTTTCATTAAGCATATCGTAAATCTGCAACTGATAATCATTTACTCTTCTATTCTTTTCGGGGATATCTCTTGGATAATTTCCCTTATGAACTTGATCAACATCATCAGAAGCTGTTAATTTTATGGGCACTATTTTGCCCAGAAAGTCTGGATTTTTTAAAAGTAGATCTTTAACCTCTGTCTCATATTTATACGAAACCATTTGTATCAATTGACGATCCTCTTCTTCAGGAAGTCCGGGATCTAATGAGGTCATAGCTTTGTAAGCAACATCATAATAGTCTGCATTTTCTAGATCATCTTTTGATGGGCTTTCTGCATCGATTAAAAGTAATTCTTTATCATAATGAACTTCTGTTACTATCCAAGTTTTTTGGAAAGCTGAGTAACCTTTTGAAAATATCTGAAACATAAAAACTGCTAAAAAGGTTAAAGCTAATCCTATAGCTATTTTGCCATACCATTGAAATCTTCTTTCAGCGTTATATCTTTTTTTTAATAAATTTTTCTTAAAACTATTCATATTTTTCCCTATATTTTTTAACAACTGAAAGAGCGATTACATTTAAGAATAAAGTTACTATAAATAAAGATATTCCTAAGGCAAAAGCTGATTGAGTTTTTGGATCTCCAAATTGTTGGTCTCCAATTAAAATTACTACAATTTGTGCTGTAATGGTTGAAGTTGACTCAAGGGGATTCATTGTAAGATTAGCCGCTAGTCCTGAGGCCATTACAACAATCATTGTTTCTCCCACCGCTCTTGATACTGCTAAAAGTATCGAACCTACGATACCAGGTAAGGCTGCTGGAAAAATTACTTTTTTTACAGTTTCAGATTTTGTTGCACCCATTGCGTAACTTCCATCTCTTAAATTTTGCGGTACTGCTGTTATAACGTCATCGCTTAGACTTGAAATAAAAGGAATTATCATTACTCCCATAACTGCTCCTGCAGCTAAAGCGCTCTCCGCTGAAACTTCTAGACCCATAGCATTACCTATTTCTTTAACAAAAGGACCGACGGTTAAAGCTGCAAAAAAACCATACACCACTGTTGGAATACCAGCTAAAATCTCAATAATAGGTTTCGCATATTTTCTTACGCCTCTTCCAGCATACTCAGATAGATATATCCCGCTCAGCAAACCTATGGGGATGGCAACACACATTGCAATAAAAGCAATAAAAAAAGTTCCAGCAAATAAAGGCACAGCTCCGAAAGCATCCTTCATTAATTCAGGATCTGGTTGGCCATCTCTTACAAAAGTTTTAGCAGGATACCAATGAGTTCCGAATATAAAGTCAAAGATTTTTACTGCTTGAAAAAACCTAATCGCTTCGAATAAAAGTGAAAAAACTATTCCGATTGTAACTAAAACTGCGCCTAATGATGCAACAAATAACACCCATTTAAGAAAAATTTCTACTGGTTCTCTCATGCGATCATTTTTCTGAACAGATCTATATGCAAAACTCAGAGATAAAATTAAAATTGCTAAAATAATTGCTACTTTAGCGCTGTTAGCTATTCCTTTTAATTGAATGTACTTATTAGCAGACCCATCTAGAAAATTAGTAATATTTCCCGTGTAAGTTCCTGCGGCTAATGCTTTAACCTTTGTGTAAATAAGCTGAAGCTCATTTTTAGTTAAGTTCTGATCAGTGTAATCTTGTAAAATAAATGTTTTAACTATTGATGGTTCAAAAACTGACCAAAGAGCAAAAATTATTAATGCTGGTGCAGCACACCAAGCAGCTAAATAATATCCATAAAATTTTGGTAATGCCGTAAGTCTTTGTGATGATTGAATAACTAGAGCTTTTTTTCTACCGAAATAATAACTTGTGAAAGCTAAGAGAATAATAAAAGTTACAAGTATTAAATTCATATAAAGCTTCCAGAGATAAAAAGGGGGTAAAATACCCCCTTTTTGTTTAATTGATACTACTACTTCTTAGCAGGCATGTTAACTAACTTCGTAGCGTTAGTTCTAGATGTTTTGTATAACTTGCCATCTAGAGGTACTAGCCCGATATCAGTTAAATAACCTTTATTACCCATAGCTTTTTTACTTGTGAACTCTTTTACGAATTCATGTAAGCCAGGTACAACGCCAACGTGAGCTTTTTTCACGTAGAAGAATAAAGGTCTTGCAACTGCGTAACTGTAATCTTGAATCGAAGATAGACTTGGTTGACCACCTTCAATGCTTGCAGCTTGCAATTTATCTTTTGCAGCTAAGAAATAACTGAAACCAAAGAAACCGAACATTTCTTTGTCCGCAGCTAATTTTTGGATAATTAGTGAGTCGTTTTCACCAACCTCAATTACCGCACCATCTTCTCTTAACGCTTTATATTTAGCGCCAGCTTTTTTAGAAGCATCATCGATACCTTTTTTCATTACTAATGAATTCCAAGCATCTCTTGTTCCTGATGTTCCTGGAGGTACCATAACTTTGATAGGGTAGTTTGGTAATGATGAGTCGATATCACTCCAATTTTTATATGGATTTGGTACTAACGCACCATCTTTAGCAACTTCTTTTGCTAATGCTGCCCATAAATGTTTTTTTGTAAAGTTTACTGGTTTAGCATCTTTAGAATACGCTAGGGTAATTCCATCGTTACCAACTGTAATCTCTACGATTTCTTCAACACCATTTTTTTGACATAGCGCATACTCTTTAGCCTTCATGGCTCTAGATGCATTTGTTATGTCTGGGTGCTCTGTACCAACTCCGGCACAGAATAATTTAGCTCCACCACCTGTTCCTGTTGACTCGATTACTGGTGTTTTAAATTTACCAGACGAACCAAATCTTTCAGCAACGATTGTTGCATACGGGAATACAGTTGAAGAACCTACGATTTTAATCTGATCTCTAGCTTGAGCAGAAGTTACAACTAACATTGCAACTAATGAAGCTAAAGCGATTGATAGTTTTCTCATTGTTTATCCTTTCATTTATTTATTAATTAACAAACATAAGACTCATAGAATTAAGAGGACTCTTAAATATTACAGATGTGTTACAAATTTATTAAAATGATAACTTTTTAGTTGAACTTTCTAGTTATCTCGATTTGCTCATAATCAGAGGATAAAGACCCTCCGCAACTAAAAGGTCTTACTTTATTTTTAACTGCGTAGGATTGAGTTGGCTTTAATGTAACTTCTAGTTGTACAAAGTTAACTAATTTTTGAGTAAAACCTTTATCATATCTCCAAGCATTCCATTGTGTTGGAGCGGTGAATACTTCACTTAAATAAGATGCAGCTTGTGAGTGAATCATATTGCTCTCATTTTGTCCTTTTAAAAGATTATTTTTAACTTTTTCAAAAATTTTTCTACATTTAATTGAGTCCACCATGTACGAGTTAGCATTTAAATGAGTGCTCATCGGTGCTGACACAATTAATTGAATTCCATCGTATCGTCGTGAAAATAAAGCTTCAGTATAAATTGTCGATACATTTTTACTATCTACTTCAAGTACTAAATCGTTTTTAGCTTGCTTAAGATCGTTTTTTAATCTTAAAAGTCCTAGATCAAAAACTGTAAGAGGTTGAGAACGTAAAGTTTTCTCAATTAAATTTACATCTGCTTTAACAGTTGTAAAAATTAAACTTAATAAAACCAGACTTATATAATTCATTAATCTAGTCATACTAAAACTTTAACTATTTTGCCGTCTATCTCAAGACAAAATTTAATAAAACTGTAATATTTGCTAAAATTTTGAAAAATGGACCTTTATTTCGGTGCCATTTTGAGCCTCGCTTTTTATTTCTAACTCACCTCTATGCTGATTAACAATGTGCTTCACGATCGCCATTCCCAATCCAGTGCCACCAACTTTTTTACTTTTAGCGGCATCAACTCTAAAAAATCTTTCAGTAATTCTCGGAAGTTGTTCAGTTGGAATCCCAATACCATTATCTTTAATGGACACGGTATAAGAGTCTCCTATAACTTTTCCGTTACCTTGCTTACAATTAACCTCAATTTTTTTATTTTTTTCTGAATATTTTATACTGTTATCAATAATATTTGAAAAAACTTCAATTAATTTTTCATGATCGCCTCTAATAAAGAAATCATCTTTTATATTATTTTTAAATTCAAAAGATTTTAAATTTTTTTGATGGATATCTTCAACGTTACTTAAAATTTCTTTTAAATTTACTTTATCTTGAGGCTGTACATGTTCCTCTAACTCAATTCTACTTAATGAAAGTAAATCTTTAATTAAGCTTTCCATCCTATCAGCTTGCTCAAGCATTATCGGTATGAATTTTTTTTGAGCTTCTAAATCATCTTTCGCATGTCCGCTTATAGTTTCTAAAAATCCTTTAATAGAAACTAAAGGCGTTTTAAGTTCATGGCTAACGTTTGCTACAAAATCAGATTTGAACCTTTGCGCTTTTATAATATCAGTTAAATCTTTTAGAAATAAAACAACTGAGTCAGGATCATCGAGATATGAGGTCGGTCCAGAGAATAGATGAACTTTAAAGAACTGAAATGAGGGAGTGGATAATTCTAAATCCATAGTAATTGTCTCTTTTTTTAAAAGTACTAAATCAATATTTTGGAGTAAATCAGGAACTCTCAATAAAGTAGCCACGTGCTTATTTAAATTATTTTCTCCAAATTTTTTTTTTGCACTATTATTAAAAAATTTGATATTTTTAAATTTATCTACAATTAAAATTAGATCATCGATTTGATTTATAATCTTTACTTGCTCATTAGTTTTTTCAATATTTTCATTGGTGATGTCTTCTATCCCCTCTTCTTTATCACCTGATTTTAGTTTGTCTTTTTGTCTATTTATTTCTGATTTTGCGGCTATACCTGCTCCGATGCTTTTAAAAGATACGAATATAACAAATATAGCAAGACCTGCGCCTATTAATATAAATAGTAAATCCATTAATTAATTATAGTTGAAGTAAGGTTAATTTAAAGGGGAGATATGTCCTAGTTTACTGCAGTGTTATTGATAAATATCTCTGCACATCTCTTCCAAGTAAATTGTTTAGCAAATTCTTTACAGTTGTCTCTATCTGCTTTTAAAGCTGTCAAAGCCGCTTTTTTTAAATCTTTATCAAGACAACCAATTGATTTTCCATTAGCTAATTTAAAAATATCCATTGTACCTGGGCAATCAGCGTAACCTGCTACGGGTGTTCCTGCCATCAAAGACTCTATACATACAATTCCAAATGTTTCCGTTTTTGATGGAAAAACAAAAACGTCAGCTGATGCAAAATAAGAAGCTAATTCACCGTTCGTTTTTTGACCAACAAACTTAGCATCGGGATACTCTTTTGTGAGTTTTTTTAAATGGGGGCCTGTACCAACTAATATTTTTTTACCTGGTAAATCAAGGTCTAAAAAATCTTTAATATTTTTTTCCAATGCGATCCTTCCTACATAAACAAAAATTGGTTTGTTGTAATTTAATGTCATTTTCTTTGGTTCTCCTAAATGATCTGCCCCTCTTGTCCAAACAACCATTTTGTCATTAATTACCCCTATATCGCTTAATTCTTTTTTCATCGACTCTGTAGTGACTAATACCCTTTCAGCTTTGTTGTGAAAGTTACTTAAAAATTTTTGGGATATTTTTTCGGGTATTATAGGGAGATATAATTTTAGATATTTATCAAATCTAGTGTGAAAACTTGTAGTAAATTTTATCTTACTTCTACCTAAATATCTTCTAGCTGATAGTCCTATAGGTCCCTCTGTAGCAATATGTATTCTAAACTGTTCATTATTATTTTGTGCTTCGATCATTTCTTTTTTAATTAATTTACCAACCTTCCATACATTTATGGCTAATTTGATTTCATTATATTTGGGCATTGGAACTGTGAAAAATTGAGTAGGTTTAATGTAGCTAACTTTGTGACCCATTTTTTTTAATTCAATTTCTAATCTTGAATAAGATCTGGTCACACCATTTAAAACATGTTCCGGACAAGCATCCGTAACAATTAATATTCTCATAAATGTTAAACTACCTCTTTAAGCTGAGTTCTGTAATTTACTACTTCTTGTCTAATTTCATCCCACTTAATAATTTCCATTTTTCCATCTAGATGCTCTACAAGAGCAGTGCAGTTCTCTACCCAATCACCACAATTTAAATAGTTCACTCCATCAAAATTTTGATTTGAAGCTTTATGAATATGTCCACAAATAATTCCGTCGACATTTTTCTTTTTACCGTAGCTTGATACAGTTTTTTCATAATCACCTATATATTTAACTGCATTCTTTACTTTATTTTTTAAAAATTTTGCAAGCGACCACTTCTCCTTGCCAAAAATGTTTCTAATAAAATTTACTAAATTATTTAATCTTAATAAGAAATTATAAGCGATGGCACCCACTTTAGATAACCAGGGTGCATATTTCATAACACCATCCCACTGGTCTCCATGAATTACCACATATTTTTTTTTATCAACTGTTTCATGTATACATTTGTTTATTAATTCAACATCACCAAAATTTATTGGAACAAACTTTCTAAAAATCTCATCGTGGTTTCCTGTAATATATTTTACTTTTGTACCGTGTCTTGCCTTTCTAAGAGTTTTTTGAATGACATCATTGTGTTCTTGTGGCCAAAAAAAACTTTTTTTGAGAGCCCAAATATCGAAGATGTCTCCCACCAAATAAAGATTTTCTGATCTTGTGTGTTTATAAAATTCTAAGAGTTTATTTGCTTGGCAACCAACTGTTCCTAGATGAACATCTGAGATGAATATACTTTTAAATGTAAGTATTTTTCCTTCGGCGCTAGATTTTATTTGTTTCATTTTATAAAACGAATCTCTTCTTTTAGTTGAATCATAAATATGTTACAGAAATGTTAAAAAATGATTAAAAAATTAAAATTTTCCATCATTTTTAATGCTAACGCAGCAGGTGGAAGAAAATTAAAGCTTATCAACAAAGTAATAGAGCTTCTTAAAATAGATCATTCGGTAGAGTTATTTAAAACCAGCTCTGAAAAAGATGCTGAAAAAGTTTTTAGTGAATTATCAAAAAATAACACAGATAGAGTCGTAATTGCAGGTGGTGATGGTTCAGTATGTTTTGGAATAAATCAGATCATAAATAAGTACAAAGACATTGATAAGCCTATTATCGGTTACATACCTGCAGGAACAGCAAATATACTTCAGATTGAAACACAAATAGAAAAAAAAGCTAAAGAAATTTATAAAGTACTTGTTTCAGAAAACACCAAAAAAATTAATCTTGCAAAAATTAATGATAAATATTTCTTTCTTATGGCTGGGATTGGTTTTGACTCAGAGATTGTGCATTCAATAGACTCTCAAATTAAAAAATATTTAGGTAAGATAATTTTTGCGCTTAAAGGTCTGCAACATTTTATATTTCTAAAAAATAAAAAGATGAAAGTTAATGTCGATGGAAAAATAATTAAAGCCGATTGGGTACTTGTAACAAATTCAAAATATTATGCAGGACCACACTCTATTACGAAAAAAACAAATATTTTTGATAATAAAGTTATTGCTTATATATTTGAAGATCTTTCAAGAATTAAAATTTTATATTACCTTTGGCTAATATTATCAAAAGGGGATTTAAGTAGAGCAAAAAGTATTATTACTAAAGAGCTTGATAAGTTAGAAATTGATAAACTTGAAAATAAAGTTCTCTCACAAATAGATGGTGAGGACTTTGGTTTTGAAGACAAATTAATAATTAGAAAAAGTGATAAATCTTTTAACTTGTTAGTACCCTAGACTTTTGCGAATTCTCCACCTGATCGGTAACGCCACAGCCACTTTTCCATTTCTTTTTCAATATCCGTCGGTTTGATATTTAAATCTTTTAAAGTTAAGTGGTCGCCAGATACCACATTATCTTTTTCAGAAAGTATTAGACATTGATCTTTTGTTATAATTGGATCAATCGGTAAAATACTTAAAAGCGAACTTTGAATTTTAGCTAAAGTCATCGGCACATCAGCAACAAATCTTTTTTTTCCAATTGTGCTTAAAATTAGTTTTATCATATCGCCAAAACTAATCACCCTGCCGCCACCTAGTTCATAAATTTTACCTTCATTATTTTTTGTCTCTATAGCTTTTAAAATTGCTCTTGCTACATCATTTACGAAAATAGGCTCAAATTTATAATTTACATTCACTACGGGAATTATTGGCGAAAGGCTTAATTTAGCAAATAAATTTGTAAAATTATCTTCATTACCAATTACAACGCTTGGTCTAATAATCACAGTTTTATCAAAATTACTTAAAGCTTTTTCTTCCCCTAAAAATTTAGATTGTTGGTATTTTGATTTAGAATCTTTGCTAGCACCAATAGCAGAAACATGAATAAACTTTTTTACTTTTGATTGTGCGCAAAGTTTTGCGATGCTTTCAGGAATATCTCCGTGAATACTATTAAATTTTTGTTTTCTATTTTCAAATAATATTCCACAAAGATTAATAACTACATCTGAATTTTCTACAGCGTTTTTAATTTCTTCAAAATTATTTTGACCAAATTTTATAATTTCTATTGCCCCTGGAGGTGCTTGGGTCTTCAAATAAACCTTAGTAAATGGGTTACGAGTAGGAATAATGCATCTATAGTTCTTCTTCGTCAAATTTCTGACAAGATACCGGCCTATAAAACCCCCACCGCCTAGAATTGTTGCTATCGGGTAATTATTCATGGTAATTAGAATGAGTATATGAAGATAAATAAATTTTCAAACGATTTGCCTAAGGAAATTGTCGCAAAAATCAAAGATAGTGTAGCTATTGATACTGAAGCAACTGGTTTGAAGATACCTGAAAGAGATAAGTTAAGCCTAATTCAACTATGTGACGCTTCTGGAAATGTTTACGTCATTCAACCTGACAGAAAAACTTATAAAGCACCAAATTTAGTATCAATACTAGAAGATGAAAAAATTTTAAAAATTGGTCATTATTTAAGGTTTGATAAAAATGCTCTAGAATTTTTTCTAAAATGCAAAATAAAGAATATTTTCGATACAAAAATAGCTAGCAAAGTTGTTAGAACTTATACTGACCAACACGGACTTAAAAATTTAGTTTATGAATTTTGTAATAAAAATTTAGACAAAAGAGCTGGAAGTAGTGATTGGAATAAAAATATAAATGAGCTAACAGACAAACAATTAGAATATGCAGCGAACGATGTGATCTATCTACATAAAATTAAAAATGAATTAGAAAAAATGTTGAAAAGGGAAAATAGAATGGATTTATATCAAAATTGCATAACATTTCTTGATACCAGAATTGCCTTGGACCAATCAGGATTTAAGTTTGATATATTCGAACATTAATGACTAAAGTAAATTACATAAGCGTAGCCAAAAAATCTGCTGCAATACAAATTAAAGAATTAAAAAAAATCAATAAAGTCTTCAATAAAAATTTTGTAAAAGCTGTAGATATAATTCATAAGGCAAAAGGTAAAGTTGTTTGCTCGGGTGTTGGTAAATCTGGATTAATAGCAAGAAAAGTAAGTGCTTCTCTTTCATCAGTTGGTATCAGTTCTTTTTTTCTTGATCCTAATTCAGCCATACACGGTGACCTTGGTCAAATTGATAAGAGAGATGTTCTGATTGTTTTTTCTTATTCTGGAAATACTTCAGAATTAACTAACCTTTTAAAATACTCAAATAGATTTGGAATTAAAGTTATCGGGGTTGCTTCAGGTGAAAACAGTTTGCTTATAAAAGCAAGCGATGTTCCAATAATTCTTCCAAAAGTAAAAGAAGCGGACCCAATCGGGATGGTACCAAGCTCAAGTACATCGATTACATTATTGTTTGGTGACAGTCTAATGTCTGCTCTTCTTGCTAAACAAAAATTTACTAAAGAAAGATTTAAAATTTTTCATCCTGGAGGAAATATAGGTAAGACTTTGTTGTTAGTTAAAGATATTATGTTAAAAGGTAATAAAATTCCTCTGATTGACTTCAAAAAAAGTATTGATAAAGCTCTAAAAATAATAAGTAAAAAAAACCTTGGTATTGGAGTGATTACAAAAAAAAATAATGTAATAGGTATAGTGACTGATGGAGATATTAGAAGAGAATCTAAAAACTTCTCTGGAAATACCAAGATTACTTATCTTATGACAAAGAGGCCTATGTTTATTGGAGAGAACACTTCAGCTGCAAAAGCACTATCTATCATGAGTGAGAAAAAAATTACAAGTTTAATAGTTTCTTCTGACAAGGATTATAAAAAAAGAAAATCAATGTTTAAACCAATAGGAATAGTTCATATACATTCTTTATTAAATTATGGTATGAAATAAAATATGCCTAATAGAAGAAAATTATTTCAAATTAGTTTAATTACTTTAGGATTAATTATTGTTTTTTTAACATATTTTACTAATTTAGAAAAAAACCAACAAAAAGATTTTAAAGTTAATGAAAACACTACTGACGATGAAAAATTTCTTGAAGAAGGGGTAAATAGATTTGAAAATGTTGAGTATCAGGGTATAGATAATTCTGGAAACGAATTTGTTATTGGTTCTAAATTTGCTGAATTTGAGAAAGAAAGTCCTGAATTAATAAATATGGAAAATGTGAAATGTTTGTTCACTTTTAAAGACAATACAGTTTTAACAGTTATTTCTGATAAAGGGGTATATAATAATTTAACGAATGATATGAAATTTTCTGAGAATGTTAAAATGGAATATTTAGAAAATATTTTGTACTCTGACAGAGCTGACTTTAATAACTACGAAAATCAATTGTTGGTGGCCGGTAATATTAGTGGAGAAGGACCAACTACTAATTTGAATGCTGATGAATTGGATTTTGATTTAAACACGAAAGATTTAAAGATAAGTATGTACAGTGAAGAAAGAGTTAAAATTAAAACAAAATATTGATGAAAAAAAGTTTTAGAATAATAAAATTTAAAAAAAATAAACCCGCTTTACAAGTTAAGGGTGTAAGTAAGTCCTTTAGTGGAAGACCAGTATTAAAAAAAATAAATTTAGAAATATATCCTGGTGAAATAATAGGATTAGTAGGTCCGAATGGATCTGGTAAATCAACTTTGTATGGAACTATTATTGGTCAGTATAAGGTTGATAGCGGAAATATATTATTAGGACAAAAAGACATTACGGAAAAACCTATTCATGAAAGAGCAAAACTTGGTATTACTTATTTGAGTCAACACAGGAATGTTTTTAACATGAGTGTATACGATAATCTTTTAGGTATTTGTCAGCTATCGATAAACGGAAGGCAGAAACAAAATGAAACTGTTGAAAAACTTTTAAATGAATTTAATTTACAGCATCTTCGAAGTTTAAATACCTCTGTTCTATCTGGAGGTGAAGTGAGACGATTACAAATTGCAAGAACTTTAATAAACAATCCAAAAGTTATCTTGCTAGATGAACCTATGGCTGCCCTAGATCCAATAATTGTTCAGGATATTCAAAAATTTATTTTAAAACTCCAATCTTATGGTTGTGGTGTAATAATTACCGATCACCAAGTCCAAAATCTTTTCGCAATTGTAGATAGAGCGTATGTTATTGGTGAGCATACAATAATAACCGAAGGCAAACCAAAGGATATTTTAAAATCTACAAAAGCTAGAGAATTGTATTTTGGTTCTTTTGAAAATTAAAATTAATGGCTAGCAAAAGTTTCTCTGTTATTTTTCGTGGAAAAATAGATGCATTTAACAAAACCGTCCATATAGACTCTGATAAGTCAATTTCTCAGAGAAGTTTTATAATTGGATCAATTTGTGAGGGAACATCAACGGTTAAAAATATCTTAGAGTCTCAAGATATTTATTCAACAATAAATTGTCTTCGAAAACTTAATTGTAAAATAAAAAGAATTAGAAAAGGAGAATACAAAATTTTTGGTAAAGGTCTTGGGAGCTATTACTGTAACAAAAACACAGTTTTAAATTTTGGAAATTCGGGTACTGCTGCTCGTCTTTTAGGTTTTGGTGTATGCAGCACTAATCCTAATCTTCAAATAAAAATCACTGGAGACAAAAGTTTACGAAATAGAAGTATGTATAAAATTATTAAAGCAATGGAAAATTTTGGTGTAACTTTTTTGCCAAAGAATAAATTTAAATTACCTATTACGTTAATTTCTTCTCCTAGTCCTATTGGTTTCAAATTTCAAAACGATTTTTCAAGTCAAATAAAATCAGCAGTAATACTTGGTGCAGTAAATTCGTTTGGTAGGACCGAAGTGGTTGAGAGTGTAAAAAGTAGGGATCACACCGAAAAAATGCTTAGGCATAATACAAGAGTAATTAAAATCAAAAAAGGTAAAGAAAATTCAATTGAAATTAATGGAAAAGAGGTTTTAAACCCTTTTAATTTATTTGTGCCAGGTGATCCTTCATCTGCTAGTTTTTTTGCTGCTTTATGTCTAATTAACAAAAAATCTAGAATTGTTCTAAAACAAGTGCATATTAACCCAACGAGAATTGGATTTTTTAATTTAATAAAAAAACATAATGGTAAAATCTTTTTTAGAAATAAAAAAGTTATAGGAAATGAATTAACTGCTGATATTCATGTTAAGAGTAGCAGCCTAAAACCAATTAAAGTAGATGAAAAACTTTTTGTTAGTTGCCAAGATGAATTTCCTTTAATGTTTGCAATGGCTTCGTTATTGCCTGGGAAGTCCGTATTTAAAGGTATAGGTGACCTTGCAAATAAGGAAAGTAACAGAATTAAGGAGATGGGAAAAATTTTAAAACAAATGGGAATTAAATTTTCAGCATCTAAAAATAAAATGATAATTAATGGTAATCCAAATCTTAGTAGTCACAGAAAAAGAATTGCTGTCACAGGAATTTATGACCATAGGATTTTAATGTCAGCAGCTATAATTAGTTTAATTACAGGAATTAAATCTAAATTATCAAATTTCGAACAGGTTTCTACAAGTTGTCCAAATTTTTTATATACTATTAAAAAATTAGGGGGGAGATTTGAAAAAAAAAATTAAAATTAAAGTGGGTATAGACTCACCTGTAGCCGCGGGAGCGGGCACTATTTCGAAATTAATAGCCAAAAATTATAAACTTCTTTATCTCGATACTGGTAAAATTTATAGATTTATGGCTAGACAGATTATAGACAGGAAACCTGAGAATAAATTAAAATTTTTAAAAAAAATTAGTAGAAATATAAATTTAAGTGAGTTGAAACGAAGAAATTTACTTGATGAGGATGTGGCGCGCTTAGCCTCTCAAATTGCTAAAGACTTAAAAGTAAGAAACTTAGTAGTAAGATTTCAGAGAAGATTAGCTTATCATCCTCCTAATAAATATAATGGCTCTATATTAGACGGAAGAGATATTAATTCAAAAATAATTAAAGATGCAGATTTTAAATTTTATATCACTGCAAGTATTAAAGAAAGAGCTAAAAGAAGATTTAAGGAGTACAAAAGTTTAAATAAGAAAGTCAAATTCTCTGAAATTTTTAAAAATTTGAAAAAAAGAGATTTAGAAGATCGTACTAGGCGTCATTCTAAGCTCAAAAAAACAAAGGATTCTATCTTGATAAATACTACTAACTTATCTATAAGAGAGAGCTTTTTAAAAGTAAAAAAAATTATGGACAGAAAACTAAAGTTTATATGGGCTTAGATACAGACACATCTAAAAATAGCAAAACTAAAGAATTCGAAACTCTTTTAAACGAAGATTTTAAAAAGAGAGACTTTAAAGAGGGTAAAATTATCAAAGCAGTAGTAAGCGAAATTGGAAAAAAACATATTTTTGTTGAAACTGGATTAAAGAGTGAGGGCGCTATTCCTATTGAAGAGTTTAAAATCTCGAAAGAATTAGAAAATTTAAAAGTTGGTTCAAAGATAGATGTTTATCTTGAAAAGATAGAAAGTTACAAAGGAGATATAATAGTTAGCAGAGAAAAAGCAAAAAGAATGGGTTCTTGGGAAAAAATGACCAAGGCATTTGAAAATCAAAAAGAAGTTGAAGGTGTAATTACAAATAAGGTTAAGGGAGGATTTATTGTAAATATAGAGTCTTGTCTTTGTTTTTTACCTGGATCTCAGGTCGACACGAAACCAATAAAAAATATGGATACGTTGATGAATGTTCCTCAAAAATTTTTATGCGTCAAGCTCGACAAAGCAAGAGGTAACATTGTTGTGTCTAGAAAAGCAGTACTTTCAAAAACTCGGGACAAAGAGCTTGCAAATATTTTATCAAAGATAAAAGAGGGCGATATTGTAAATGCTCAGGTGAAATCTATTTTAGACTGGGGAGCATTTTTAGATTTAAACGGTGCGGATGCACTTTTGCACGTAACAGATCTAAGCTATTCACGTGTAGATAAACCTTCATCTTTGTTATCGGTAGGGCAATCAATAAAGTGTAAAGTAATTAAAATTGATAAAGAAACTAAAAGGATAAGTTGTGGAATTAAACAAATGCATCCAGATCCTTACGAAAATCTTGAAAAAAAATATCAGGTTGGAAAAATTTATGACGGAACAGTTACTAAAATTGTAGATTACGGCGCATTTGTAAAACTCCAAGAGGGTCTTGAGGGTCTTGTGCACCAATCAAGTTTATCTTGGACTAAAAAAAATATTCACCCAAGTAAAATTTTATCTTCTTCTCAAAAAATTAAAGTAAAAGTTATAGAGCTTGATACGGAAAAAAGAAGAATATCTTTGTCTTATAAGGATACATTAGAAAATCCTTGGACTTCATTCGTTAAAAAATATCCAAATGGAACTACAGTAAATACAAAAGTCAAAAATATCGCTGATTTTGGATTATTTGTTTCAATAGAAGATACTGAATTCGATGGAATGATACATTATAAAGATATTTCATGGCAGGAGTCCGAAGAAAATTTGAAAAAGTTTAAAAAGAATGATTCAGTTAAAGCTAAACTAATCGAGATCGATACAGAAAAAGAAAAAATAAGACTGGGAATTAAGCAGCTTGAAAAGGATCCTTTTGAATTCTTTTTGAAAAAAGAGAATAAAGATGTTGTTACAGCTACGGTGAAAGAAGTTTTGAAAAACGGTATTAAAGTATCTGTTGGAAATGAAAAAAATTTGATCATTACAATTAAGAAAAATCAATTAGCTAAAGAAATAGAAGACTGCAGACCAGAAATTTTTACTAGAGGGAATAAAGTGGATTGCATGATAGTAGATCTTGAAAAAGACAAAAGGAAAGTTAGCCTATCAATAAAAGAATTAGAGAAACATAATGAGAAAATAGCAATAGAAAAGTATGGTAAAGATGGATCAAGTTCAGGAGCAGTTTTAGGGGATATTCTAGGAAAAGTATTTAAGTCTAAAAAGAAAAAGGAAAAAAAATAAGTCTCTATGGTGAAATCGGAGATAATTTCAAAATTATCCAAAAAAATTCACCAAAAATTAAAAAAGTCGGAATTAGAAGAAATTCTAAATATAGTTTTAGAAACAATAGTACAAGGAATTAAAGATGGAAGAAGTTCAGAGTTACGGGACTTTGGAAGATTTTCTCCTAAAAAAATTAAAGGGCGATCAAATGCTAGAAATCCTAAGAGTGGTGAGATCATCAAAACAAGTGATAGCAAATCTATTGCATTTAAAATGTCTAAAAAACTGAAAAAGGAAATTAATAATATAGAGAGAGAAATAAATTGAGAAAAAATATTTTTGTTGCTTTAGATTTTTCAAACTTTGATAAAGCTTTAGATGTTGCTAATAGTGTAAAAGATCATGCTGCAGGTATTAAAATCACAAATGAATTATTCTCAATTATAGGAAAAGAAGGTTTGCAGAAAATTTCTAATTTTGGGTTGGACATTTTTCTGGACCTAAAATTACTTGACGTACCTAATACAGTTAAAAAAACTGTGGCCAGTATCGATTCACTTAAGACTGTTAAATATTTAACGGTTCACACTAGTGGAGGGTACGACATGCTCAAATCAGCTAACGAAGCTGCTAAAGTATTAGAAC
Organism: uncultured Pelagibacteraceae bacterium; assembly: GCA_902567495.1. Taxonomy (GTDB): domain Bacteria; phylum Pseudomonadota; class Alphaproteobacteria; order Pelagibacterales; family Pelagibacteraceae; genus Anoxypelagibacter. Next base: position 35,709 of record CACFMO010000003.1, read on the forward strand.
TTTTGGGAGTAACTATTTTAACCTCTCAATCCGCATCTAAAGAGCAAGTTTTGACCTTAGCAAATTTAGCCATTAAGTCAGGTATCAAAGGTGTAATATCATCAGCGCAAGAATATCAAAGTGTTAGATCTTTATCCAAAGATTTAAAGATATTTTGTCCAGGTATACGAGATGTTAAGGGCAATAAACATGATCAAAAGCGAACGAAAAGCTACTCAGAGTTTTGTGATATGTCAAAAGATGACTCTAAAGTATATTGTGTTATAGGCAGACCAATATACGATAGTGGGGACGCTGGTCAAAACATTAAAAAAATTATACAGTCTGCTAACTGAAAATTAGCATTCTGTAATGATGAAAATTAAAAAGGGAATTCCTTTAATAGACCAACACGATAAAAATGGTTTTTACGGTGGTAAATTTGGTGGCAATTATGTTGCTGAAACGCTCAAAAAACCAATAGACGATTTAACAAAATTATTTGAAAAGTGTAGAAAAGACAAAAATTTTATAAAAGAAAGAGATAATCTATATGAAAATTATGTTGGAAAACCTACAAGGTTTATAAAACTACAAAACCTTACTGATCATCTGGGTGGTGCGCAGATTTACGCAAAAATGGTTTCTGATGCAAACGGTGGGGCACATAAAATCTACAACGCTATTACTCATGCTATGCTTTGTAAGAAAGCAAAAAAAAAATATATGTGCACTGATACTGGTGCTGGTTATAACGGAAAAATGTTTTCTATGGTTGCAAAAAAATTCGGTCTGGGGTGTAAGGTATTCATGGGTACAAGAGATATGGAAAGGCAAAAGCCAAATTGTGACTCGATTAGAAAAAATGGGGCTGAAATTATTCCAGTAACTTCAGGAAGTAAAACTTTGGTAGACGCGGTAAGTGAGTGCATTCGGTATTGGGTCTCTAATTGTGATAAAGCACATATGGGAATTGGTAGTCTTGTTGGTCCAAATATTTTTGTTAAAATTTGTGGATTTAGTACGTCTCAAATTTCTAGAGAACTTAAAGTTCAGTTAGAGGAAGAATTTGGGAAAATACCAAAAAGATTAAAATTAATTAACTGTGTTGGTGGAGGTTCAAGTGCATATGGTTTTTGGAGTGAGTTTTTTGACTATGATAAAAAACATATAGAACTTATAGGCGTAGAGGCTGGTGGACCAAAAAATAGTAAACTTCATGCGGCTCCTTTGAGTAAGAATTCTAAAATTGCAATTCTTCATGGTGCAGCTGCTTATTGTGTTCAAGATTCTGATGGTCAAATAGATGAAACTGATAGCTGTTCTAGCGGACTCGATTATCCAAGTACAAGTCCAATACATTGTTATTTAAAAGATATTGGTAGAGCAAGATATTCTTTTGCAACGGATGAGGAAGCTTTTGCAGCTTATAAACTTGTGACTGAACTTGAGGAAATTTCCCCAAGTTTGGAACCGTCACATTCTTTTGCTGAAGCTATAAAAATTGCTCCCAGGTTAGATGACTCAAATATCATAGTAGTTAATAGTTGTGGAGATAGTCTAAAAGATAAGGATATTATAAAAAAACGTTTAGGTAGCTACTCAAGATGAAATCTCAAATTAGTTTAGCATTCAAAAAATGTAGAAAGGAAAATCGACCTGCTTTGTTAACTTATATAGTTGCGGGTGATAACACAAAAAAAAAGTCTTTGGAGATTCTTAAATCAATATCTGAATATGCTGATATTCTTGAGTTAGGTTTTGCACATAATGCCCCAACAGCCGATGGTCCTCAAATTCAGAATAGTTCCTACAGAGCTTTAAAAAACGGAATAAAACTAAAAGATGTTTTTCAAATAGTAAAAAATTATAAAAAAATAAAAAATTCAAAACCTTGTATTCTTATGGGTTACTATCAAATGGTATATAAATATGGAGAGAGAAAGTTTATTAGGAAGTGCAAACAAGTTGGTGTGGATGGATTAATAATTGTAGACCTTCCTTTTCCTGATAACAAAAAGTTTTCTCGATTATGTAAAAAAAATTCCATAACTTTCATTCAATTGTTATCACCGACAACATCGAATGAAAGAATGAAAAAAATTATACAAAGTTCCCATGATATGATTTATTATATCAGTATGTTATCAACAACAGGGGGTAAACTTAAAATTTCACCAAACAAAATATTAAAGAACTATTTTAAAGTTAAAAGATTGAGTAAGGCAAAAAATACAGTAATTGGTTTTGGAATTACTGAAAAAACAATATCATCCTTTAAAAAGGCTGATGGTTTAGTTGTTGGAAGCGCATTATGTAAGGGAATTAGCGAATCGTTAAAAAAACGACAAAATCCTGTCATAAAATTAAATAAAATGGTAAAAAAACTAAAATCGAGAATCACATGAATTGGATAACAAAATTTATAAAACCTAAAATAAAATCTCTTTTTAAAAAGCAAGGATCAGATAATAAAGAGGCTTTATGGAAAAATTGTGAATGTAAAAAGTTAATTTATAAAGATGAACTTTTTAATAACTTAAGTGTTTGTCCATCTTGTGGTTTTCATCATAAATTAACATGCGATGAAAGATTTAAAATATTTTTTGATAATAAAGAATTTCAAATTTTAAAAACGCCTGAGCCAGATGATGATCCTCTTAAATTCCCGAAATATTCAACTAAATTAAAACAAGCAAGAGATAAAACAAATCAAAATGATTCAGTTTTAATTGCCGAAGGAAAATTAGATGGTTTAAGAGTTACCGTCGGGGCTCAAAATTTTAATTTTATAGGAGGAGCTGTTGGGGCAGCTTCAGGTGAGGCTTTTATTCATGGTGTTCAAAATGCAATTACTAACCAAACCCCTTTTATATTTTTTAGCTGTTCAGGAGGTCAGAAGATGCAGGAAGGGGCTATTGCGTTAATGCAGATGACAAGAACTGTATTAGCAGTTAATGAACTAAAGAAAAGTAATCTTCCTTACATTGTTGTCATGACAAATCCAACAACTGGAGGAGTTTCTGCAAGTTTTGCAACTTTAGGTGATATACTAATTGGTGAACCAAAGTCTGTAATAGCTTTTGCAGGAAGAAGAGTTATTCAAAATACTGTTAAAGAAGAACTTCCTGAAGATTTCCAAACTGCAGAATTTGTTAAAGATCATGGTGGAATTGATTTGGTCGTTGAAAGAAAATATTTAAGATCAACAATATCTACTCTTTTATCAATTTTGTTGAAGAAAAAAGAAGTAAAGAATATATCTGGTATAAATAATGACGAGTCAGATATCCAAGAAAATCTACAAAAAACTCCAAAAGCGGTATAGTCGTAGAATTAACTTAGATCTATCTAGAATTAAAAAAGTTTTACAAAAATTAGATAACCCACATAAACAGTTAGATAATATTATTAATGTTATTGGAAGCGATGGTAAAAATAGTTTTCTTACATCGCTTAAATATTTTTTGGAAGCAGATAAACGTAAAGTAAATACATTTACAAGTCCTCATTTATATGATGTTCGACACAGATTTTGGTTAGGGAATAGATTTATTTCTGCGATAGAAATTAAAAAATATGTAAAATTTATTGAAAAAACTAAAGTCAAATTAACTTTATTTGAGCTACTAACATGTATTTATGTACTATCTGCTAAAAATACTGAACTTGATTCCTTCAATTTAATTGAAAGTGGCCTATTCTTTAGAAAAGATAGTACTAACCTATGGGACAATCCCATGGCACAAGTTATAACTAATATAAATTATCAGCATCAAGAATGGATTAGGCCAAAAACAATTAATGAAATTTGTAAACAAAAAGTAGGATATTTAAGTAAAAATTCTAATATTTATGTAGGTAAACAAAATTTAAAGACACTAAAAATTATAAAAAAAATATTAAATGAAAATCCTAGTGAAAAGTTATTTTATGGTTCTTGGAAAATTATAAATTTTAAAAATAAAAAATTTTATAAAGATAAAGAAAATAAAATAAATCTTTATTCAAAAAACATAAAATCAGACGGATTATGGGATAATGTAGGTTTGGCTATAAGAGTTGCTTTAGACTTAGGGGTTAAATCGAAAATAATAGAAAATGTAGTTCCTAAGATTAAGTTTGAAGGTCGTGTTCAATTTATTCAGGGAAAACTTACGAAAAATAGAAAAAACAGGATTTTAGTAGATGGTTGTCATAGTGAAATGTCGACAAAGAATTTGGCTAATTATTTAAAAAAGTTTAAAATTCCTATTTATGGTATTTGGGGAAGTTTAAAAAATAAAAATCCTGACAAAATTATAAAAAATTTCAAAAACATTTTCAAAAAAGTTGTAACGATTAAAATTCCGGACGAACCAAGTGCTTTAAGCTCGTTAGAATTAAAAAAAATTGTTTATAAAAGTGGTTTAAAGGCAGTTGAGTCTAAAAATATAAAAGATGCTTTAAAAAAAATTCCTGATAAAGAAAAAAGTATTATAGTTGTTTTTGGAAGTTTATACTTGGTAGGACACGTTTTGAGTATTAATTAAATATTTTCTTTTATCCAAGAAACAATATTTGACTTTGTGGTTGCTCCAACTTTAGTGGCTTTAAGCTCCCCAGCCTTAAATAATAACATTGTAGGAATTCCCCTTACACCAAACTTTGTTGGGGTATTGGGCTCTTCATCAATATTATGTTTTGCAATGTTTACTTCATTAGACATTTCATTAGAGATCTCCTCTAAGATTGGCCCAATTTGTTTACATGGCCCACACCATTCAGCCCAAAAATCAACAATAGTTGGTTTTTGTGATTTCATCACTTCAGTATCAAAATTATCGTCGGTGACTTTTTTTGTTGGCATAATTTATAGATATGTGTTTTTTTTTAAATGTCAACTACGCTCTTGAGTAGTTTTTTTCTAATTCTTCAACGTATACGTTAATGTCCTCCAGCATTTTAAGTTTTTTTGTTTCTTTGTTTTTTTCAAATTTAGCTCGCAAATCATCAATCTCTTTATATGTCCTTGGTATAGTATTCCACTTCTTTTTATCAGTCGTCGACAGAACTCTTTTTACGATTGTTCCGTGTATTTCGTCATAATCCTCTTTTGATAAGAGGTCAGGTTTTTCTTGATAAATAATTTTTTTTCCAAAATATTGCAGCCTTTTATCTTTAAATTTTTGTAAATATCCTAATTTTTTTTCCCAATCTACCTCGTGAAAACCACTTAAAATCTTATTATCTTCAGGTGGTGGAAAATTATATAGACTTTCCTCTTCATATACATCTTCTTGAGATTTTGTCTCTGCCTTCTCAAGGGCCTCATCTCTTAAAATTAATTGAACTTTTTCGGAAAATTCCTTATTTTTTTTTACTATTTCAGCTCTTTCCCTTAGTTTTTTTATTCCAATCATTTTATATACTTCAAAATTATCTATGTAAGATGGATTCATAACAATTGGGTGTTTGTTATGTCGACAAGTTCTGATTACTTTTGGTTGTTTTTTTAGTTCAGTTTTAAGAGCTTCTAGAGGCATACTCATATAAATATTAGGATCATGTTTTAAATCGAAGGTTTTTGGCCATTGATAAATCGGGTGCTGACAAACAAAAGTTTGAACAAAAGGAACAACCTTGCCATAATAAAATTCATTGGTGCAAAAAAGTTTTTCGTTTTTAATTACTTTTAAACTTTCTTCCTTATTTATAGTCATAAGAGAAGCATTCCAAACACTTGGTGCTTTCTTTTTTATAATTCTTGCAATTTTTAATGTAGCTAAGCAGTCTCCTATAGCAGTATGTGCAGCATGTTCAATATCATTTAATGGAGCCATAGTATCTAATTTATATTCTAGATTTCCTTTTTCATTTGTCCTATTTTTAAGTGTGCCCGGATAGTAGAGATTAGCAGCTCTAGCCAAATTAATTAGATCGCCTTCCTTATTCCCATTAACTGTGGAAGCAAAAGGGTATTCCAAACTTTGGAAAAGAGTATGCCTCCAAAAGATTTGGTCGAAATCGATATTGTTCCAACCTATGTAAGTTGTTTTACCCCACCTTTTTAATTTTTCTACAAACTGCCTTACCATCTGATAATGAGATAAATTAGTCTCCTTTAATCTTTTTGGAGTAGTATTTGAAACTATTAAACTCATAGCTTCAGGAATGACACCCGGTGCTAGCCTACATTTCGCTTCAAAACGATCTAACTCATTTAAATCATCATCGGTAAGTATAGCTCCAATTTCAATAATTTGTCCCCAGGCTTTATTTGAAGAACTTGTTTCGAAATCATAAAATAGAAAATTTGACATATTGAAAATTTATTTACTTAAAGACTTTTATTTTATCAGAGTTTTCTTCAACTGTCTCTTTTACTGTACCTGGATCTTTAATGTTATTCAGAGTATTCATTATAGATCTAGCGTCTCTTCCAAAACTATCAGTTGAAGTCATGGCTTGCTCTAATTTTTTTCTTAAATCAATAATCCCATCAAAATGTTTTTCAAATCTTCTGGATATAAGTTTTAGGTCACTATAAATCTGGGTTGCATGTTTCTGAACTTTAAGTGTTTGAAATCCTAAATGATAAGACTGCAAAAGTGCTGATAAAGTATTGGGTCCTGCAATAGTAATTTTATATTTTGTTCTAAGCTCTTCTAGTAAAAGTTCTTTTGTCTTTGGATCACGGTAACTTGAAAGTTCTGCGAATAATCCTTCTGTAGGTGCATAAACAATTGCAAAGTCTGTTGTTTTAGGTGGAGCAATATATTTTGAACTCACTGCTTTAGCCTTATTTCTAAACGCTGCAGCTAAATCTTTTCTGGCATCAGCCAATGCTTCTTTGTCTTTGGCTTGGTAAGCATTATCTATCTCTTTAAATTTTTCAATTGGCCAATGACTATCTACAGGAACTAAAACATCTTGAAGTTTAATAGCAAACTCAACTGTATCTCCTGTTTCATCGGGTTTTGTTTTAACATTTTCAATGTATTGGGAGGCAGGTAATAAATCTTTTAAAAGTGAGGCTAGAGAAAATTCTGCAAGAACTCCATATTGTTTTACTCCTGCAAGTATTCGACTAAAATTTTCTTGGCTTTTATTCAAGGCTTCGACTTGTTTATTAAAAACTCCCACTTTCTCATCTACTCTCGTTAAGGCACCTGACATGTCTTTTGCTATATCCTTTGACATACTTCCAAAAGACTGGCTGAAAGTATCTTTGAAAGAATTGAATTCATTTTTAAAAGCCTGTGTGGGGTCCTCAGTTTTTTGTTGCTTGTTACGAAACAGGAAAAACAGCACTAAAATGTTTAAAACTAGTAAAACAACTATAAGTGTAATTAGTATTGTATCCATTCATTTATATATACGGTGTATTTGCTAAATTACAAATTTTAATTTAAACAATGTAATTCATGAGATTTTTTGCATATTTTTTATCTGTTCTATTTATTTTTACAACTGTCAATTCAAAAGAATTCCGAATCGATTTTAGTGACAAAGGTATGAAGCTTCTTAAAAAAAGAGGTTTTGGAAAAAAAACAAATTATAGCAATGGTAGAGATGAAAAGGGGTGGTATTTAAAGGCTGAGGCTGACGGAACAGCAACAGGTCTTGGTATGGAAATTGATAAAGAACTTCTTAATGAAATGCCTTTTTTAAATATTACTTTTAAGATTGAAAAAGATTTTACAAATATTGATCAAAAAACAAAAGATGGACACGATTGGACTGCTAGAATTATGGTAGGTCATGGAAAAAAAATTGGTGCTAAATTAGTAAGCTTAGCTCACTCATCGTTTTTGGAAGAAGGTTTTCTTCAACAAAGTCCTTGGACAAAAGGAAGCAGAGATTACGTAATTTCAAATGATAAGAGCGGTGAATGGCATACTCGAAAAGTAAATGTTAAGGAATTACTTGAAGAAATACATGGTATTTCTTTTACTAACTTTATCGCTATATTTTCAGACTCGAATAATTCAAAACAAAAAATTATTGCATATTATAGAGATATCTATTTTAGTAGTGAGTAATGAATATAAAAGTAGATCCGTTTAAAAACAATATTGGTGCTTCAATTTCTTGTGATCTTAAATCTATAGAACCAAAAAATATTAACCAAATCAAAGAAGCTTTAAATAATTATGGTTTTGTTTGCTTCAGGGACCAAAATTTAGAGCCAGGTGAGTATTTAAAATTTGCCCAAGAGCTAGGTAAAATTAAAGAGTATCCAATGTTAAAAGATTTAGAAAACCATAAAGGTATTACTGTTGTAGAAAGAAAAGAGAACGATAAAGGAAAATCTTACGGTGAAGGATGGCATACAGATAGTAGTTATTTGAATAAAACGCCTAAATATACATGTCTTATGGGAAAAATAGTAAAGAAAGATCAGGGTCAGACTCTTTTCGCTTCTCAGTTAGCATCCTACGAAGCATTAGATCAAAAAACTAAAGATAAAATCGAAAATCTTGTAGGTGTTTTTAGTTCATCAGGACCAATATCAGTTACAAGACTGGAGCGAGAAGCTGAGAGAGGAACTGGAAAGTCAAAAGATTTCTTAGCTGAACACTCAATTGTAAAAAAAGTTGGTAGTAAAAAAGCACTTTATTTAAGTCCTGGTCACACAATTGCCATAAAAAATCTCAGTGAAGAGGAATCTAAAAATCTTCTTAAGTTTTTATTCAACCATCAAACGAAAAAAGAGTTTCAAACAAGCTTTTTCTGGGAAAAAAACACAATTGTTATTTGGGATAATCACTCAGTCATACATTCAGCCACACCTTTTCAAGGAAGAAGAATGATGCACAGAATTATTCTAGACGCATAAAAAAAACAAATTTCAGCCCCTCTTGAAACAAAAAGTTTAATTATTTTCAATCTATGAAAAATATAATTATCATTTTAACGTGTGCATTATTCCTGGTAAACTGTAGTAACCGTTATGTTCTTGGTACTAAATGTACTAGTCCAGACAAATCAACTGGTGCCTATGAAAAATCATTCATTTGGTCTGTTGACAAAACTATGAGTAATGATGCCTTTGGAAAAAGAATTTCTAAACAAAACTGTCCTAAGATAGCTAAAAAATCTTAATTTTGGGAACGCTTTAGAAAGTATGATAACCATTGGCCTTATACTGCTTGGTATTGCCGCACTATTGGTGTCTTTTTTAATCGTGAACTTTGATTCTAAAAACGATAAAAAAGACACCGAATGATAAAATATTTCCTATTTATACTTTTCATTTTTTCTTTTAGTAATTTAAGTGCGATGGATAAAAAACCATATCATCATATTTATAAGGACGGAAAATTACATGCCTTTAGAAATCTTGAGGGTGGCCCTAAAAGAGACCCCAATTTTAAATGGGACTGGAAAGTTTTTAGAGAGGAAAAAAAGAAACTTAAGATTGATTACCCGCCTGAACATGTAATAGATAAACAAATAGTTTTAAAAAATCTCGAAAAACATAAATCTGATTCGTATGTAATGTGGCTTGACCACGCGAGCTTTATAATTAAGCTTGGAGACACTACAATTATTACTGATCCTGTTTTTGAAAAAAATTATGGACCTATGATATTTGGCCCCAAAAAATTTATAGAGTCTCCATTAACTCTTGAAGAAATTCCTAAAATAAATTTATTTTTACTAACTCATAATCATTATGATCACATGAGTATTCGCACTATAAAAAACTTTCCTTACAAAAATGCTAAAGTTCTTGCGCCTCTTAAACTTGGAAAATATTTTACAAGGAATGGGTATAAAAAAGATACTGTTAAAGAAATGGATTGGTTTGATAGAATAAAAATTAATGATGAGATCACGGTGACTATGCTTCCAAGCCAACATTGGTCTAAGAGGTGGATTTGGGGGGATGGAAATACGAATAGAAGCCTTTGGGGAAGTTTTTTAATCGAATATAAAGATAAAAAAATTTTTTTTGCATGTGATACTGGTCCTGCGCCATTTTATAAAGAATTAGGAAAAAAATTTGGTCCTATCGATTTGGGTTTTGGAAATTTGGGCGCTTATAATTTCTATCCAATTATTCCTGTCAAAGATAAATCTACTGCCCATGCGAACCCTGAAGAACTTTTGTCATTAATGAAAGATTTAAAAGTTAAAAGAGTTATAGGAATGCATTGGGGTACAGCAATTTTAAGTTTAGAACCTATTTGGGAACCTCCAGTTAGATTCAAAGCAAATGCTGAAAAAGTTGGTTACAAAAAAGAGGATGCAATTTTATTTAAAATTGGTGAGATTAAAAAATTAGATGATCTCATTAACTAGCTTTTTTAAAGTTCTCTCTCATCCTCTCTAGATAAAGTATAAGACTGTCAGTTAAATCATCTCCAAATTTAAATATTTCATTTCGATTATATTCTCTAGTCTCATTCTTGATTTTATCTTCAACTATAATTTCTTTTTTCGCATCCTGATCTTTTACATAAATCAGTATTAAAAAATTTTCATTTTGCTCTTGGTCTTCCCTGATAATGATTTCTGATTGTTCATAAACTAAATTTATAACCCTTAAAAGATCTGCGTTCTTTGGTAAATATTTTTTATTTATTTGGTATACAAGGCTCGTAGCACTCCGAGTAAAACTATACAAACTCGTCTCAATTAGCTCTCTTTGAGCTAAATAAGCTTTTTCTTTTGCTCTAATTTCTTCAACCGTTGCCTGATCTGATAGAGTAACGCCCAGTTCCTCTACCCGCTTTCTTAACCTCTCATTTCTAAGAGCTTTATACTTTTCACGGACTTGGTCTATTCTATCTTGAAAAGCTTTATAATCCTCCTTTTCAATATTTAAGCTATACTTTTCAATAGCCTTTATTTCCTCTAGCTCCCTAGCCCTGAACTTCTCTAAGCTTTTCTCAAGTCTTACCTCTTCTAAAAATTTAACTTGTTTTTCTTTTTCTTTTTCCCTGATAATTTTTTGCTCTTCTCTTATAAAACTTTTTAGTTCTGCTGCTCTTTTTCTCGCTAATAGTTTTTCTTCTTTTATCTCTTTTTTAAGAAGTTCTTTTCTTAAAGAAGATTGTATTTTTCTTTGTTTTTCAATTTCCCTAGCCTTTTTTAATTGGTCTTTTACTTTATTTTTTTTATAAACAACAATTCTATTGGTAATCGGGGAAATCATTTTTTTTAAAAAGTCTTTAAAGCTAAATTTAACCCGAACCTCTGGAAGTTTTAAAAGCTTTTTAAAATTCAGCTTTTTGGATTGAATCTTAGTGGATCTTACTTTTCTTCTCGATTTATGTTTGTTTTTTTTTTGTTTTTTTCTTTCCTTTATTTTTGGTCTTTTAAGAGTTTTTTTGACTCTTTTTTTAATTTTTCTTAGTTTTTTCTTTTTTTTCATCTGCTATTTTATTAATAGCAGATACCCATCAGCTGTAAATGTAATCTCTCCGATTACTTGGTATTGCATCAAAGTTTTTAACAAGTTGGTACTGAAACACAACTAAATCTCTATATTTAAAAGCGGCACTACAGCTAGCAAGATAAAATTCCCACATTTTAACAAATTTTTGGTCAAACAAATCCTTAACGATATGCTTATTCTTTAAAAATCTATTTAGCCAGGCTTCTAGCGTTTTATCATAATGTCTTACAAGTGTTTCACGGTCAGACATTATCAATCCAGATTTTTCAATATTTTTAGCCATATCAGACTCATGCGGAATTTCACCATCTGGAAAAATATAACGTTGAATAAAGGGTGCGTTAGGTTGAGGAGGCAAAATACTACCGATTGTGTGCAAAATACAAACACCCTTATCGCTCATTATTTCGTAAATTTTTCTTAGGGCAATTAAATAGTTTCTTTTTAAAAAATGTTCCCAAGCACCAATACTCGTTACGTAATCATATTTTCCTTTAACATCTCTAAAATCTTTTAATTCGAAAGTTACTTGGTTATCTAAATTTAATTCTTTGGCTTTCCTCTTACAATATTCGATTTGATTTTTGCTTAGAGATATACCCGTTACTTCGCAACCTTTTTTCTTTGCAAGTTCAAAAGCCATTCCTCCCCAACCACAACCAAGATCGATTACTCGACTACCAGGTTTAATTTTTCCTAATTTTTTAATTATATGATCAACTTTATTTTGCTGAGCTTGTTCCAATGTTTCGTTATCTGATTTCCAATAGGCGCAGCTGTAAAATCGATCTTTCGAAAGAAAGAGATCATAAAGTTTTTCTCCCTTTTCTCCTCCCATATCATAGTGGTATTGAACGCTAGATTTAGCTTTTGATAAACTTTTAGGGGTCAAATTTTTAAATAAACTAGAAATTTTTTTTAAATAATAAGATGTCTTAGTAATTTCATTATTACCTAAATTTTTAAATAAGAGATTTAAAAATTCCAATAAAGATGCGTTTTCAATTACTATATCACCATTCATATAGGCTACCGGGAAATTTAAATCAGGGTTCAAAATTAGTTTCCAATTAAGATTTTTTTTAAGTAATTTTAAAGTAATGGGGTTATCTCCTTTGGGTTTCCCACAAATATATTTTTGACCAGAATAGTCAATTAAAACTATACCACTTTCTTTTTTAAAAATTTTAGATAATAATTTAGCAAGTAACATTTTATGCAGCTATATTTTTATTGTTCAGGACTCCAAGTCCTTTTAATTTTTTAATTAGTTCGTCTTTTTTATTTTCGTTTAGCAATTCTAAAGGAGGAAGAAGATTCGCGTATGCTTTATTCTCGATACTTTTCAAAGTATGAAGAGCAGTAATTAAATTCCCACTTTCATCAAATGCACTTCTAATATCCTTAAGCTTTTCATCTTCAGTGGATGATCCAGTTTTTTTAAAATCATCATAAACTTTTTTAGCTAATGAGCCAGAAAAATTAGTTGTAGCAGAAATCACTCCTGCTCCACCGATTTTTAAATTATCAGTTAATTTTTTTTCACTACCAACAAACATAGAAAAGTTTTTAGATTTAAAATTATTCCAAAGATTTCCAGTGCTATCTTTCATACCAACGATTTGAGAAAAATCTTTTATTAATCTTGTTGTTAATTCCTGAGAAAAAGCATAACCACTCAAATTTGAGAAGTTGTAAAGTATAATTCTTGCTTCTGGAACAGATTTTATAATGTTTGAATAAAAATTATAAACACCATTATCATTATTTTTGTAGTAAGCAGGATTCATTATTAAAAAGTTTTTCATTCCTTTTTGAACAGCATAGTCCATAATATTTACAGTTTCTCTTAAACTATTGCAGGAAGGACCTATAAGTATTTGCTCCTTGAATTTCATTTTAGATAAAGAGTTGATTAATTCTTTCTTCTCGGAAACTGATATTAATTGGCCACATCCTGTACTTCCAAAAAATGCTGAGCCTACTCCGTTGTCATCTAAATTAGTTTTTGAATGTTGCAAGGTTGCTTCAATGTCTAAACTTAAATCGCCTTTTAATACCGACATAGACGCTGCAAACACTCCTTTTAATGTTTCTGCCATATTTTTTTCCTAATTTTTTATATAAAGTTACTATAAATTAAAAAAGAATGAAAATTCTTATTATTCAACAAAGATACGGTATTGGGGATCTTATTATTTTTCTACCCTACATACATGCTATTTCTAAAAAGTTTAAAACCAAGGTAAGCCTACTTGTAAAAGAGAGCTCAAAAGCCTCTGATCTATTATCGAATGATAAGAATATTGATGAAATTATTATTTTGGACAAAGATAAAGATGGAATTAAGGGTTTTTTCAAATTATCAAATGAAATAAAAAAAAGAAATTTTGACAAGGTTTTTATTTTTAATAGTTCTTTAAGATACAACTTAATTACAAAATTTTCAGGGGTCAAATCTATATTGCAATATCCTCTGTTTAGATCAAAAGATAATTTAGTTCATAGTGCAAAAATATTTACAGAAAACGTAACTGGTGAAATAGTCTCAACTGAACCAAATCTCAATATTGAAAGTATTGATGAGTTTGATAAAAATATAAAACATGTTGTTTTAGGTATTTCAGCATCTGGTTTAACTAAAAGATGGGATATTCAAAATTACATTAAACTTGCGCAGGAATTAAAAAAAAAACATAAATGTAAATTTTATTTAGCTGGTGGAATAAAGGATATTGATTTAATCAAGAAATTTAAAGATTCTGGTGTTGATGACAAATGTGAGTCTTTTGAAAAATTAACAATCAAAGAAACTTTACCTATTATAAAAAATTCTGACCTTGTAGTTTCTAATGATACAGGATTTGCGCACATAGCCTGTGCACTCAAAGTCAAAACGCTTACATTGTTTATGGATAGTCCTGTAATGACATATGGCAAATATTCTTCATTAATGGAGGTTATAGAACCCGTAGGAGAAAAAAATACAACAGTACATGATACATTGGGTAGCAAAAGAATATCTTTTGATGAAGTTTTAGCTAAATCAAATTCAATGTTAAGTTAACTAAAGTCATTTTTTAGAATCGTTTCTTTAGCCTCAGATACCATTTGCGCGAGTTTAGTCGTGTCAGTATCATTTCTGTCTGGGTGGAGCTTTGCCATAATTTTTTTATATTTTGAAAGCACCTCAGATTTTGTGCAACCCTTTTTACAGCCTAAAATATTATATGCATCATCAATTGAAATATTTGATGAAGCTTTCGAGTAATTTGTTCCTGATCTAAATGAATACCTTCCTGTCTGACGAAGGTAACTTATCAATCTCCAGAGTTGAAAAAGCTGAAAAATTCCACCAATACCTTTCAATTTAAGTAATGGAAGTAAAAAGATTAATATTGGAATACTAAAAGCATATCTTCCAACGATAAATAAAGCTATCGCTAACAGGATTCCAACTGTAAAGATTATATATCTAATACCTTTTGCGATTTTTTTGCTACTTGCTTTAGCGAAAAAATTCAATAAAAGATATAAAACTACTAAACAAATTCCAATGAGTAAAAATAAATTCATAAAAATATGATACCACGATTAAGGAAACAACCTGAGAAGAAAAGTTGTCATGGGTACAATTGGGTAGATGATTACTCATGGGTACATCAAGATAATTGTCTAGAAATACTTAGAGATACCAGCAAAGTAAATCCTGAAGTGAGAAAATACATCGAGTCAGAAAATGCTTACACAAAAGACAAAATGGCCGATACTGAGGAAATTCAGAAAAAAATTTTTAAGGAAATTGAAGGCAGAATTAAATTGGATGACGAAAGTTTGCCTTATAAAGATAAAAAGTACGAATATTGGACTAAAACTACAAAGGAGGGCAACTATTCAAAAAAACTAAGAAAAAAAATTGGAGATACTAAAGTAGAAACATATTGGGATGGAGACCAAGAAGCTAAAGGGAAAAAGTTTTTTAGCACAGGTGACCTTGAGGTTTCATATAATGATGAATTATTAGCGTATTCAATTGATGATAAAGGGGGCGAGTATTTTACAATTTATTTGAGGAGAATTTCAGATAATAAGATTATAGAAGATCCTATTAAGGATACGGCCGGTGGTGTTGTTTGGGCTTTCGATGATAAATCTTTTTTTTATAGAAAGCATGACTCACAACATAGACCTAGAAAAATTTTTCAACATAAATTAGGAACATCAAGCAAAGAAGATAAATTAATTTTTGAGGAAAAATCTGAAAGATTTACTTGCTCGATAAGCACGAGTAGTTGTGAAAATTATTATTTCATTGATACAAGTGAACACACAACGTCTGAGGTATATTATTTTCACAAAGATGAAAAAGAATTTAAACCAAAAATAATTATAAAAAGGGAAGAGGGTATTCAATACACTGTAGATAGTTTTGGTGGATGGTGGTGGATTTGGACAAATAAAGATGCAGAAGATTTTAGAATAGCAAGATGTCCTCAAACAAAACTTGGGGAATGGGTAGATTTTGTTCCAGCAAAGAATGGTGTTTTAGTGGGAGGTCTTACGTTTTTAAAAAATTGGATTATTAGAGGTGAAGTTTCAGATGCCTTACAAAAGATTTTTATTAGAAATGTAAAAACAAATAAAGAAGAGCAACTTTTATTTGATGATGAAAAGGTAATTACTTCAGGTATAAGTTTAATGCAAAAAGATAAAGATACTGACGTTATAAGGATTGGTTATGAATCACCTAAAACACCATCCAGAACTTTTGAATATAATTTAAGAACAAAAGAAAAAAAACTTGTTAAAGAACAAGAAGTTCCATCAGGACACAAGAGAGAAGATTACGTTGTAGAAAGAATAAATTGTCCTAGTCACGATGGAAGAGAAATACCAATTACTATTACATATCACAGAGACACTAAATTAGATGGTAGTGCAAATTTATTGTTATATGGATATGGAAGTTATGGAAGTTCGATGTCACCAAATTTTTCAACATCAAAATTTTCTTTGATTGATAGAAATATAATTTGGGCGACCTGCCATATTAGGGGTGGTCTTGAAAGAGGTATGGCTTGGTGGAGAGAAGGAAAAATGATGAATAAGAAAAATACTTTTTCTGATTTTATAAGTTGTGCAAAATTCTTAATCCAAAAAAAATATACTAGTAACAAAAAAATAATTGCTTATGGAGGATCTGCTGGGGGACTTCTAGTTTCAAATGTAATAAATCAAGAGCCAAACATTTTTTTGGGAGCTATAATGGCTGTTCCTTTTGTAGATAATTTAACAACAAATATGGATCATTCTCTTCCGTTAACACCAGGGGAAATATTAGAATTTGGAGACGCAAAAAATAATAAAGATCATTTTGAATATATTCGTTCATATGCCCCATATGATAATATTGAAAAAAAGGATTATCCAAATATTTTAATTACTACATCCCTTTCAGATTCAAGAGTTTTATTTGATGAACCAACAAAATATTGCGCAAAACTTAGGGATTATAAAACTGACAATAATTTACTACTTTTCAAATGTGAAATGGATGCAGGCCATGGTTCTAGGTCAGGAAGAAAAAATATCATCGAAGACATAGCTTTCGATTATGCTTTTGCTTTAAAAGTAGCAAACAAAATCTAAATTAGAAACAATTCTTGCTGCTATAGCCCACAACGATATTTTTTGGGCTTATCTCAAACCTTCTTTCACATTTAATTTTTAATTTTGACCTGAGATAAACAAAATTTTTATTTTGCTTGTCTGTAATTTCAATTAAATCAGGTTCACCAAACTCTATTTTAAGTTCTTCTGTTGTTTTATTTAAAAATTTGCTTAATTTTTTTTCTTCTTCTGAAATTGTTTCATCAACTTTGTTGCTTACCGTTTTACAGCTCTGAAATGCTAAAAATATTACAAATAAAAAAATTAGATGTCTTTTTTCCATGATTCAACTTTTTGTAGAATACACTAAAAATTATAAACAGAAATACAACTTTAAATACATATATAAATAAACAGATCATTGTATTGTGCCTTTTTCATTAGATTGTGAAAGAAGAATCACATAAAACTTTTTTATATTTTAATCACAGAAAGAGGAAAATCATGCTTGATAAATATTTTGAATATAAAAAGCACAAAACCACTTTCAATACTGAGGTTGTAGCTGGAGTAACAACATTCCTGACTATGGCTTACATTATGTTTTTAAATCCGTTTATTCTTTCTGGTGAGTTTGCTGGAACAGAAAAAGGATTTTTTGACTTTGGAGGTGTGTTTACAGCTACAATAGTAGCAACTGCCATTGCATGTTTCATTATGGCATTTTATGGAAAAACTTGGCCGATAGGATTAGCACCTGGTATGGGTATTAATGCTTTTGTTGCCTTCGGTGTTGTTGGCGGAATGAAATATACGCCTGCTGAAGCATTAGCAACGGTACTGTTAGCCGGAATATTGTTCCTATTAATATCTCTTACACCAATAAGAGCTTGGATAATAAATTCAATTCCCAGAAGTTTAAAACTTGGAATTGGAGCAGGTATTGGTCTTTTCTTATCAATCATCGGTCTAGAAATTATGGGTGTTGTTGGTGATCATCCAGTAACTTTGGTTACTTTGGGAGACATTAAAAACCCATTAGTTCTTCTAGGCTGCTTAGCTCTTGTAGTAATGATTGTTTTAGAAAAAATGAAAGTAAAAGGAAATATTATCATTGGGATTTTAGTTTTCAGCGTTCTTGCTTGGCTACCAATGTGGGACTGGACTGGAGCTACAATAGAGGGCGGAAAATCATTAGCAAAATTTAATGGTATCTTTTCAGCTCCTCCGTCAATGAGTTATCTTTTTGATGCTGTAGAAGGTTTTAGCACTGGAAGAGTTTTATCAGGGGGTGGATTGACAGTAATATTCACACTTTTCTTTATAGACTTTTTTGATACTGCTGGAACTTTGACATCAGTAGCAAACGTTTCTGGAAAAATAAAAGGAAATAAAGTTGAAGATATTGATAAAGCAATGCTTGCTGACAGCGCTGGTACAGTGGCTGGAGCTTTCATGGGGACAACGACTGTAACAAGTTATGTTGAGTCTGGTGCTGGAGTAAAAGCTGGCGGGAGAACTGGTATGACATCATTAGTAATTGGAGTTCTATTTCTTTTATGTCTTGGTTTTGCACCTTTAGCAACTAGCTTACCTAAAGAAATAGATGGCGCAGCGCTTGTATATGTTGCGGTTTTATTTGTTAGAAATATTACTGATATCGAGTGGGATGATATTGCAGAAGCAGCTCCGGCTGTAATTGCAATGATAACTATGCCACTTACATATTCTATTTCTAACGGAATAGCTTTAGCATTTATAGCTTACGCACTTATAAAAATCCTAAGCGGTAATGCAGCAAAAACATCACCTGCGATTTGGGTTGTAGCAGTACTTAGTGTTTTAAGCTTTTCAGTTTAGACTAAAAAATATTTAAAAGAAAAAGGGTTAAACTTAGTTTTAACCCTTTTTTTTATGCTTTTTTGCAATTTCTTCAATTCTTATTTCTTCGTAATGTTCAAAAGGTTGAACAATCCATGGATCATTTTTTAGTTTAACAGCACAATAATCTGGTTCAAAAGTAGATTTTTTTTTCTTCCAAAGAGTTGCAGTTTTAATATCTTCAATTTTATCTTTTATTGGCTGATACTTCTTAAGCCAATCTACGCTTTTGTTTAATGTGATACCTGTATCAGATAAATCATCACATAATAATATTTTTCCACCCATATTTTTTGCAATTGAACTCATTTCTCTAGAAAAAACTATATCACCCTGTTCGTCCTCAACGCCTTTGCCACTATAAGACTCTACAGCTAAGTAAGCACATTTTAATTTAAAAACTCTACTTAAAACATCTATCATAGGTGCAGCCCCACGCATGATACCTACTAATAATGTTGGCCTGTAACCACTTTCGTGAACCATTAATGCTAATTTTTCTACAGTCTTATTATAATCATCCCAAGAAATAATTAGTTTTTCTGTCATTGTTTAAATCTAATACTGTACAGGTTCGTTGTCTACTGAATACCACAATGCCATTACAGCGAGAGTACAATAGGGTGAAAACTTTTTTTGTAGTTTATTCACAAAAGATTTGGGAGGTAAGTATTTTTTATTATAATTATTTGAAATTGCCCTTAGTAAACCAATATCCTGAACAGGCCATATGTTCGGTCTATTGTAGAAAAATATAAGCACCATTTCACTAGACCATCTTCCAATTTGTCTTAAAGATGAAAGGTAATTAATTGCCTCTTCGTCAGACATTTTTTTTATTAATTTTGGATTAAATGATTTATCTAAAATTTTATCGGCCAAACTTTTAATACCTAATGCCTTCATTCTGCTAAGCCCGCATCTTCTAAGATCCGTAATAGTTAAACGAGACACAATTTTTGGATTAATTTTACCTTTACATTTTTTCTCAAATTTTGAAAAAACTGAATCTGCTGCAGAAACTGAGATCTGTTGCGAAATAATCGATCTGGTTAAAGAATAAAAAAAATTATTTCGAGTTGTTAAGTGCCCCTTATAGACACTTAAAAGCTTTCTCATCACTTTATCTCTTTTGTAAAGATATGTTTTACCTTTATTCCACCACTTAGGTTTCATATCTTGGAGGAACCACCTGTTTTTTTAAAGTTTCTTCTCTTCTGAATATAATGTAAGTACCAACGACTATAAATCCTGCACCTACCAAAGTCGTTAATTTGAGAGACTCTCCAAAAATAAAATATCCTGCGGTAGCAGCAAAGACTAATGATAAATATTTAATTGGGGTAACAAGCCCAGTGTCTGCCATCCTCAGAGACTGTGTTAGTAAAATATTAGCGTAACCACCAGCCAAACCTAATATTACAAATAGAACAGCCTCATATAATGTTGGCCAAATCCAACCATTAACTAGAGTACAAAGACCAATTATCATTGATAATAATGAAAAATAAAAAGCTATTAAATAATTTGGTTCAGTTTTAGATAAAGATTTAATTGATAAAGCTACCTGAGCAAAACCAAAAGCAAAAATTAAAGGCATAAAATAAAATAAATTAAATTGGTGAAATGTAGGTTTTATAATAATTAACCCACCAATAATCCCAAGAATAATTGCTGAAATTCTAGTCATTCTAATTTTTTCACCTAAAAAAAGTGCAGACAATATAGTTACGAAAACAGGACCTAAAAAAGTTAAAGATATACAATCAGCTAGTGGTACATTTCTAATACCAATAAATAAAGCAACGATTGCTATTGCTCCCCATATTGCTCTCCAAGCATGAAGTCCCGGTCTTTTAGTTTTGTAAAAAGTGGAAAGTTTTTCGCGAGGGATTAGAAGAACTATTGGAATCATGCCAAACGCAAATCTCATAAAAAGGACTTGGCCAAAAGGTGCTTCTTTCAAATATTTTACAATAATATCCATAATACTGAAGCATGCTACGCTAGCTATCATGTAAATAATTGCTAATTGGGATTTTGAGAGCATTTTACCACCTTTAATTAATTGAAATAACATATTAGAATTTTAAAACAATGAAAACTGCTTATTTTTCTCTTGGATGTTTCTGGAGCCCACAATTAGAATTTGAAAAAATTAAAGGTGTAAAAAAGGCTGAGGTTGGTTATTGCGGTGGTAACGACCCAAATACAACCTATGAAAAAGTTTGTTCAGGTTCAACAAACCACGCAGAAACTATAAAAGTTGAGTTTGATGAAAACGAAATTTCATATGAGGAATTAGTAAGATTTTTTTTTAAAATTCATGACCCGACACAATTAAATAGGCAGGGACCAGATATAGGTACACAGTATAGATCAGAAATATTTTACAAAGACGAAAATCAAAAAAGAATTGCAGAAAAAATAAAAGAGGAATTCAACAAAAAATTCAATGGAAAAATAGTAACTAATATTTCAGAAGAAAAACTTTATCAACCTGCTGAAGAATATCATCAGTATTACTTAAAAAGAAAAGGTATATTATGAATTTAGTTTCAACAGAATGGCTTGAAAAAAATTTAAACGCTGTAAAAATATTTGATGCTTCCTGGCACATGCCATCAACAAATAGAAATGCAAAAAATGAGTACAAAGAAAAGCATATTAAAGGAGCGATTTTTTGGGATGTAAATGAACACTCTGACAGAGAATCACCATTCCCGCATATGATGACAAATGCAGAGTATTGGAAAAATATGCTCTGGTCTTTTGGAATTCTAAATGATGATCATATAATTATCTATGATAATAGTGATCTTTACAGTTCGTGTAGACTTTGGTTTGCTCTTAAATACTTTGGTCATGAAAAGGTTTCAGTATTAGATGGGGGTCTTAAAAAATGGCTAAGAGAGAAACGTTCGATTAATAGTGATATAGTAAAACATGAAGCTATAAGAAAATATAAAGTTAATGAAAAATCAGAATGGATTAAAAATAAAAAGCAAATTGATGAGAATGTTAAAAATTCATTATTTCAAACAGTTGATGCTAGAAGCCGAGAAAGATTTGCCGGAAAAACTGAAGAACCAAGACCTGGTCTTAAAAAGGGGTGTATAGTTGGATCAAAAAATATCCCTTTTCAAGAATGCATTGATAAAGAGACTAATACATTTAAACCTAAGTCAGAATTAATTAATATTTTTAACAAAAATGACATTGATATTTCTAAACCCATTGTCTTTACGTGTGGTTCTGGAATGACAGCCTGTGTTTTAGGTATGGCTTATTCTTTAATAAGTGATAAAAATGCTGTGATTTATGATGGCTCTTGGTCAGAATATGGAAAAGAATGAAAAGATCTAAAAAAGTAACTATAGGGATAATAATATTTTTCATCATAGTCGCTACTGTGATCGGTGGTAGAACGGCAATGGGGGTTTATTTCAAAAAGAAATTCAGTAAACGTCCACCACCAGGAGTAGTAGTAGAAATTGTTTCAGAAAAAGGTTTTAGTAAAACGATAGAAAGCTACTGTACTGCTTTAAGTAGCAAAACAACTTCATTTAAAATTAATAAAAGTGAGCTACTAGAGGATATAAAATTTAGAGCTGTTAAAAAAGGTGGGGTAATAGCAAAACTTCAAAATAAAACTATTACAGCCCCCTTTGCTGGTAATATTGGAACAAGAGGTATAAGTTCGTCGATACTTGGGACAAATTCAATAATAGTAACTCTTGATGACTCTAAAAGAATACTTTGTGATTTACAAATACCAGAAGTTTATGCCGCTATTTTAAAAAAAGGTCTTAAAGTAAACGCGAAATTCCTAGCATACAAAGATAAATTGTATAATGGAGTAATTATTTCTCATGCTTCAAGGGTAGATGCACAAACACGTAGTATTTTAGCGAGAGCACAAATTAAGAATTCTGACCTTGAAATACTCCCTGGATCACTTTTAGATATTGAACTTCTTTATGACCAAAAAGAAGCGCTTTCTGTAGCAGATACTAGTATTATTTTTGAGGATGAAAAAAAATTCGTTTATAAAATTTTAGATAATAACAAGATTAAAAAGACTGAAGTAGTAACAGGAATAAGAAAAGATGGTAATCTTGAAGTTTTAGAAGGCCTTAATGCTAATGAGAAAGTTGTTAAAGAAGGTTTGGCAAGACTAGTTGACGGGATGACTGTTAGGCCTCTTACAAAATAGATAAAATGCATAATTTTTGTTTGCTTAATATAAGGAGACCAGTTTTAAGCGCAGTGTTTTCTTTACTGCTTGTTGTTTTTGGTCTTTATACTTTTTTTGAACTAAGTACGAGAGAACTTCCAAAAAATCTTCAACCACCTGAAGTTGTTATTTCCACAAAATATACAGGTGCAAGTCCTTCTATTATTGCATCAGAAATTTCTGAGCCAATTGAATTAGCTGTTGGAGGTGCTGAAGGAATTAAATCAATAGACACACTTTCTGAAATTGGGAGAAGCACAATAAAAATAGAATTTTTTACTAGTATTGATATTGATGATGCCGCTAATGACATAAGAGAAAGAATAGCAAGAGTAATTGATAATTTACCTGAGGATAGTAAAGCGCCTGAAGTAAGAAAAGCTTCCGCGGGCTTTTCAACAAGTATGTGGTTATCAGTGAGTAGTACAACTTGGGACTCTTTAGACATAGGTGATTATGTTAAAAGAAACTTAGTAGATGCTTTTAGTTCTGTTCCTGGAACTGGACGAGTTATTGTTGGTGGAATAAATGAAAAAGCTGTGCGGGTATATCTAAATCCAGTCAAACTTAGTGCTAATGATTTAGATATAAGGGAAGTTGAAAACTCTATAAGAAAAAATAATATTGCTGTGCCTGCAGGAACTATAGAAGCAAATAATGTTGATCTTACTCTTGATTTAGGAAAAACTTATACAGATATTAATTCTATTAAAAAACTTCCTATTAAGAAGATTAAAGGTAAAACTATAACTTTAAGTGACCTAGGAGACGTCCGTTATGGTCCTGTATCTGAAAAAACATTGTTTAAAGCTCAAAGTCCTGATACTTTAAATGAAAATACTGTGGGCATAGGTATATACGCTCGAACAAATGAAAGTACAGTCACACTTTCAAATAATATAAGAGAAAAAATACAAGAGGTAAGCAGAACACTACCAGATGGTCTTAAGTTATCTGTAAGTTTTGATAGAGCCACCTATATAAAAGAAGCTATTCAAATGTGTTACCAATCCATAATTTTAGCTTTAGCTTTAGTTGTGGGAATTATTTATCTTTTTTTAGGAAATATAAGAGCAACTATTGTGCCAGCCGTAACTTTGCCAGTAAGTTTAATAGGAGCATGTTTAGGTTTGTGGATTTTCGGTCTAACGATCAATGTTTTTACTCTTCTTGCAATTATATTAAGTGTAGCAATCGTTACAGATGATAGCGTTGTAATGACAGAGTCTATTTACCATCGTATAGAACAAGGTGATACTCCTCTTAATGCTGCCGCAACTGGTTCGAAAAACGTAATTTTTGCAATTATCTCCACAAGTATAATTCTATTAGCAACATTTGCTCCATTATTATTTATCGGAGGGATTAGTGGAACATTGTTCAGAGAAATGGCGATTACACTTTCTATTGCAATTGTCATAAGTACTTTCACAGCTCTTTCGATAGCACCGATGCTTGGTTCAAAATTACTTAATAAGAAAAAATCAAAATCTAAAATCGTTTTAAAATTTGAAAGAATATTCAACTCATTTGAAGAATTTTACTCTGATACTTTAGGTTATTGGATTAAAAAACCAAAAACTATAGTTTGGTTTATGATTTTTGTTGTTGGTCTGGCTGTTTTTCTTTTTAGCTTTGCGCCAAAAACGTTATTAGAGCAAAATCCAGACAGAGGTGTTTATTTGGTATTTGGAAAAACTGATGAGTCATCATCCTTTGAATACACAGTAGATAAAGCAGAAAAAGTTGAAAAAAGATTAATTCCATTACTTCAAGACGAAAATGAACCTTATCAAAAACTTATAATGCGAGTTCCAGGATTTGGAAGGTCTTCACAATCTTACAATAGTTTTATTATCATTGCTTTACTTGATAATTGGAAAGATAGAAAAGAGAGTGCTCAGAAAATAGTTAGAAAAGCTATTGGAAAGATTGTAACTGTTCCAGGCACGATGGCTTTTCCACTAACACCAAATTCAGTAAGAGTTAGTAATTATCAAAAACCAGTTGTAGTTACAATGACAGGTCCATCATATGAAATTTTATATAAATGGCAAAATGAAGTAATGGCTGAACTTAGAAATAATAGAGGACTGGCTGATATAACTTCGGATTACACTAAAAATAAACCTGAAGTAAAACTTATTATAGACGAAAACAAAGCTAAAGATTTAGGTCTTTCCAATCAATCGATTGGTAAATCAATTGAAACATTGTACTCAGGTAAAAGTGTTACTACACTAAATGAGTCTGGAAAAGAATATCCAATAATTTTACAAGCAGACATTAAAGATAGAAGAAATACTGAAACCCTTAGCAAAATATTCGTTAGGTCTGAAACGACAGGGAAATTAATTTCTCTAGCTAATGTGGTAAGTTTTGAAGAAAAAGGTTCTCCTAAATTATTAACCCGTTACCAAAGATCTAAATCTGTAACAATTACAGCAAGATTGGTAGGAGGATATACTCTTAATGAAGCTTTAAAGTTTATTGAACAAACAATTGATGATAAAGCACCAACTGCTGGTATTTTTTACAAAGGTAAATCTTTAGATCTTAAAGAAGCTTCCGGTGAACTATTAGTAATTTTTGCTCTGGCACTAGTAAGCGCTTATCTTGTGATGGCAGGTACTTTTAATGCTTGGAGACAGCCTTTTGTCGTAATGTTAACAGTTCCATTGGCAGCTCTTGGAGGTTTAATTTTTATATTATTGTTTGGAAGTACGATTAATATTTTCTCACAAATTGCACTAATTGTTCTTATAGGTATTGCAACAAAAAATAGTATCTTAATTGTGGATTGGGCAAATCAACTTCGCGTTTCTGGAAAAACAGTTGAAAGTGCAATTGTTGAATCTTGCAAAAGAAGGTTTAGGCCAATAATGATGACTAGTTTATCCACTCTGATTGCAATGATACCTTTAATAATTGGAAATATAGGACCAGGCGCGGGCGAAGGAATAAGATTAGCTGTAGGATGTACTATATTTGGTGGGATGTTAATCAGTACTTTTTTAACTTTATTTACAACACCAGTGTTTTATTTATTACTTTGTAAAAATTCTAAGAGAATGGATGAAATAGATATTCAATTAAGTAAAGAGTTTAGTAAATAATATATTTTTTCCTATTTAATTTATCTTTACACATTGTTAGCTGTTTTCTGTAATTAGAAGCTGTATCCCTCGCAGACTTTGCGTAAATAATTGCTTTTTTATCTTTAGCGTAATTTTTGTAATCGCCCCAGCCTTTGTAATAAGCAAGATATTGTCTATAAGCATCATTCTTAGGTATTTTTAAAATTTTGTGTGTCTTACTCACATACCATCCGATAAAATCAACCGAGTCTTTAAATCTGGCTCTTGTAGCTAATTTATTTCCAGTTTCTCTTTTATACTGCTCCCAGGTACCTTTAACTGCTTGGGAGTAACCAAATGAGCTAGATTTACGTTTGTAAGGTATAACTTTAAAAAGTTTAATTCGCTCAGGTTTTGCAAGCCAATTAAAATCGCTCTCCTTTTTTACAAATGCTAACTGAATATAAACAGGAACGCCCCATTTTTTTTCGACAGCTTTTGTATGTTTATACCAAAGGTAACGTTCTTCAAATATCGCACAGCTATTTTTTGTATTTTTTGGAACAGATGAACAGGCTGCAAAAAAGAATAATAAAATAAATAAATAAATATTTTTTTTTCGAATCACTAAAGCATTATAAATTATTTATTTTTTCTTCTCCATTCCTCTGGTAAATCAAACTTGCCCTTCCATAAACCCCATTCCATAAATTTTGCCTCTTCTTCATCTTTTACGTAATCAGTTGAATATTTTTTGTAAGCAACTGCATATCCGAATCTAACCATATTGAAATTCAAATGAATCTTACTTTCTGCTCCAATATAACATTTGCCTACAATTCTTTTATATTTGTCCCTGCTAGAATAATAACAATAAATTTTTTTTTTTTCTTTTACACCAAGACGGTTTATAAGATCTTCCAAATAATCCTTTGCGATGATTCCACACATATAAGGATTATTATATTTATTGTAGCAAATTTGTTTTATTTCTGGTGCGTCAATACCATGTAGTCTAATATTTTTACCTTTAATAGTTATTGTGTCTCCATCAATTACCTTTACTTTATTTGAAAAGTCAGAAATTATTTTTTCTGTACTCAATGAATGTTTAGAAAAGAATAAAACTAAAACACTAAATAAAATCAGACTTAGCTTTTTCATGAAATTCTTTCATCTTCTTTCTAATATCATCATCAGAAATATTATGACCTTTTAAATCTGCTTGGATTTTCCTAAATACGTCCTCATCTCCAGCCTCTTGGAAGTCAGCTTTGATCACAGATTGAATGTATTCTTTTTCCTTATTCTCATCGTAACCAAGTTTTTGAGAAGCCCATTGACCAAGGTATTTATTTCTTCTTGAAGCAACTTTAAATTTTAATTCCTCATCATGAGCAAATTTTTTTTCAAAGGATTTTTTTCTCTCGTCAAATTTTTCCATATTTAAACTTTTTATATAAAAAGATTATAACAATAGCTAAAAATGTTCCAAGGAAATTTGCGAAAAGATCTAAGGACTCAAAAGTTCTATTGGGTATAAATAGATGTGATAATTCTAAAAATAATGACAATATGATGAGAAAAATTACGATCTTATTAAAACTAGTTTGATTTAGATAACTTATTAATCCAATAGTTGTTAAATAAAAAAAGGCAATTGCGTGATTAATTGATGATCCGATTGGATTTGGAATCATATCTGGTTGCTTTCCCAAATCTCCATAAAGAAAATAACCAATTAAGCTTCCAGGAAAAAGATATAAAATTAACAAACCTATCAGGGAAAAATTATATAAATAATGAACTATACGGATTTTATTATCCATTTTAAGAAGTCTGTATTTCCATTTTTTATATCAAAAAAGATAACGCAGGGAATTTCATAGCTGTGTAATTTTTTAACGTTTTGAATAATCTTTTGAACATTTTTGTTCATAGTCTTTCCAACTATAAGGATTTCTTTTGCCTTTGTTACTTTTCCTTTCCAAGTAAAAACTGAATCGACATTATTTATCATGTTTGCACAAGCAACCAATTTCTTTTTTACTAGAAACGAAGCTATTTTATGCGCTTCTTTTTTCTTGGCACAAGTTATATAAAAGAATTTAATACCCTTCATTTTAATAATTTAATATATTAAATATATTATATTCAATGGCAAAACTCATAGCAATCAGACATGGACAAAGTACCTGGAATGCAGAGAATCGATTCACGGGGTGGGTTGATATTGATCTTTCAGAGAAAGGTGTTGCTGAAGCAGAAAAATCGGGAAAATTAATTAAAGAATTAAATATAGATTTTGAAATCTGCTTTACCTCCTATCTTAAAAGAGCAATAAATACACTTGAGATAATTTTAGAAGTTCTTGGAAAAAAATATAAATACGAAAAAAATTGGGAATTAAATGAAAGGCATTATGGTGCTCTAACAGGTCTAAATAAAGCTGAGACTAAAAAAAAATTAGGTGAAGAACAGTTTAAAAAGTATAGGAGATCCTGGGATGTCCCTCCTCCATCACTAGAAAGAGATTCTGAATATAGTTCTTACAATGATAAACTATATAAGGAATTAAAAAAAATACCCGACACCGAGTCTTTAAAGGATACTTACAATCGTGTTGTACCATTCTATGAAAAAAATATAGAAAAATATATTAAAAGTGAAAAAAATATTATTATATCAGCTCACGGGAACACAATAAGAGCTCTAGGTAAAAAAATTTTTAATATTTCTGATAAAAATATAAATTTATTTGAAATACCAACTGGCAATCCTCTAGTAATAGACTTTGATAATTCAGGTAAAGTTTTGAGCAAAAAGTATTTAGATCAGTCTAGAAAAAA
This sequence comes from uncultured Pelagibacteraceae bacterium, assembly GCA_902567495.1. Taxonomy (GTDB): domain Bacteria; phylum Pseudomonadota; class Alphaproteobacteria; order Pelagibacterales; family Pelagibacteraceae; genus Anoxypelagibacter. The sequence goes on from CACFMO010000003.1 coordinate 64,731, forward strand.
AGATATAATAACTAATACTTAATTAACTTCTTGTAAATTTTATAGTTATTAATATGTAAAAATTTTTGTTTACTTACGATACCTACTAATTCTCTTTTTTTAATTAAATTATCCCATACTTTGTTCATAGAAAATGACTTTATTTTTTTCGATTTAAAAACTGATCTTGTTAGGATTTGAGCACCTGTAAAAATAAGTTTGTTGTTTTTTTGCCTCAAAACTTGTTTTCTAGAGTTCAAATTAAAATCTCCTTTGAATGATTTATCAAAACTTTTATTTTTTGGAATTAAAAGCATAGCTGGTTTATTATTTTTTTGATAAATTTTTATTAAATTTTTAAACTCTTTCCTATATTCTTTCCTCCAGAGAGTATCTGGATTTAATACAAAGAATACTCGTTTTTTAAATTTTTTTGAAGCATTCAAGATTCCTCCACCAGTATTTAATATTTTCTTTTTTTCAAAAACTAAATCTATTTTACAAGAGAATTTTTTGTTTTTTACAAAGCTTGAAATTTTACTATGAAGATAATGTGTATTTATAACAATATGTTTTACTCCAAGTGAAATTAAAAAATTTATAGTGTTTTCAAGTATAGTTTTGTTTTTAATTTTTACGAGTGGTTTTGGAATTTTTTTTGTAATTGGGTACATCCTTTTTCCAAAACCAGCTCCAAGTATAATTGCTTTTTTTATTTTCATTTAAAATTTCTTTTTTTTCTAAGTTTTTTACTTACTGCATTTAGTAAAATTTTTTCTAAATTTTTAAAAATTTTATTTTTCATTCTTAATTCAATAAGTTTCCAAGTATAAGGTAAATATTTAAGATATTGTGGTTTTTTATCTCTTTTATTAAGTCTATAAAAGATACCAAGTATCTTTAGATTTCTTTGAATTGATAAAATATCAAAATCATTTTTTAAATAATACATATTTTTTTTTAAAGTACTCTTTTTAAAATAATATTGAAAAATTTTATTTTTTATTGGTAATGGTATTTCTATTCTAACATCATCAATTAGAGAGGCCACGTCATACATTGGGTTTCCTAAAATAACATCTTGAGTATCAATAATTCCCAATTTACTTTTCACGGGCATAATATTTGAAACGTGAAAGTCTCTGTGGACTATAAACTTATTTTTGAAGTAAATTTGTTTATATAATTTATTTAATTCTATTTTTATTTTTGTTTTAAATTTTTTAGACTCTCTTTTACCTAAGACACCAGGAAGGTACCAATTCAAAAATAAATCGGATTCCTCATGTAAATTTTTTAAGTTATAATTGTCAAATTTTAAATTTTGATTCGATTTAATTTTAATTTTATTAACTGGTTTTATTTTTTGTAATTTTAAAATTACATTTACGCTTTTTTTATAATAAGGAAAAATATTTTTTGATTTTCTGATAGAATGGAAGAGTGTATTATCACCAAAATCTTCTATTTCCATAATGCCTTCACTAAAATGTTGACTAATTGTTTTGGGGGTATAAATACCTTTGCCTCTTAGAAATTTGTTTATTGTAGAATATGCAATTAAATTTCGAAATCTTTCTTTTCTTGCTGTAACGATAATTGAAGTTTTATTTCCTTTTTTGAGTCTAAAAAATTCTCTGAAAGATGCATCGCTTTTTATTTTTTTTAATTTATATTGCATTTAATTTAAATTTTTTCCATTTTCCGTAACCTTTTACTTTCAATTTTCTTCTTTCTTGTTCATCTTGATGATAAAAAGTAATTTCAAGTCTATTAGCAATTGTTTTCTTAATTATCTCTGGCCACTCAACTATTGTTATCACTTTATCATTTTCTTGAAATATACCGAGTTTATCTAATTCTTTGCTTTTTTTTAATCGATATAAATCATAATGCATTACTTTTATATTTTTTATCTCGTATTCATGAAGTAGGCTAAAAGTTGGACTTACAACTTCTGTTTTTTTAACTCTATTTTTTTTCTGTAACTGATGAACCAAACTTCTTACAAAAGTAGTTTTTCCAGATCCTAATTCACCGTATAAAAATATACAGTCGGTTTTCGATAAAGATAATGAAATTTTTTTAGATATAGTATCTATTTGAGATAAATAATATTTCAACATTGGCTACTATTTTAGTAGCGATAAGTATCCGGTTTAAATGGTCCTGATGGTTTAACGCTAATATAGTCTGCTTGTTCCTTAGACATTTTTGTTAATTTAGCACCAACTTTACCTAGGTGTAATGTTGCAACTTTTTCGTCTAAGTGCTTCGGTAATACATAAACTTTCTTTTCGTAGTTTTTTGAGTTATTCCACAATTCAATTTGAGCTATAACTTGATTTGTAAATGAAGCGCTCATAACAAAGCTTGGGTGCCCAGTTGCGCAGCCAAGATTTACTAATCTTCCTTCAGCTAATAAAATAATTCTTTTTTTACTTGGTAGTTCTATTTCGTGCACTTGTGGTTTTATTTCAGTCCATTTGTAATTCTTTAAAGCATCAACTTGAATTTCGTTATCGAAATGGCCAATATTGCATAATATTGCTCTGTCTTTCATTTCTCTCATATGATCAGCAGTTACAATATCTTTATTACCTGTGGCAGTTACAACTATGTCTGCATCCTTAATAGCTTCATCCATTAATACAACTTCATAACCTTCCATTGCGGCTTGGAGTGCGCAAATAGGATCTGTTTCTGTAACCATAACTCTTGCACCTGATTGTCTAAGAGATGCTGCACTTCCTTTACCAACATCACCAAAACCAGCAACTATAGCAACTTTACCAGACATCATTACATCTGTTGCTCTTTTAATTCCATCCACCAGGCTTTCCCGGCAACCATACAAATTATCAAATTTAGATTTTGTTACTGAGTCGTTGACATTTATGGCGGGGACTAACAATGTTTTATTGGACTCCATTTTTTTCAATGCTAAAACTCCAGTTGTAGTTTCTTCCGATACTCCTTTAATATTTTTAAGTAGATCTTTATAGTCCTTGTGCATTAGTCCGGTGAGATCACCACCGTCATCTAAAATCATATTTGGTTTCCAACTTTTATCACCTTCGATAGTTTGTTTAATACACCACCAATACTCTTTTTCCGTTTCACCCTTCCATGCATAAACTGGTATTCCCGCTTTTGCAATTGCAGCAGCAGCATGATCTTGCGTTGAGAAAATATTACAGGAAGACCATCTTACACTTGCGCCAAGTTCAACAAGTGTTTCTATCAAAACAGCTGTTTGAATTGTCATATGAAGACAGCCAAGAATGTTTGCTCCATTCAAAGGTTTCTTACCTTTATATTCTTTTCTTAATGCCATTAAGCCTGGCATTTCGGACTCTGCTATAGAAATTTCTTTTCTACCAAAGTCAGCTAAATTTATATCTTTAACTTTAAAATCTTGGCTCATTTATAAAAATCTTGTAACAATTTAATTTATAGTAATCAAGTAGTCACTATTGATTATATTTTTTGGGAAGTACTACTTCAATTTGAGCCCCTCTTTGATTATCAGTCCTATTTGAAGCTTGAACATTTCCTCCATGCATTTCAACTATACTCTTTACAATATTTAATCCCAAACCTGAGTGTTCACCAAATTTCTCGGGTCTATTGCTATAAAATCTTTTAAATATCTTATCAGTATTTGTCTCGCTAAAACCTGGGCCTTGATCTTTTACATTAAAAGAAACTGTATCTTTTTTTCCTTGTATATAGATTGAAACTTGGCCATTGTTTGGACTAAAAGATAAAGCATTATCTAAAAGATTTGCTAATATTTGTTCTAATCTATTATCTATACCAAAAAGTTGAAAGTCGTAACCATTAGGTTTTTCTTTAATAATTTTAAATTTTATATTTTTTTCTATTACCTTTGAATTGCTCTCAAATTCATCAACCACATTTTTTACTAAAACTTGTAAATCTATTTTTTTCATTTTTTCTCTAGATAAGGAAGCTTCATCTTTAAGCATTTGTGAATAATCTGTAATCAATCTATCAATTCTTTCTACATCGTGACTCAAAATCTTAATTAATTTTTCTCTTTCGTTCCTATCTGAAGAATTTTCTAAAAGTTCTGATGCGCCCTTTAATGAAGCCAATGGGTTTCTAATCTCGTGTGCCAAATCAGCTGAGGAATTTTCAGCTCTTCTAGTCCTTTGCTGTAAGTCAGTTGTCATATTATTCAAGGATCTTGAAAGCAAACCAAGTTCATCCGTTCTCTCTAAAAATTTTTCTATTTTTCCTGTTGAGTCATCTTTAGATTTTATAGCTTCGGTATAACCTACTAAAGCAGCAATTGGTGTAAGAATATATTTATTTAAAAATATCGAGAATACAAATATTGCTATAGCTATAGCTATTACTGTTCTAAGAATAAAATTTCGTCTTTCTTCAACGGCTGTTAAAATTTCATTAGCTTGTTCTGTAACCTGTATATAACCTAAAACTTTACTATCAATTTTGAGACCGTTTAGAGTCTTTATAAAAAAATTATTATTTTTCTTTATTTCAATAACAATTGGTTCTTCATTTTTTTTATTTGAAATCAAATTACTGATATTTTCTTTCTTTTGAGGTGATTTTTCTAAAGACAAATCTTTTTCAAAGATATTAGAATTAGCATCAATATTTTCCTGAATAACTGCGTCTGATCTAACAAAAACATTTTGATCTAAATCAATGATGTTCGTATCTCCAATTAATTCTCCTTCAACATTAAAAAATTGAACTCTTTCTAGATTTTGAAATAAAAACCTTGTTGATATTAAAAAATTTTTTAAGTCCTTCTCTTCAAAATTTATTTTTAATCTTTCGATGTGGTTAGAGGTATTGTTTATTATAACTGTATGTTTTTCTACTCTTTGTTTTACTAAGTTTGGTTGAATAGCATTAAGATAAAAAAAAGTGAATAAGCCTAATATTAAGAATACAACAGAGTTAAATATCAAAAATTTTCTTAAAATAGATGATGAACTTTTAACTAAATTCATTAATTAATATTCCATCTATATCCGCTTCCATAACGGGTTTCAATTGATGAGAATTTTTCATCTACCTTTTTGAATTTCTTTCTAATTCTTTTTATATGACTATCTATTGTTCTATCTTCTATATCAGTATTTTCTTTATAAGCTATATCCATAAGGTGCGCTCTCTCTTTAATAACACCAGGTCTCTGGGCTAACTCTTTTACTATTAAAAATTCTGTAGTCGTTAATTTTTCAGGAAGGTTTTTTCCATTCCATTGACACTCTAGTTGACTAGGGTCTAATTTTAATTTTCCATGTACAATTAAGTTTTTAGTTTCATCTTGTGAAGTGCTTTTTTTTCTTAGTTGAACTCTAATTCTTTCAACTAAAACCTTAATTGAAAAACCTCCCGATTTTTTTATAAAATCATCTGCACCAAGTTTTAAACCAAGTAATTCGTCAACCTCTTCGTCTTTTGATGTTAGAAATATAATTGGAATAGACATCTTTTTTTTTATCCTTTTAAGTAGTTCCTCTCCATCCATTCTAGGCATTTTTATATCAACTACTGCTAAATCGGGAGGATTTCTAGATAAGCCAACTAGGGCGCTTTCTCCATCAATATATGTTTGAACTTTAAATCCTTCTCTCTCTAGAGCTATGCTTAGACTGGTTAATATATTTCTGTCATCATCAACAAGTGCTATAGTTTTAGACATATTAATATCCTAATAGTTTAAATTAAATTGTCAAAATTTAGGCAATTTTGATTTTAGTGAGCTTCATCCCAATTATCACCAGAATTGACGTTTACGTCTAGTGGGATTTTGAACATATGGTACTCAGAACTTGAGACAGACTCCATAGTTTTTTTTACGATTTTTTCAACAATTTTTTGATTCGATTTTTGACATTCAAAAACTAGCTCGTCATGTATTTGAAGAAGCATTTTTGCTTTGTGCATTTTATTTGAATTAATTAAGTCATCAATTTTAATCATCGCAAGTCTTATTATATCAGCTGCTGAACTTTGAATTGGTGCGTTAATCGCAGCTCTTTCTTGGAAGCTTCTTACGCTAAAATTTTTGTCATTTATACCCCTAAGATGTATGCGTCTACCAAAAATATTATTTACATATCCGTTTTTTCTACAAAACCTAATTGTTTTTTCCATATAATCTTTGATTTCGGGAAATTTTTTAAAATATGAATTGATAAAATCTAAAGCTTCTTGATTTGATACTGAAATTTGTTTTGCAAGACCGTATTGGGTAATACCATAGATGATACCAAAATTTATAGTTTTTGCTTTCCTTCTCAAATTTTCATCTACTTTTTTTATAGGTACGTTAAATACTTGGCTTGCAGTAAGCGCGTGAATATCTTCGTTGTTTAAAAAAGCTTTTCGAAGTTCTTTTACCTCTGCTAAATCAGCTAAAATTCTCATTTCAATCTGATTATAATCTGCTGAAATTAAAATATTATTTTTTTCAGCTATAAATGCCTTTCTAATTTCCCGGCCATCATCTGTTTTAATTGGTATATTTTGTAAATTTGGGTCACTAGAAGCTAGTCTTCCTGTATTGGTTGCAGCTAATAAAAATGAAGTATGTACTCTGTTAGTTTTTGAATTAACGTGATCTTGAAGCGCATCAGTATATGTATTTTTTAATTTTGATAATTGACGCCAATCTAGAACTAATCTGGGAAATTTATGTCCTTTAAAAGCTAAATCTTCAAGAATATTTGCATTTGTAGCTAGACTACCTTTCTTAGTTTTTTTTAAATTAGCAATTTTTAGTTCATTGTAAATTATTTCTCCTAGTTGTTTTGGAGACCCTATATTGAATTCTTTTTTTGCTATTAAAAAAATCTCTTTTTCAATTTTTTTTATTTTATTTGTAAAATTTGTCGATAATTTTTTAAGATAATCGGTATTAATTTTAATACCATTCATTTCTATCTGTGAAAGAATCTGAACCAATGGTTTTTCGAAGGACTCATAAATTATGTTTAATTTTTCTTCATCCAATCGACTTTTTAAAATATCAAATAATCTAAAAGTCACATCTGCATCTTCGCCTGCATATTCAGTTGATTTTTTTAAATTTACTTCTTCAAAAATCAATTTATTTTTCCCAGACCCAACTAAGTCTTTGTAAGAGATGGTTTTGTGATCTAGATGAATTTCAGATAACGTATCTAAATTATGGCGGTTTAGGCCTGCATCAAGTGTATAGGATAACAACATAGTATCCTCAATCGGATTAATATTAATACCTTCTTTTTTTAAAATTAAATTATCGAATTTAATATTTTGACCAATTTTTTTTATACTTTTATCTTCAAGAATCTTTTTAATTTTTTCTATGATTACTTTTTTATTTAAACATTTTTCTGTTTTATGTTTGACAGGAATATAATAGGCCTCGTTTGGAGAATAACATACCGATATACCTACAAGATCTGCATCAAAAGGGTTTAATGATGATGTCTCGGTATCTACAGATATTAATGATTTATCCTCAAGGTTTTTTATCAGTTTATCTAAATCAGTAATTTTGTTTATAGTTTTATACTTTGTAACATCAATTTTTTTTGAGATTGATTTAGCATTTTGTTGGACTATTTTTCCTTCAGGTTCTCCATAAAAACTTATTGCTTGACTTAAAAGTCTATTAAATTCCATTTCCCTCAAAAACTCATAAAGTTTATTTTTATCGACTTTTTTAATATCAAAAGTATCAATTTTATTTTTTGTTGGGACATCATCTTTTAAGGTTACTAATTTTTTACTTATTAAAGCTAAATCTTTATTATTTATTAAAGTTTCTTTTCTTTTTTTTTGAGGTATCTCCCCAGCTTTCTTAAGAAGATTTTCCAATGTTTTAAATTTATTTATTAATTCAGATGCTGTTTTAATACCAATTCCTGGAACACCAGGAATATTATCGGAGGAGTCCCCTGCTAATGATTGGACATCAATCACCTGGTTGGGTTTTACACCAAATTTTTCTATTACTTCTTTTTCTCCAATAACTTTACTTTTCATTGGATCAAACAATCTGATTTTGTTTGACACAAGCTGCATTAAGTCTTTATCAGAAGAAATAATTGTTACCTTTGCTCCAAGACTAATTATTTGTTTAGCATATGTTGCTATCAAATCATCAGCCTCATAATTAATTTGTTCAATTGAAGGTAGATTAAAAGCTTTAACTGCTTTTCTTATATATTCAAATTGTGGTGCTAAATCATCGGGTGCTTCTGACCTATTTGCTTTATAATCTTTGTATATTTCATTTCTAAAATTTTTTCTTGCAGAGTCAAATATTACTGCAAAATGTGTAGGCTTATTTTTTGAGTCGTCTGACCTAACCTCTTCTAAAAGTTTGAAGAGCATACTACTAAAACCGCTAACAGCTCCCGTAGGTAAACCGTCACTTTTCCTGGATAAAGGTGGAAGAGCATAATAAGCTCTAAAAATATAACCAGATCCATCTACTAAATAAAAATGATCTGTTTTTTTTATTGCGCTCATCTTTGTAATGATATCTTAATTTTTTTAATGTTATAATAACATTATATTATGAACAAAATCGCATTATCTTCTGAAAATTTAACTAAAATTTATTCAAAAAGTAATAAACTAAAACAAGAAGTTTTGGCACTAAAAAATTTAAGTTTAGAAGTAAGACAAGGAGAGATTTTTGGTCTTTTAGGTCCAAACGGAGCTGGAAAAACTACATTTATAAATATTTTAGCCGGAACTGTAATGAAATCATCAGGTAAAGTAACTGTATGGGGATATGATCTTGATAAAAATCCTAGACAAGTTAGAGCTTGCATAGGAATTGTACCACAAGAAGTTAATTTTGATCCTTTTTTTAGTCCAAAAAAACTACTTGAACTTCAGGCTGGATTTTATGGTGTTAAGAAAGAGGATAGAATTACAGATTCAATTTTAGAAACCGTATCACTAGATAAACAAGCCAATGCATACACAAGAAGTTTATCTGGAGGTATGAAAAGAAGATTGCTAATAGCAAAAGCAATGGTGCACCAACCTCCTATTTTATTTTTAGACGAACCAACTGCAGGTGTCGATGTTGAGCTTAGACAAAACTTATGGGGGAATGTAAAAGAACTTAATAAGCTTGGTATTACAATTGTATTAACAACACATAATTTGAATGAGGCCCAAGAAATGTGCGATAGGATTGCAATAATAAACAAAGGTAATTTGGTGGCATTAGATACTACTCAAAAAATGCTTGAAAGAATTGAAAGTAAAATCATTAAATTTAAAGTTAAGGATTCAAAAAACTTTGAAAAAATAAAATTAGATGGTGTTAAATTCGCGAAAAGTAATGGACAAATTACTGCAAGCTACGACAAAAATAAAATTAAATTTGATCAAATTATTGAGGAAGTAAAAAATAATGTAGAAATACTTGATATTTCTACCGATGAGGGTGATTTAGAAGATATATTCTTACAGGTAACAAATAAGTAGATTTTTTCAAAAATAAAAGTAATAATATGCAATGGAGTTAATTAAAAATATAAAAGAAACTTCAATAATAAAAAATTTATTTATTGCAATATGCGGGACGATAATTCTAGCAGTATCTGCAAAAGTAAAAATTCCTTTTTATCCGGTGCCTATGACAATGCAAACTTTCGTTGTTTTACTTTTGGGAATTTCACTTGGTTGGAAATTAGGTCTTTTTACGGTTTCACTTTATTTAATTCAAGGTATAGCTGGTTTACCTGTTTTTGCTGGAACCCCTGAAAAAGGGGTAGGTATAATTTACTTTACTGGACATACGATGGGTTATTTAATTGGTTTCCTAGTGGCAGTTTATTTAGCTGGTATCTTTAAATATACAGATAATTTTTTTAAAAATCTTATTAAGCTTATTTTTTCTGTAAGTTTTATTTATTTATTAGGAATGATTTGGTTAGGTTCATTAATTGGATGGGATAAACCAATATTTAAGCTAGGTGCCCAACCATTCCTATTAGCTGAGCTATTTAAAGTTGTTCTTTTAGCTTTAATTATTCCAGCGTTATTCAAATTTAAGAAATTCTAATATTTTAGTTCGGTGATCTTTTAGATAATATCCTTTGAAGGGTTCTTCTATGCATTTTTAGTCTTCTTGCAGTCTCTGAGACATTTCTATTACATAACTCGAATACCCTGTGGATATGCTCCCACTTGACCCTATCAGCTGACATAGGATTTTCAGGGGGTTTTGCTTTCGAATCTGGAGCCGCTAATAGAGCCGCCTCCACGTCATCAGCATCAACTGGTTTAGCCATATAATCTATAGCCCCTGCCTTCACTGCAGCTACTGCTGTGGGTAGATTTCCATAGCCTGTAAGCATGACTATGCGACTGTCTTTTTTTGCCTTATTTATCTCTTGAACGACATCCAAACCGTTACCATCCTCTAATCTTAAATCCACCAAAGCAAATTTTGGAGCCTGAGCCTGGACCATTTTTATAGCATTTTCAACAGTTTTTGAGTTTCTGACCACAAATCCTTTCTTCTCCATGGCTCTAGAAAGCCTGTCTCTTAATGGATCGTCGTCATCCACAATAAGAAGAGACTTATCCTCGAAGTCGGTTATTTTAAAACCTGGGGGTGTTTCGATTGATCGTTTCATGACTGACATATAGTCACTACGACCAATATTACAATGCGACAATATTGAATTATTTTCTTTACATAGATTGAAAAAACGTTAAATACCAAATTTAGAAAGCTTTTTTGTTAATTTTTTAAAAGCTTATTGTGTAATAAAACGAGGGAACACATTTAATAATGCAAAAATTTAGTGACGTTAACGAACTAGTTAACACATTAAAACCTGAAGACCCGGTCTATTGTATAAGACCTAGCTCAATAAAAAAATCAGTTGAATTTTTTAAAAATAAATTCCCTGGAAAAGTTCTTTACGCTGTAAAAACTAATCCTGACGAAAAAGTAATCAAAATTATCAGTGATAATGGAATTGAGAATTTTGATGTTGCATCACTAAATGAAGTAAAATTAGTTAGGAAAATTAATAATAAAGCAAAAGTATACTTTATGCATACTGTAAAAAACAGAGAAAGTATAAAAGAAGCTTATACGAAATATAATGTAAAAGATTTTGCCTTAGATACAAAAGATGAGTTACTTAAAATTCTTGAAGCAACAAACAATGCTAAAGATTTAAATTTATATATCAGAGTAAGTATTTCAAACGAACATGCTGAGATCGATCTTTCTAGAAAATTTGGTGCAACTTCAAGTGAGGCCTTAGGTTTATTAAGACTTTGTAAAGCTCAAGCGAAAAAAGTTGGATTAAGTTTCCATGTAGGATCTCAATGTATGCATAAAATTTCTTTTGAAAAAGGAATAAATGAAATTGCTAAAATTATTAAAAAAACAAAAATTGTACCTGATGTGATTAATGTAGGTGGTGGTTTTCCAGCTATCTATCCTGACTTAATTCCTGAACCACTAGATAATTATCTGGATGTAATTAAAGATTCCCTTAAAAATTTAAAACTGGAGAAAACACCAGAAATATTTTGTGAACCAGGGCGAGCAATAGTGGCTGAAGCTGGCTCGACTATAGTAAAAGTTCTTTTAAAGAAAAAAAATAAACTTTATATAAACGATGGAACCTACGGATCTTTATTTGATGCAGGTGTGCCAAATTTTGTGTTACCAGCAAAAATGATTACAAACGGCAGAGTAGTTTCAAAGAAAAAAACAGCATTTAATTTTTATGGACCAACATGTGATAGTCTTGATTATATGAAGGGACCGTTCTTATTACCAAATAATATTAAAGAAGGTGATTATATTGAGCTTGGACAATTAGGAGCTTATGGTACAACTTTTAGAACAAAATTTAACGGTTTTTTCTCTGACGCAAATTACCAATTAAATGATAAGCCAATTCTTTCGATGTATGATCGAGAAGAAAATATTGATTTCTTAGTTGCGTAATGAATAAAAAAAACGGTCCGTCTCTTGGACATAACAAAAAATCACTATTAAAATCTGAAGTCGAGCATATAGATATAACTTCGTTTGATTCTAGAAAAATTATTGAGTCTATGAAAAAGATGTCCTTTACCTCAAGGGACACTGCTAAGGCTGCAGAAATTTATAATGAAATGATAAGTGATAAAGATTGTGGAATATTTTTAACAATTGCAGGATCAACTTCTGCAGCGGGTTGTATGAACCTTTACTCAGATTTAGTTAAATACAATATGGTTGACGCAATAGTAGCCACTGGAGCCTCAATAATAGACATGGATTTCTTTGAGTCATTAGGGTTTAAACACTATCAAGGTAACCAATTCCAAGATGATAAGGTTTTAAGAGAAAATTACATAGATAGAATTTACGACACATATATTGATGAAGAACAACTACAGGCATGTGACAAAACAATATGTGATATAGCAAATAGTTTACCTACAAAGTCATATACTTCTAGAGAATTTATTAGAGAAATTGGAAAATATTTAAAGAAAAATGCTAAAAAGAAAAATTCTTTAATAGAATTAGCTTACGATCATAATGTTCCTATTTTTTGTCCAGCTTTTACCGATAGTTCAGCAGGATTTGGCCTTGTTATGCACCAGGAGCAAAACCCAAAAAAACATATTACAATTGACTCTGTAAGAGAATTTAGAGAACTTACCGAAATTAAATTGAAATCTAAAACATCAGGATTATTCATGATTGGTGGAGGTGTTCCAAAAAACTTTGTTCAAGATACAGTTGTTTGTGCAGAACTTTTAGGAAAGAAAGTTGACATGCACAAATATGCAATACAGATTACTGTAGCAGACACAAGAGACGGGGCGTGTAGTAGTTCAACATTGAAGGAAGCAAGCTCTTGGGGCAAAGTAGATACTACAAAAGAACAAATGGTATTTGCTGAAGCAACAAGTGTACTTCCATTAATTGCCAGTGATGCTTATCATCGTGAAAATTGGAAAACTAGAGAAAGAAGAAATTTCCAAAAATTATTCTAAAAAATGACAAAAACAAGAATAGCTTTAATACAGATGAAAATGTCATCTGACCAAAAAAAGAACATGAGTTCTGCAATAAAAAGAATTAGAGAAGCATGTAAAAAAAAAGCAAAGGTAATATGTTTACCAGAATTATTTTTATCAAATTATTTTTGTCAGCAAGAAAAGCACTCCAATTTTGACCTAGCTGAAAAAATTCCTGGAAAAACAACTAATATTTTTTGTTCATTAGCTAAAGAACTTAAAATAATAATAATCGTACCAATTTTTGAAAAAAAAACATCTGGTATTTATCATAATAGCCTTGTGCTTATAAATGAGAAGGGGAGACTGGCTGGTAAATATAGAAAAATGCATATACCAGATGATCCGCAATATTATGAGAAATTTTATTTTACACCTGGTGATCTTGGATTTAAATCTTTTAAAACTAATCAAGGTAATCTTGGCACTTTAATTTGTTGGGATCAATGGTTTCCTGAAGCAGCTAGACTTACATCCTTACAAGGTGCAGAAATACTTTTTTATCCTACTGCTATAGGTTGGCATCCCAAAGAAAAAAAGAGGTATGGAAAATCTCAACTCAATTCATGGATATCAGTACAAAGGTCTCATGCTATTGCAAATGGTGTTTATGTTGCTGCAGTCAACAGAGTTGGTGTTGAAAAACAAGGTTCTAAAAAATTAGAATTCTGGGGAAATACAATTGTTTTTGATCCGAGTGGAAATATAATTGCTAAAGCTAAACTTGGGGAAAAAACAGTTATTTGTGATATAGATTTTAAACAAGTTGAGAATGTACGACGTCATTGGCCTTTTTTTAGAGATAGAAGAATCGACTATTACAAAGGTATATTAAATAACCCCAAGGATGCCTAAAATCACTTTCAAAGGCATACTAAGGATGCCAGCTGAGTGGGAACCTCAAAAATCTACATGGATAGCCTGGCCACATAATAAGGACGATTGGCCGGGTAAATTTGACCACATACCATTTGTATTTAGTAAAATAATAAGTGAATTATCAAGAGTGCAGTTAGTAAATATTTTGGTTAAAGATAAATCTGAAAAAAATAAAGCGACTTTCTTTTTAAGAATGCTTGAAACTAAATTTACTAATATTAATTTTATTATTTGTAAAACTAATAGGGCTTGGACTAGGGACTTTTTACCAATATTCATTAAAGATAATAAAGGTAGTAAGTTTCTCACAAACTGGAAATTTAATGCTTGGTCAAAATACAAGAATTTCAAAAAGGATAATAAAGCATATATTAAAGTCAAAAAATTCACTAAAATACATTTGATAAATCCAAAATATAAAAAAAGAGAAATTGTTCTCGAAGGTGGATCAATTGATGTTAATGGTAGCGGTTATCTTTTAACTACAAAACAATGTTTGATTAGTAGAGTTCAACAAAGAAATAAAGGCCTTAATGAATCAGACTATTATCGTATATTCAATAAATACTTTGGGATTAAAAAAATAATTTGGTTAAATAATGGTATTTGTGGTGATGATACGCATGGGCACATTGATGATATTGCCAGATTTGTTGAAAAAAATAAAATATTCATTGCAAAGGAAAATAATAAAAAAGAAAAAAACTTCAAGAATTTAGACGAAAATATTAAAATAATAAAAAAATTTAAAAATCAGGAAAATAAAAAAATTAAGATTATTTATTTGCCTATGCCAAAACCAAAATTTATCAAAGGTATAAGAGTACCTGCAAGTTATCTAAATTTTTATATTGCAAATAAAATCGTTTTAGTTCCAATTTTTAATGATTCAAATGATAAAGCAGTTTTAAGGATATTCAAAAAACATTTTAAAAATAGAAAGATTATTCCAATTGATTGTTCGGTACTTGTTTGGGGATTTGGAACAATTCATTGTTTAACACAACAGCAACCTAAATAGCTAATTTCAAACAAGATCTTTGTTATTCCATGAAATTTCAACTAGTGCGCCACCATTACTAGATTTCAAGAATTCTATGTTAGCTTTTTTTCTTTCCAATAAAGTTTTTCCTATAAATGTTCCTAATCCTAAGCCTGCTTTTGATTTAAGTTTTTTAGATTTAGTAGAGATGTAAGGTTCCCCTATAATTTTATAAATATCTTCTGGAAATCCTGGGCCGTCATCAGAAATCTGTAAAGTTGTTGTTTGATTATTAGCTACCAAATTAATGTTTATATTTTTTTTTGAAAATTTTACAGCATTTCCAACAAAATTACGTATTCCGTATGTTAATTCTGCAGACCTTTTTATTGAAATTCTTTTTTTTGCGTTTTCTAAATTTAAATTTAAATTCTTCTCAGTTATGCTTTCAAAAGATTTAGTTATTTCAAAAAGTAAATCCTGAAATGTAATATTTGTTACGTATTCATCATCTACTATTTTATTCTGAGATATTTTTTTAAGTATGTCGCCACATTTTTTTGCTTGTTCTAAAATAGTGTTCACATCATCTTTAAATTCATTATTATCTAATATTTCTTTTTTAAGTTCCTTAGCAATTACAGTTATAGTTGATAATGGTGTTCCCAAAGAGTGTGCTGCTGCGGCTGCTTGGTGACCAATTGACTCTAACTCTTGTTCTTTGGCAAGCACAAGTTCTAATTTATTTAAAGCATTACCTCTTCTTCTTGCTTCATAACCAAAACGAAAACCAAAATAATTAAGAAAAATTAATGCTATGACTAAAGCAGAGGGAACAGAATAAATATAATAATCAGGAACGTGAAAATGTAAATTTCCTTCACTTGGTAAAGGGAAATGGTTAAAGGTTAAAAGTACTAATGACATGATAGTTATAATTGACAAGAAAAGAGTACTCGCTAAATTTAATAATGTAGAGCTTATTAGCGCTGGAACAATAAGAAAAATTATAAATGGATTAGTAACACCGCCAGTTAAATATATTAAAACTGACAATTGAATAACATCGTAAAATAAAAGAATTGTAGACTCTATATTACTTAATTGATTTTTTTTAAAATTAAATTGTATAAATATATTTGTAAGACCGCCACAAAAGATTGTTAAAGAACAAAAAATTAATGGTAAATTAAAACCAACAAAAAAATGAACAAAATAAATTGTTAAAAGTTGACCAATAAGAGCTATCCATCTAAGAATGACTACTGTATTTTTTTCTAAACGTAAATCCTCCTCAAATTTAAGAAGATCAGATAGTTTCATATTGCTTATATATCTAGGTTTTCTACCTCTAAGGCTTTTTCAGTTATAAAATCTTTTCTAGGAGCTACTTCATCTCCCATAAGTATTTTAATTATATTTTGGTCTTCCTTAGATTTTTCTTTACTACCTTTAGAATATTCGATTTTTAAAAGTGTTCTATTTTCAGGATTTAAAGTTGTTTGCCAAAGTTCTTCTGGGTTCATCTCTCCTAAACCCTTAAATCTTTGGATATTTAATTTTTGTTTTTCATCGTTTAAAAATTTCTCTAAGTCAGATTTTTTTAATTTTTTTGCCCCATTTTCTGAAGACTTTAAAATATATTTTTCTAAGTCTTTTTCATTTTTTATGTATGTACTTTTTGTTCCTCTTGTTACCTTAAACAAAGGTGGCTGAGCTAAATATAAATGACCTTTTTCTATTAATTCATTGAAGGGCTTATTATTAAAAAAAGTTAATAATAAAGTTCTTATATGTGAACCATCAACATCAGCGTCTGTCATAATAATAATTTTTTCATACCTTAAATTCTCAATATCAAAGTCTTTTGAACCAGTTCCTAAAGCATTTATAAGTGTAACAATTTCATTTGAAGACATCATCTTGGATAATGCTTTCATTTCGTTGGCTCCATTTGCCCCATTAACTCTTTTATTTTCATTTACATAAGTATTTAAAATTTTTCCCCTTAACGGCAAAACTGCTTGAAATTCCCTTTTTCTGCCTTGTTTTGCGGATCCTCCTGCTGAGTCTCCCTCTACAATAAACAATTCAGTGCCCTCCATAGATGAGATTTGACAATCTGCTAATTTACCCGGTAAACCAGATAATTCTAATGTTCCTTTTCTTCTGACGCTATCCCTGGCCTTTCTAGCAAGATCTCTAGCTAAAGCCGCTTGTAAGACTTTATCTAAAACAGATTTAACAATTGATGGATTTTGGTCAAACCACACTGCAATTTTTTCACCAACAATTGTTTCTACGATATTTCTGATCTCTGAGGAAACTAATTTATCTTTTGTTTGAGATGAAAATTTAGGATCAGGCATTTTAATTGATAAAATTGCTGTAAGACCTTCTTTTACATCTTCACCTCCAATAGTTACTTTATTTTTTTTGGTAAGATTTTTTTCGGAAGCATATTTATTGATAATTCTGGTTAATGAGCTTCTAAAGCCTAAAAGATGTGTACCTCCATCTTTTTGATGAATATTGTTTGTAAATGGTAAGACTTCTTCTGAATAACCTGCGTTCCATTGCAAAGAGCATTCAACAATTACATTGTTTTTTTGACCCTGTAAATAAAGGGGCTTTTTGAAGACAGCCTTTTCATTTTTATTAATTAAAATAGACTTCTTTTGATCTAAGAATGTAACAAATTCGCTTATCCCTCCATCGTATTTATTTTCATAAACTTTGGGTTTTGAGTGCGTCTCATCTATTAAATCTACCTTCAAACCCTTGTTTAAAAAAGCTAATTCTTTTATTTTTTTCTGTAATGTAGCGGCGCTAAATTTAATTGATGAAAATGTTTCTTTCGAGGGTAAAAAATTTATTTTTGTTCCAGATTTTTTTGTCTTATTTAAAAATTTAACAGGTTTTACTGTCTTTCCATTCTCGAAAGAGGCAAAATACTCTTTTTGATCTCTATAAATAGTTAAATCTAATTTTTCAGATAAAGCGTTCACAACTGAAACACCCACGCCATGCAATCCTCCTGAAACTTTATAGGAGTTTTGATCAAATTTTCCACCTGCGTGAAGTTGTGTCATTATTACTTCTGCTGCTGACTTTTTCTCGCCTTTGTGGGTATCTACAGGAATTCCTCTGCCGTCATCTTCTATTGTGACTGAATTATTTTTATGCATAGTAACTTTAATATTCTTGCAAAAACCAACTATTGCTTCATCTATAGAATTATCCAAAACCTCAAAAACCATGTGGTGTAAACCAGATCCATCATCTGTATCACCGATATACATACCGGGTCTTTTTCTTACGGCGTCTAATCCTTTGAGAACTTTAATTGAATCGGCTTTGTATTCTTTGTTTGAGTTGGTATTTGTGTTGTTTTTCATTTTAAATGGAAATTGAATATATCATCTTTCTATTGTTATATAAAACCATGCTTTAATGAGAGATTAAATTATCATTGATTGATAAGGATAATTTAGGACAAATTATTTTTTTTTGCTGAAAGTTTAAATATCATATTTTCATGGGCATTATAACGAAATAACTATTTGTATCAGAGTTATCTTGTATTAATACAGGTGAAACTGAATCGTTTAAATTCATTATTAATTTTTGGTCTTTAATTTCAGATGCAATATCCAAAAGGTATCTAGAATTAAATCCAACCATTAAATCTTCGGAGTTATAACTAGCTTTTAAATTCTCTTTGCCCTCACCAGAGGAAGAACTAATCACAAATAATTCAATTTGATCTTTTTTAAGAGCAATTTTAACTCCCTCTTTTCTATCAATAGATACTGTTATTACTCTTTCTACTGAATTAATAAAATCCTTCGTATCAACTTTTAATATTTTTTGATTATTTTGTGGGACTACCTTTTTATAATCTGGAAATTTTCCGTCAATCACTTTTGAAATGATTTTAGACTTACCTATTTGAAACTGAATTTTTGTTTCGCTAGATTTAAGAATAACATCATCATTGTTATCTTGGATCAAATTACAAAGTTGAAAAACTGTCTTTTTTGGTAAAATAAATGGTTTAAAATCATCAGTTTTATTTAATGAAATACTGCTCGATGAAAGTCTATGACTATCCGTTGCGACGCCTGTGAGATAAGATTTTTTCTCAGATTCTGTAAGGTGTATATAGATGCCATTCAAATAGTGTCTTGTTTCATCGTTAGACATCGAGATTTTGGTTTTATTTAAAAGACTTAAGAATTTTGTACCATTTATATTTAAACCATCTGTAGAAAAACTCTCATTTAAATTTGGAAAGTTATCAACTGGTAGACAAAGAAGATTGAATTTTGATTTATCTGCAGAAATATTTAATTTATTTTCATTTTGTAAAGCAAAAGAAACTTCTGAATTTGCGGGCAATTTTTTTAGTATATCATATAAAACAGTTGCTGAAGTTGTTGTGCTTCCCTCTTTTTCTATTTTCAAGTCTGATATTTCATCAAGAAATAAGATATCCAAATCTGTTGCTATTATATTGAGTTTGTTATTTTTAATTTCAAGTAGAACATTTGAAAGAATTGGTAGTGTATTTTTCCTTTCTATTATATTGTGTGCTATCGCGAGTGACTTGAGTAAAACGTCACGATTTATTTGAAATTGCATTCTAATCACTCAAAATTATCGATGTTATTTCATCAATATTTTTTTTCATTAAACTATTGTCTTGAGATAATTTTTCTATCGTTTTAACAGCATGAATTACAGTTGTATGATCCCTGTTTGCAAATTTTCTACCTATTTCAGGTAAAGATCTTGTGGTTAATTTTTTTGCTAAATACATAGCTATTTGCCTTGGTCTAGCCAAAGGTCTCGATCTTCTTTGTGAGAGCATCTCTTGAAGATTTATACTAAAGAAATTTGAGGTAACATTTTGAATTTTATCGATACTAATGACTTTGTTATTATTATGAACATCTTTGAGAATTATTTTACAATCATTCACACTGAGAGGTTTTTTGCTCATTTTGCTAAATGCAACCACTCTATTAAATATTCCAATCAATTCTCTAATATTCAAATTTTGCTCTTTAGCCATATAATCAATTATTTCTTCATTTAAATTTGGATATTCGTGAAAAGAATTTTGGAACTCAGTAATTTTCTTTTTTAAAATTTTTTGTTTTAAATCATAATCTGGTACTCCAATATCTACGACAAGTCCTCCAGATAATCTAGATTTTATTCTATCTTGAACTCTGTCCAATCTATTTGGTGGACGATCTGAGGAAATTATTATCTGAGCACTTTTGTCGAATAGACTATTAAAAGTATGAAAAAATTCCTCCTGCAAACCCTCTTTTCCTCTTATAAATTGTATATCATCGATAATAAAAACATTAGCCTTTCTAAAAAAATCTTTAAAAGTAACCATTTCATTTTTTTTTATTGATTTAATAAATTGGTACATAAATCTTTCAGCAGAAATAAACATAACATTAGAACTATCTTTTAATGCAAGACCTATAGCATTGATCAGGTGTGTTTTTCCCAATCCAACACCACCGTAAATAAATAGAGGATTATACCTTGAAAGTTCTGATGTAATCTTTTTTGCAGATAAAAAAGCTAGGTTATTGCTTTTTCCAACTATAAAATTTTCAAAACTCAAGTTGGGATTTAGTCGGTTGTAATTCAAAACTCCATCCTTAATGTCTGATATTTTATTAATTTCTGGTTTTTGAGATATAGTTTTACTACTTGACCTTTCACCCTCTATTTTGAATTCGATTCGATTTAAACTAAGCTTATGTTTTTGCAACTCATTTAAAATTTTGTCTGCATATCTGGATGTAATCCAATCTCTAAAAAACCTAGTTTGCACACCTAAAATTACGTAATGATTAAACTCCTTTAATAAAGATATATTTTTAAGCCAACTTGAATAAATCTCATTACCAAACGCTTTTTGAAAGCTATCTTGAACGGAATTCCAATTTAAAGTATTTTCTTCTGAAACCAAGTTTTTTTGAATTTTAGATGATTTTTCCATAATAAAAGATTTTCTTTTTTAATTAATATTATTTTTTAATTCAACTTTTTTTTATGAAAATAAAAAAAAAAATGGAGTGAAGTTGTAGAATGATCGTTGAGGATGAAATCCAAAAAAAATGAAAAAAAATTATCGCTGAGGTCGAAA
This sequence comes from uncultured Pelagibacteraceae bacterium, assembly GCA_902567495.1. GTDB lineage: Bacteria > Pseudomonadota > Alphaproteobacteria > Pelagibacterales > Pelagibacteraceae > Anoxypelagibacter. Next base: position 85,817 of record CACFMO010000003.1, read on the forward strand.
AATATAAAAATTAAAATTCAACTTCAAATAATAAATTTCTACATATAGTTTCACATTAAAAATTTGATCAAACTTTTTTTGAAAAATTAGACAACCAGAAATTGATTACAACTATTTATTGATTTTTTTTATTTTTTTAGAAACTCTCGCTATTTTCCTTGATGCATTCTCTTTTTTTACAACCCCAGTTTTAGCGATTTTCATTAATTCAGATTGAAAAGTAGGGAAAAACTTATTTATTTCTTTAATATCTTTCTTTTCGATTAATTTATTAATTTTTTTTATTGCTAATTTATATCTGCTTCGTCTTAATTTATTGACTAATGATTGTCTTTTAACCCTTTTTACTCTTCTTATTGCTGATTTGGTATTAGGCATTTATGGCAGATATATATCTTAAGAATAATGAGGTCAACATTTAACTATTTTTGACATTTTAAACAATAAAATGTCGAACGATTGGAAATGTATATTTTTTTAATAAATCCTCTACAACCTGGCTTTTTACACATCTGATCACTCCTGTTATAAACCATAAAATTTTGTTGGAAATTACCGTTATTTCCAGAAACACCTTTAAAATCTCTTATACTCGATCCTCCTAGTGAAATTGCCTTTTTTAAAGTTATCTTTGTATTTCGGATAATCTTCTTTGTTTCTACACGGCTTAAATTTTTAGACATTTTTTTTGGGTTAACTGAACTTAAATTTAATATCTCATTGACATAAATGTTTCCTAAACCTGATACTATTTTTTGATCCATTAAAAGGCCTTTGGCATTTTTTTTTATATTTCGAATTTTTTTATTAAGGTAAATGTAATTAAATTCTGAATTTAAAGGTTCTGGTCCTAAATTTTGAAGATGGTTATTGGTATGTTGTTGATAAGGTGAAATTAATTTTATAAATCCAAATTTTCTTACATCATTATAAATTAGCTTAACTTTTTTATTAAATTGAATAATAAAATGATTATGTTTTTTATTCATCTCACTTTCAAAATAAAAACTTGTTTTTAAAATTTTTTTAAAATTTTCTTTTGAAATAAATATTTTTCCTGTCATACCAAGATGTATTAAAATAGTAAAATTATTTTCTAGACCAAGTAGCAAAAACTTTGACCTTCTTTTGATAAATATTATTTTTTGATGCTCAATAATTCTTTCGAAATTTCTATTTATTTTATACCTTAAATTTCTATTAAAAATAGTCACTTTTTTAATTTTAAGGCCATTAATAAATGATTGTAGCGATCTTCTAACAACTTCAACTTCGGGTAATTCTGGCATATAACTTAGTGTAAAAATGAAAAATATTAATCAGTCAAAAGAAGCAAATGTAACAAAAGTTTTCGATGATGTCTTCAATAAATATGACATAATGAACGACATAATGTCTTTTGGAGCTCATAGAGTTTGGAAAAATAAACTTATAGATTGGATGAACCCTAGTAAAAATGATCACGCAATTGATATTGCTTCTGGAACTGGCGATATAGCTAAAGCTTTCTTAAAAAGAACTGATTTTACTGGGATTGTAAAATGCGTCGAGCCAAATAAAAATATGCTTGGGGTAGGGGAAAAAAAATTAGAAAAATTTAAAAATGTAAAATGGTTTTGTTCTTCAGCAGAAAAATTACCATTTAAAGACGAAACCTTTGATATATATGTTGTAAGTTTTGGTATAAGAAATTTTTCAAATATTAATATTGCGCTTAAAGAAAGCAAAAGGGTTTTAAAAACTGGGGGTAGATTTTTATGTTTAGAATTTTCTAAAGTGAATAATGAAGTTCTATCTAAAGTTTATGAGAGATACTCGAAATTAATTCCATATTTGGGGAAATACATAGTTGGTAAATCTGAGCCATATGATTACTTAATAAAAAGTATTAAAGATTTTTACAGTCAAGATGAGTTATTAAACTTAATTAAATCAACTGGTTTTGAAAATACAGAGTATAGAGACCTATCGGGTGGAATTGCAGCAATCCATTCAGGCTGGAAAATATAAGAATGTTTAAAAAAATCTATAATTTATTTAAAATCTTAAGAAAATTATCAATATCTGGGGCAATTGAAACCTTGGATAAACTTAAACCTATACCTTTAGGTCTAAAAATTTTATTTAAAGTATTTTCATTAGGATCAAACAAAAATGAAAAAAGTTTAGATACATCCCCCGGCGAAAAACTGTGTGGGTCGTTAGAGGATATGGGGACAACATTTATTAAACTTGGTCAATTTTTGGCAACAAGACCTGATATAATTGGCGAAAAAATTGCTGGAGATTTAGAGAAACTTCAAGATAAACTTCCTGCATTTGATACTGAAAAAGCTAAAAACATTATAGAGAAAGAAATAGGATCAAAATCTTTTAAAAATATCTTATCTTTGAGCAAACCAATTGCAGCAGCATCGATCGCTCAGGTACATTTTGCAAAGATAAAGATTGATGATCAAGAGAAGGATCTCGCTATAAAAATCTTGAGACCAAATATACATTCTCTTGTTAATGAAGAACTTGATGCTTTAATGTTTTTAGCATTTTTAATCGAAAGTATTTTTAAAAAAACTAAAAGATTAAAGTTAGTTGAAGTTATTAGTCTTTTAAAAGAAATAACAAATGTTGAAATGGATTTAAGATTTGAAGCTGCCGCTGCTGGTGAGTTAAGAGATAATACGATTAATGATGAGGGTATAATTGTTCCTAAAATTTATTGGAATTATACATCTAAGAGGATTTTAACCTTAGATAGAATAGATGGTGTTTCAATTCGAGAGGTTGAGCAACTCAAAGCATTAAATATAGACCGTAAAAAAATTTCTAGAAATTTAATCCAGTTATTTCTTAAACAAGCAGTAAGAGATGGTTTTTTTCATGCAGATATGCATCAAGGAAACCTTTTTGTAGATAAAAACGGAAACATTATGCCTGTTGATTTTGGTATTATGGGAAGATTAGATAAAAATAACAGAAAATACTTAGCTGAAATTCTTTTTGGTTTTATCGAAAGAGATTATGTAAAAGTAGCCGAGATACATTTTCTAGCAGGACTTGTTCCCCCAAACACTTCAAAAGATGATTTGGCTCAAGCGCTTAGATCGATTGGTGAACCAATATTTGGACAATCAATAAAAGATATCTCTGGTGGTAATTTATTGGGACAATTATTTGAAATTACTGAAAAATTTAATATGCATACACAAACGCAACTATTATTGCTTCAAAAAACAATGGTAGTAGTTGAAGGTGTTGCTAGAAAATTAGATCCAGATACAAATATTTGGGAAGTTTCAAGACCTGTTTTAGAAAGTTGGATCAAAAGTGTTAAAGGACCTGAGTCTTCAATTAAAAAAACACTAGAGATATCAAAAGATATATTAGACCGAATACCTGATTTACCAAAAGTTATGGATAATGCAAATACTACATTACAAATGATTGCCGAAGGAAAATTAAACCTAAGTGCCTTAAATGGAAGAAATTTTGAAGTAGAGGAATTAAAACTTAAAAATTTAAGAAATAATATGCTTATAATTTTTTTAAGTATTGTAATAGTTGTTTATATAGTATTTTAATTACAAATGGATTTAAAAAACAAAAAAATATTGTTAGTTATTGGTGGGGGGATTTCTGCCTATAAATCTTTAGATCTAATTAGGTTATTACAAAGAAAAAGCTGTCTAATTAAAGTAGTTTTAACAAAAACAGGAAAAAAATTTGTAACATCTTTGTCTATTTCATCTTTGTCAAAAAATAGAGTTTTCGAGGATACATTCGGAGAAAAAAATAATGGTAAAATGGATCATATTAGCCTTTCGAGATGGGCTGATGTAATTGTTGCTCTACCTTCAACCGCTAACTTTATGTCTAAACTCTCGAGAGGTTCGGCTGATGATTTAGCTACAACAGTAATTCTTGCATCTGATAAGGAAACTTTTCTTGTTCCAGCTATGAACGTAAGAATGTGGGAACACAAGGCCACTCAAAGAAATTTAAATAAATTATATAGTTATGGATATAAATTTATAGGACCGATAGACGGGGAGATGGCGTGTGGAGAATACGGAAAGGGGAAGATGTCTAGTCCTAGACAAATAATTTCATATTTAGAAAAATATTTTAAAAAAAAAGATTATTTAAAAAAGAAAAATATAAAGGCAACAGTAACTACTGGTCCTACGCGAGAGTATATTGATCCAGTAAGATATATTTCTAATGAGTCTAGTGGAAAACAAGGTTATGAAATTGCTCTAGAACTATCTAGATTGGGAATTAAAACGACTTTAATATCTGGACCTACAAATATAAATTATTCAAAAGAGATTAAAGTAAAAAAAATAATTTCTGGAAAGCAAATGCTAAGTGAAGTAAAAAAAAATCTTCCTACTGATATTGCGGTATGTACAGCAGCTGTATCAGATTTCACACCACTTATAAAAAATAAACAAAAACTTAAAAAAAAATTGAATTTGAATGAAATCAAAGTAGAAAAAAATCCTGATATACTTGAATTCTTAGGAAAAAATAATAGGTTTAAACCAAAACTTTTGGTTGGTTTTTCTGCAGAAACAGAAAATCTTTTAGAAAATTCAATTGAAAAAATGCGAGAAAAACACTGTGATATAATAATTGCGAATGATGTATCAAATAAAGAAACTGGTTTTAACTCAGAATATAATGAGGTAGTTGTAATTGATAAAAACGGTGAAACACAGAAAATTAAAAAAAATTCCAAAAAATTTATAGCTTCTATCATAGCAAGAAAAATCGTTGATTCTTTCTTGGACATTAAAAAAAGACTGAATTAATAATGGAATTAAATAGTTCTGAACTTAAAAAATACTCTCGCCAATTAATTTTAAAAAATATTGGAATATCTGGACAAAAAAAGATTTTTAATTCCAAAATTTTAATTATCGGTGCTGGTGGATTGGGTTGCCCATTATTACTTTATTTAGCTTACTCAGGAGCTGGAAACCTAGGAATTGTTGATAACGATAAAATTGAAATTTCAAATTTAAGTAGACAAGTACTTTTTACAAAAAACGATTTAGGTAAATTTAAAGCTACAATATCAAAAAAATTTATTAGTAAAATTAATAGAAAGATTTTAGTTAAAACTTATCTTAAGAGAGTTAATAAAGAAAATATCCATTCTATAGCAAAAAATTATGATTATATTTGTGACGGCACTGATAATTTTAAATCAAGACTATTAATTAATGATTATTGCATCAAATATAAAAAAATTTTAATTTCTTCGGCTATTAGTAAGTACGATGGACATATTTTTAGCTTTGATTTTAAAAAAGATGGACCTTGTCTGAGATGCTTTATGCCAAATATACCTTCTTTAGAGCAAAATTGTGAGACTGATGGAATTATGTCTACGCTTGCGGGAATAGCTGGATCTATACAAGCGAATGAGGTCATCAAATCGATTTTAAATATTGGAAAACCTTTGAGGAACGAAATAATGATATTTAATTCATTGGATCTCAGCTTTAGAAAAGTGAAATTGAATAAAAATTCAAGTTGTAAAAACCATTTACATGTTTTGTATAAATAGAATACTTTTTTTTTATTTTATTATATTAATAGGCTCAATAAGTTTTGCAGACGATGGATATTACCTTACATTGAGAAACGACAAAGTAAATTTAAGGCAGGGACCATCGCTTAATTATCCAATTAAATTAGTTTACGAGAAAAAATTCTTGCCAATTTTAATCACAGATAAGTCTGGAAATTTTAGAAAAGTTTTAGATCATGAAAATAATTCTGGTTGGATACATATATCGCAACTTTCCAAAAAAAAGGCAGCACTAAGTATTTTGGATGAATTAATTGTTTTTCAAAAACCCTCTATTTATTCTAAGCCATTAGTAAAGTTAGAAATTGGAAGATTGTGTTTGGTAAAAAAATGTAAAAATAATTGGTGCAAAATTAAAACTGGTGACTATTCAGGCTGGGTCGAAAAACAAAATTTGAGAGGAAGACTTTAGTTTTTAGATTTTTTCATTACTTTTGAGGTCCAGAACTTATCCAAAAGAAAATACCATACAGAATTCGCAAGTGGTTCAACAATTGCATCTGTTAATGCTATGTAGAAAGATACATCTGCAACCAACATTAATACAGTGATTGCAATTGCAAAGTGACCAATTGTGTAAATAATTGTTCTTAATATAGATCCCCTATTTGAATTGTAGACTTTTTTTGAGGCGTTAAATATACCTGATGTTAATTCTGTCATTTTAATTTAATTTTTTTTGATCTTGTCTATCCGCATTCATAATTTTTGTCCAGATTTTAACAAAATCTTCTATAAATTTTTCCTTGTTATCATCTTGAGCATAAACTTCAGCGTAAGATCTTAAAATTGAATTTGAACCTAAAACTAAGTCAGCTCTTGAAGCTGTATATTTGACTTTATTTGTTTTACGATCGACTAAATCATATGAGTTTTTACCAGTGGGTTTCCAAATATATTTCATTTCTAGCAAGTTAATAAAAAAATCGTTTGTTAAAGCACCAACTTTATTTGTAAGCACTCCTTTGTCTTTTGCTGTCTCATGATTAGTTCCTAGCACTCTCATACCTCCCACTAGACAGGTCATTTCTTGTGCGGTTAATCCCATCAAAGAAGCACGTTCTAATAAAAGTTCCTCTGGCATCACGGAGTAATCAGCTTTTACATAGTTTCTGAAACCATCGTGTAGTGGTTCTAACCACTTAAAACTTTTTAATTCTGTTTGCTCTTGAGATGAGTCTCCTCTACCAGTACTAAATGGAACTTTGACTTTAGAACCGGCCTTCTTTATAGCTTTTTCAAGCCCAACATTCCCTGCAAGAATAATTGTATCCGCTACCGTTGCTCCCGTTTTCTTAGCTATATTCTCAAGAACTTTTAAAATCTTTGAAAGTTTTTTTGGCTCGTTTGCGTCCCAGTCTTTCATAGGTGCTAATCGAATTCTTGCACCATTAGCTCCTCCTCTTTTATCAGTTCTTCTATATGTTCTAGCGCTATCCCAAGCAACTGTAATTAAATCACCAACTGATAAATTGGTAGCTGAAATCATTTTTTTTACTTTATTTACATTATATTTCTTTTTTGGAGATGGAACATTCCCTTGCCAAAGCAGATCCTCTTTAGGTGCCCAAGGACCAATATAATTACCTTTATTTCCCATTGTTCTATGTGTTAACTTAAACCAGGCACGTGCAAATGAGTCTTCAAAAAACTTTGGATCTTCATAAAATCTTTCTGAAATTTTTCTATACTCTGGATCCATTGCCATTGCCATATCAGCGTCAGTAAACATTAATCTCGCTTTTTTCTTTGGGTCTCCTAAATCTCTTGGTTTTTTATCTTCTTCAAGATTAATAGGTTCCCATTGCCAAGCACCTGCTGGACTTTTTTTACTTTCCCACTTGTAGTTAAGTAAAAGATCTAAGTACTGATGATCCCATTTGTCGGGGTTAGTAGTCCAAGCTCCCTCGAGGCCTGAAGTTATTTGGTTAGCACCTGTTCCATTTTTCTGATTCCATCCAAAACCTTGTTCATGAATATCAGCTCCAGCGGGTTCTGGACCTAGATTGTCTGGATTACCATTACCATGTGCCCGTCCAATAGAGTGACCTCCGACAGTAAGAGCGGCAGTTTCAACATCGTTCATTCCCATTCGGCCAAAAGTTTCACGTACATCCATTGCAGTTCTTACTGGATCAGGTTTTCCTTCGACACCTTGGGGATTAACATATACTAGCTGAAAATGAGATGCCGCAAGTGGAGCTTCTAAAGATGAGCGATCATTTGGATCACCGTATCTATTTACTGCTAATGGTTCTGTCTCTTTACCCCAATAAACATCTTTTTCAGGTTCCCATATATCTTCTCTACCAAATGAAAAACCAAAAGTTTTAAATCCAGAATGCTCATAAGCCATGGTTCCAGCTAGAACCATAAGATCTGACCAGCTTAATCTATTTCCATATTTTTTTTTGATTGGCCAAAGTAGACGTCTTGCTTTATCTAAGTTCGTGTTATCTGGCCAAGAATCCTGAGGAGAAAACCTATGTGATCCCACGTTTGGTCTTCCATCAAATTCCCTGTAAGTTCCAACTTGGTGCCAAGTTAGTCTTACCATAAGGCCACTATAAGTTCCTAAATCTGCTGGCCACCATTCTTGGCTATCGGTCATTAATTTAAGTAAATCTTTTTTAAGCGCTTTAAAATTTAATTTTTTTACCTCTTTTTTGTAGTCAAATTTCGGCAGAGGATTGGTTTTTGTATCGTGTTGATGTAAAATATCAAGATTGATACTATTCGGCCATTGTCGCGAAGTGTTCGATTCTCCTGCTTTAGTAACTCCCCCGTGCATTACAGGGCATCTACCATTTCCATTTCCATTTCCATTTTTTTTTAGTTCGGCACTCATACTGTATAAATCTTTAATTATAACTACTTTATAATTATTCTAAAGTATGTGTCAATACAACAAGATCTTTTTTTTTTGGATTAATTATTATTTTCTAATCTTATTACAACTTCAACGTTTTTGATTTTCTTACCTTTTGGAGCCTCTGGCAATTTTTGAAAGGTAATTTTGTCGCTCTTAATATCAATTACTTTCCCATTATCGAAAAAATGATGATGAGATGTAATATTAGTGTCATAATAAGAGGTATTATTCTCCAAAGAGAATTCTTTCAAATGCCCAGCACTTTTAAGTGCATGAACAGTGTTATAAAAAGTAGCTGTAGAAATTTTTTTCGATCTTTTTAAATTCATGGAATTTTTTAATTCTTCAACTGTGAAATGAAATGTTTTTTTTCTATTGAAGAGAAATTTACTTATTTCTACTCTTTGATTTGTAGGTCTGAGACCTGAGGATCTAAGTTTATCTATAAAAGTCTTGTTTTTACTATTCATTTTATGCATTAACTTACTTTATAATTTTTCAATTTTATATATGATATTGCCAAAAACTCAAGCAATTGTTAGCTTTCAAAATGAAACAAAAAAACAATTACAACTATAACGAATTAATTGACTGTGCAAATGGCGACCTTTTTGGTGAAGGGAATGCACGTTTACCATCACCACCGATGTTGATGTTTGACAGAATTACACAAATCCAATCAGATGAAGGAAAATTTAAAAAAGGTATAATAAAAGCTGAGTTGGATATTAAAGATAATATGTGGTTTTTTGATTGTCATTTTAAGAGTGATCCTGTAATGCCTGGATGTCTTGGATTAGACGCTATGTGGCAATTAGTTGGGTTTTACTTAGGATGGATAGGTGAACCAGGTAAAGGACGTGCTTTAGGTGTAAATTCTGTTAGATTTACAGGAGAAGTTATTAAAAAAGTTAAAATGGCAACTTACGAAGTTAATATGAAAAAAGTTTTAAAAACAGAAGGTGGAACTGTTGGATTTGCCGACGGTATTTTAAAAGCTGATGATAAACAAATATATACTGCTGAAAATTTAAAAGTTGGAGTTTACAAACAATGAAGAGAGTTGTTGTAACAGGTATTGGGATTGTTTCTTGTCTTGGTAATAATCAAAAAGAGGTTTACGAGTCTCTTATAAATAATAAATCAGGTATTTCTTTTGCAGAAGAGTATAAAGAACATAATTTGAAAAGCCACGTCCATGGAAAACCAAATATTAAACTTGCAGATTATGTTGATAGAAAAGCTTTAAGGTTTATGGGAAATGGATCAGCATATAACTATATAGCGATGAAAGAGGCTATTAGTGACTCAGGTTTGGAGGATAAAGATGTAAGTAATGTTAATTCTGGTATGGTGATGGGATCAGGGGGTCCTTCTATAGAAAATGTAATTTTAGCTGCGGACAAAACAAGAGAAAAAAATCCAAAAAAAATGGGGCCATTTATTGTACCCAGAACAATGGCGAGCACTGCATCTGCAACTCTGGCTGTTCCTTTTAAAATAAAAGGTGTTAACTATACAATTAGTTCTGCTTGCGCGACTAGTGGGCATTGTATTGGAAATGCAATGGAACTTATTCAGTTTGGAAAACAAAAAGTTATATTTGCCGGTGGTAGTGATGAAATACATTTTGCGATGACTGCAATGTTTGATGCGATGACTGCGTTATCTTCTAAATATAATGACTCTCCGCAAAAAGCATCTAGACCTTACGATAAAACTAGAGACGGTTTTGTAATAGCTGGGGGGGGCAGGAGTTTTAGTTTTAGAAGAATTAGAACATGCAAAAGCGAGAGGAGCAAAAATTTATGCTGAACTCACTGGTTATGGAGCTACTTCTGATGGTTACGATATGGTTGCGCCGTCAGGTGAGGGAGCGACTAGGTGTATAAATTTAGCATTAAAGACAACTCGTAATAAAGTCGATTATATAAATGCTCATGGAACCTCAACACCTGTGGGGGATATAATAGAATTAAAAGCTATAAAAGGTGCTTTCAAAGATAATGTGCCAAAAATAAGTTCAACCAAATCTCTTTCTGGACACCCGCTGGGTGCAGCTTCAGTTCATGAAGCAATTTATTCATTAATAATGATGAAAAATAATTTTATTGCTGCCTCAGCAAATGTAAATGAGATGGATGATGAAGCTAAGAGTTTTCCAATTATTACAAAGGTTGAAAAAGATGTGAAATTGAATTCTGTAATGTCGAATAGCTTTGGTTTTGGCGGAACAAACGCAACTTTGATTTTTGAAAAGGTTTAAGAATGGATCTAGTTAAGAGTAAAAAAGGTTTAATAATGGGTGTTGCTAATGAACGATCCATAGCTTGGGGTATAGCAAAAAAACTTTCAGAAAATGGAGCTGAGCTAGCTTTTACATATCTTGGAGATGCACTAAAAAAAAGAGTTACGCCTCTAGCAGAGTCCGTTAATTCAAAATTCCTTTTAGATTGTAATGTAGAAAACAAAGATGATATTAAAAAAACATTTGATGAGATAAAAAAAAAGTGGGGACAAATTGATTTTGTAGTTCATGCGATTGCATTTTCAGATAGAGCAGAACTATCAGGTCAGTATATTGATACTTCAAGAGAAAATTTTACAAAAAGTATGTTGGTGTCATGTTTTTCATTCACTGAAATAGCTAAAGAGGCGTCAAAAATAATGAAAAGCGGATCGAGTATGCTGACTTTGACTTACGAGTCCACTAAAGTAATACCTAATTACAATGTAATGGGTGTTTGTAAAGCTGCTCTAGAGTCAAGTGTGAAATATATTTCAAGAGACTTAGGTGTAAAAGGAATTAGAGTAAATGCGATCAGTGCTGGGCCAATTAAAACTTTAGCAGCATCAGCAATTGGTGATGCAAAGTTTTTATACAAGTGGAGTTCCGATCACTCATTTTTAAAAAGAAATGTTGATATTGACGATGTAGGAAAATCTGCACTTTACTTATTAAGTGATCTTGCCGCTGGTGTTACTGGTGAAATACATTATGTTGATGCTGGTTACAATAAAGCAGGGATGCCTGATCCTAAAAACATTACATAATAATATTAATCGAAAATGTCTAAATTAAATAAAAAAATTAAAGAAAAATTCGAAAACTTTTTTGATTGGATAAAAGGAGCCGAGCTTGTTGAACTTGAAACCTGTAACACTAAAGAGGATCCAATCAGACCTGAATTAGATGTAAAATTCAGAACCAGTCATGGTAGGAAAATATTTGGCGTAAAGTATAAAAAAGAAATATGTGCAATAATGTGTTTTGGTTTCACAAACGAAATTCCAAAAACAATTGAAGAATTTGACTTGATGACTAAGGATGCTCATTTACAAAGTGCATCTTGGCGAAACGATAATGTTGGAAAAATAGCAATTGCATATACAGTATGGTCAAAGAAAAAAGGTGGAGGAAAATTAATTGTTAAAGAAGCATTTAAAAAAATAAAAAAATCAAATCATTTAAATAGATTGGTTACTTTGTCTCCTCTAACAGAAATGGCGCGTAATTTTCACTTAAGAAATGGAGCACGAGAGTTAAGTGTTAATGAAAAAACTCAAAATTTTGAATATAATGTTTAAGAAGCTTCTTTTATTGAGAGTTTAACTTTTCCTCTATCAAATCCTATTACTTTTACAGAAACTTCATCACCTTCTTTGACAACATCGGTTACTTTTTGAACTCTTTTAGCTGCTAACTGTGAAATATGAACAAGACCATCTTGTTTGCCTAAAAAATTTACAAAGGCTCCAAATTCCATGATTTTTACCACTTTACCTTTGTACGTTTTTCCCATTTCAGGTTTTGCAACGAGATCATTAATCATTTGTACTGCAGTCTTTCTAGTTTCTTCATTGGCAGCTGCTACTGTAACTTCGCCTGTATCTTTAACATCTACTTTTGCTCCAGATTTTTCGACAATTTCTCTAATAGTCGCTCCACCTTTACCAATAACAGTTGCGATATCTTTTTTATCAACTTTAATAGTTTCCATTTTTGGTGTGTGTTTTCCAACTTCTTTTCTTGAAGACTTAATTGTTTTGTTCATTTCATTTAAAATATGAACTCTTCCATCTTTTGCTTGATCAAGTGCTTTTTCCATAATTTCAAATGTAATACCTGTAATCTTGATATCCATTTGTAGTGATGTAATTCCATCTTTTGTGCCTGCAACTTTAAAATCCATATCACCTAGATGATCTTCGTCACCTAATATGTCTGATAGAATTGAAAAGTCATCTTTTTCTTTTATTAATCCCATTGCAATTCCAGCTACTGGCTCTGCTATTGGAACTGCTGCATCCATTAATGCAAGTGAAGATCCACAAACTGTAGCCATTGAGGAAGATCCATTTGACTCGGTAATTTCTGAAACAATTCTAAGTGTGTATGGAAAGTTTTCTTTTTTGGGAAGAGAGGAATTTAGAGCTCTCCAGGCTAATTTTCCATGTCCAACTTCTCTTCTCCCAGTTCCAATTCTTCCAGTTTCACCAACTGAGAAGGGAGGAAAATTATAATGAAGCATAAATCTTTGTCTCTTTAAACCTTCCAAACTTTCTATTCTTTGTTCGTCATCTGTAGTTCCTAAAGTTGTAGTAACCAGAGCTTGAGTTTCTCCTCTTGTAAATAACGCTGATCCATGTGTTCTTGGTAAAACTCCAACTTCACATTTAATAGGTCTTACATCGGACAAACCTCTACCATCGATTCTTTTTTTATTTTTTAAAATCCTTGTTCTAACAATATTTTTTTCAAGTTTTTTAAGTTGTAACATTATTTCATGTTCTAAAAGAGTTTCATCTCCTTCAAACAAACTTTTACATTTCTCTCCAGCCTGGCTTATTAATTCTGATCTGGTTTTTTTATCTTTTTCTGAAAACGCTTTTTCTAAATCTTTTGTAAGCTCTTTTTCAATTTTTTTTGATACTTTGCTAAAATCTTTTTCCTCTATCTTCCACTTTTCTTTTGAAGACTTTTTGGATAATTTTTCTATACCTTTTATAACTGAAATAAAACCTTCATGACCAAATTTGACTGCGTCTAACATTTCTTTTTCTGTCAGCCCAGATGCTTCTGATTCAACCATTAAAACCGCTTCTTTTGTTCCTGCTACAACTAAATCAAGTTTTGAGTTTTCTAATTCTTTTTTTGTTGGATTGAGAATGCATTTACCATCAATGAAGCCAACTCTTGATGCACCAACGGGCCCTTTAAATGGCAATCCTGAAATTGACAGTGCCGCAGATGATGCAATTATTGATAAAATATCTGCTTCATTTTCATTATCATAAGATAGAACAGTCGGTAAAAGTTGAACTTCATTTCTAAAACTTTCAGGGAATAACGGTCTAATTGGTCTATCAATTAATCTTGAAATCAAAGTTTCAGATTCTGTTGGTCTTGCTTCCCTTTTAAAATATCCTCCTGGTATTTTACCTGCTGCATAATATTTTTCTTGGTAATTTACAGATAATGGAAAATAATCTGTCTCAGGATTTACTTTTTTTGCTCCTACAACAGTAGCTATAACCACTGTTTCTCCCATTGTGGCAATAATTGCACCATCCGCTTGTCGGGCAATCTTTCCAGTTTCCAAGGTTATTTTTTTTCCACCAAAATCTATTTCTTCTTTAAATACTTTAAACATCTATTTTCTTAAATTTAATTTTTTCAAAATTTCGTTATATTTTTCTGGATCATTCTTGCTCAAATAGCTTAAAAGTCTTTTCCTTTGATTTACTGACTTGGTAAGTCCTCTTGCAGAATGTTTGTCTTTTTTAAAATTTTTGAAATGTTCTGATAGTCTATTTATTTTTTCACTAAGTAGACCTATTTGAACTGCAGTTGATCCTACGTCTTTACTGCTGGTTGCTAGTGATTTGATTATGTCTTTTTTCAATTTCATTTATTCGTTATTTTTTTTTATCAATTTTTCAATACGTTCAGCATAATCAAATGACTCATCTCCAACAAAGTGTAATTTGGGAAGAAACTTTATGTCTAGTTTTTTTGACAATGCTTTTCTAACAAGATGAGAAAACTCAGTCAAGATATTTACTGTTTTTTTTGTCTCTTTTCCGCCTAAAGGAATAATATAAGCTCTTGCTGATTTCAAATCTGAACTCATTCTTACCTCTGTGACTGTAACCAGCTTAGTATTGAGTAATGGTATTTTTGCCTCATTTCTTAAAAAAATCTGACCTAAATTTTGCTTCACTAGTTCACCAACTCTTAGATGTCTGTGGTTTAAACTGGAACTACCAAGTCTTCTATTCATTATTTTAATTCTCTTTGTATTATATTTATTTTATAAGCTTCAATTTTATCGTTTACTTTAAAGTCCCCATAATTTTTAAATGATATTCCGCATTCTAAACCGTTTTTAACCTCTTTCACGGCATTCTTTTCACGAAATATACTTGAAATATTTCCATCATGGATAACCGCACCGTCACGAATTATCCTAGCTTTTGATGTACTTGTAATTTCACCTTCTATAACTTTTGAACCAGCAACTTTTCCTGATTTTGAAAGTTTAAAAATTTGTAATACCTCTGCTGTACCTTGAATTATTTCTTTTTTCTCTGGCTCTAATAAACCTGAAAGAGACTTTTCAACAAATTCGATGGCTTTGTATATAATATTAAAGAATTCGATTCTAATTTTTTGTTGTTCAGCTGAATTCTTAGCTTCTCTGTTAGGTTTAATATTAAATCCGATAATAATTGCATTTGATGCTTTGGCTAAAGAAACATCTGTCTCATTTATCATTCCAATATCGGATAAAATTATCTTTGGTTTAACTTCCGAGTGTTCAATCTTGGTAATGGCATTTTTAAGCGCTTCGCTAGATCCCCTTACATCAGATTTTAAAATTATATTGAGTTCTTTTTTTGTATTTTGATTTTCAAAAATATTTGTTTTGTCTTGCGAAGCTAAAACACTTTTTTCTTTGGTACCTGTTTTCCTAAAAGAGTTTATTTGTTTTGCCTCTTCCTCAGTATCAACCACTGTAAATTCATCTCCTGAGTTTGCTGACTCATTCATTCCTAATATTTCAACAGGAGTTGATGGTGAAGCTTCATTTATTATTTTTCCGTTGAAATCAATCATCGCTCGAATTTTTCCCCATGTGTTACCACACACAAAAAAATCCCCTTTTTTTAAATTCCCGCTGGTTATTAAAATTGTTGAGACTGGTCCTTTCCCTTTGTCAATTTTTGCCTCTAAAACTATACCTTTTGAGTTTCCGGCATTTTCAGCTTTTAAATCTAAAATTTCTGACTGAAGAAGAATAGTTTCTTTAAGTTTGTCTAAATTTGTTTTATTTTTTGCAGAAACTTCGACAAAGAGAGTTTCACCTCCTAAACTTTCAGCTATTAACTCGTATCTCATTAATTCGTCTTTTATTTTTCCAATCTGTGAATTTGGTAAATCAGATTTATTAATTGCGACTATTATTGGAACGTTTGCTGCTTTTGCATGTTGGATAGCTTCAATTGTTTGAGGTTTTACACCATCATCAGCTGCTATTACTAAAATTACAATATCAGTGACTCTTGATCCTCTCGCTCTCATTTCTGTAAAAGCCGCGTGTCCAGGGGTGTCTATAAAAGTTATTAATTTTTTATCTTCGTTATAAACTTGGTAAGCTCCAATATGTTGGGTTATTCCTCCATGTTCTCCTGAAACAACATTAGTGCTTCTTAAAGCATCTAAAAGGGATGTTTTTCCATGATCAACATGGCCCATAATAGTAACTATTGGAGGACGAGGGTATAATTTAGACTCGTCAACAATATCTTTTTTTTCAAAACTTTCGTTTGGCGTTTGGTCTACCACAGCTGTGTGTCCAAATTCTTTAACGATATACTCAGCAGTATCTTTATCTATGGAGTGGTTAATCGTTGCTTTAACACCCATATTTAAAAGGAATTTTATAATATTTGAAGATTGCTCTGCCATTCTATTAGAAAGCTCTTGAATAGTAATTTGCTTAGGTATTTTTACATCTCTTATTACTTTTTTAAATTCTTTTTTTTTATCATCACCAGAACTAAGATTTTTCTTCTCTTTAAGTCTTGCTCTTTTAACTGATGCTAAACTTCTTTGTTTGATCTCAAATTCCTCTACATCCATAGCTCTTGAAATAGTTAGTTTATTTTCTCTTCTTTGTGAAAATTTTTTATCAAGGGGCTTTTCTTTATTTTTTTCAAATTTTTTTTTGTCTGGTTGAATAAATCTTTTAGTAGCCTGTTGTTCTGCAAACTTTCTTGCAAAATTTTTTTTGTTTATAACTATTTTTTGACTACCTGGATTTGTAAAATTTCTATTTTTTTGGAAATTTCTAGTGCTCTTTTTTTTTTCTGGAATATAAACTTTTTTTTCTCCTGAACGAAAACTTGGTTCTCCTAATTTTTTTTTATCAAAAGAAGTTGAGATTGTTAGCGTTCTTTTTTTTTTGTTTTCTACCATTTTAATCCTTAAATACTATGTTTCTAGCAGCCATTATCAAATTATCAGCCTCTTCTCTAGTAAGTGCGAAATCTTCCAGATAACCATCTATTTTAATACGTTTTCCTTTAATTTCATCCATTCCACCTATAAGTTCATCTGAAGAAAGCTCTGCAAAATCTTTTAGTTTTTTAATATTTTGTTCTCCTAAAACTACCAGCATGCCTTGTGTCATACCTTTTAAATTAATT
>CACFMO010000004.1 GCA_902567495.1 uncultured Pelagibacteraceae bacterium
CATAGAATGATGATCTGGAAAAGGTGTTGCTGCAACAGGATAAGCAATTACTGATACGAGTAATGCGTAGATCAAACTAAAATTGATATGTAATTTAAATTTTATTAGAGTGTGAAATGTAAAAAAAGCAATTAAAAAATTCATTAGAGATGCATGGAGAATATAAGAAAACCACGAAACACCAAATATTTTAAAAATTACTGCTTGTACAAAATCATTCGTTAAACCTGATACAGCCCAAAAATGAGATAATAAAAGATAGAAAAAATAAAAATTTTATATTTAAAGACTGAAAATACCCTGCTGGAGTGATTAAAGAGTTTGTATAAATTTACTTTGGAATTTCCAGAATATCTTCTTCTTCTTTCACTTTTTATTCTCGATATTTTTTTTAAGTTACTTACTATAGCTGCAGGGTATGCCGCCCAAATATCCCTTTTATGTATCAAATATCCAATTGTTTGAAATTTAAGTAAACTAAAATTTCCAAATTTAATTTGATAACCTGTAAACAAAAATAAAACTGTTTTATGAACCAAGTATAAAAATTTAAACCAAAATGGTTCTTTCCTATTCGTTCTTTCAACAACAATAGCATCTGAGATGTTCGTTTTATTCATTTTAATTAATTCGGTTATTGTATTCGGATCGTCCTGTCCATCTGCATCCATAATTATTATATCCTTATTTATATAGTCTTTATTTTTTTTCAAATGATTAATCGCTAAAGCTATTGCTCTTTGGCTACCCATGTTTTGACTTAAATTTAATATATTAAATTTAATTATGTTATTATTTTTTTTTAATTTTATTTCTTGTTTAAATTTTGAACAATCATTAACTACCAAAATACAAAATTTAAAATTATTTTTTTTTGCTATATAATTTAATTTTGATAAAAGCCTATTAAGGTTTTTCCAATCGTTGTAAACTGGGAGTAGAATTGTATAAACTTTCATATAATATCAATACAATAAAGAACAAACTTTTAAATTATTTATTATTATTTTTTTTAATTATCACATTTGATAATTGAAAATTTTGTTAATATTTCATTTATTTTTTCCCTCTGTAAACAGTCGTTATCTATTAAATTATCAAAAACATTTTTTTCTAATGGTTTGATAACGTAAATTGCTTGAATTCCCTTATTTTTAATATGATTGAGAAAAAACTGTTTATAGTCATCGTGATATTTGTCATTTTTAGTTGGATAAGCCACATCATCATACGTCCTACTAAAAGTATATGTATTTGGGAGTAATGAGGCAATAAATTGGTAATGTGTTATTAAAAACTTATTTTTTTTATCATTAGATAGAATATTTATAGTTTTTTTTAAGATTTCAATCTCACTTGAAATTGATCCAGAGAAATTAGGGTTTATCCATTTTAAATATTTCAATTTTTTATGAATTTTTTCTGCCTCTCCAAGATTTTCCAATTTTGTATTTTCCATTTCCATAAATTTTCTATTATCGACATAGCTTATTTTGTAATAAGTTGTTGAGCTTATAGCCAAGAGAATAACTAAATAAATTAAATATTTTTTTTTTATTATTTTTTCCATGTATACATGGGAAAAACCAAGAAATATTGGGATTATAAAAAAAATAAATTTTTGATTTAAAGTCAACAGTTGATTTAATATTAGAGCATAGGCTGTAAATATTAATGAACATAATATAAAAAAATCTTTTTGTTTAAAAAATTTTATGTCTTTAGTAAAATTATTAATTAATAGATATATCAATGGTAATATAGCAATATGTATAAGTTTATATCTTAAAAATAATCTATTAAATTCTAAAGGAAACAAAAATTCTAAAAGTCTATTATCTCCAATGGTTATTGGATACATTATATATTGAATATAAAATGAGTAGAAAGAGATTTTATTAAACATAAATAGAAAGAAAAATAATATTAAAATAAAAGAAAACCCTAAAAATAAAACTCCAATTTTTTTGAATGAGAAGTTATAAATAAAATAAATTAAACCTAAAAAAGATATTATTATAAAAATGTATGCTGCGGGCGTTTGCTTTGAAAAAAAACCTAAAACTAAAAAAACAGGTAATAAAAATAAATAAAAATTCGAATTTGTCTTCAAATGTAATAGAAAGCAAAAAAGCCCAATTATGGAAAAAATCATAGAATGATGATCTGGAAAAGGTGTTGCTGCAACAGGATAAGCAATTACTGATACGAGTAATGCGTAGATCAAACTAAAATTGATATGTAATTTAAATTTTATTAGAGTGTGAAATGTAAAAAAAGCAATTAAAAAATTCATTAGAGATGCATGGAGAATATAAGAAAACCACGAAACACCAAATATTTTAAAAATTACTGCTTGTACAAAATCATTCGTTAAACCTGATACAGCCCAAAAATCTTTGATTGGAAACTCTCCATTCAAAACCCTATTTCCAGAGTCAAAAAAGAGAAATGAATCTATGGGGTAAACACCTAAATAACCATAATACTGATTAATAAATATAGAAAAAAAGAAAATTATTGATAAGTAGAAAATTTTTATATTTTCAAAATTTAAATTAGATTTCATTAAAAATGAAATTACTTTTCAAGGAAACTTTTTAATTGTTTTGATCTGCTTGGATGCTTTAGCTTTCTCAGAGCTTTCGCCTCTATTTGCCTTATTCTTTCTCTGGTAACATTAAACTGTAAACCAACTTCCTCTAAAGTATGGTCAGTGTTCATTCCAATTCCAAATCTCATTCTTAGAACCCTCTCTTCTCTTGGTGTTAGGGAGGCTAAAATTTTAGTTGTTGACTCGCTAAGATTAGACCTGATAGCAGTATCTAAAGGCTGTAAAGCATTTTTATCTTCTATGAAATCTCCTAAGCTACTATCTTCTTCATCACCTACTGGTGTTTCAAGAGATACAGGTTCCTTAGAAATTTTTAAAACTTTTCTAACTTTTTCCAATGGCATAGCCAGTTTTTTTGCAAGTTCTTCTGGCGTCGCCTCTCTACCAAACTCACTTAATATTTGTCTTTGTGTCCTCACAATTTTATTAATCGTTTCGATCATGTGAACTGGAATCCTTATTGTTCTTGCTTGATCTGCTATTGATCTAGTAATTGCTTGTCTGATCCACCAAGTAGCATAAGTAGAGAATTTGTATCCACGTCGGTATTCAAACTTATCAACTGCTTTCATTAATCCAATGTTTCCCTCCTGGATGAGGTCTAAAAACTGAAGACCACGGTTTGTGTATTTTTTTGCTATAGAAATTACCAACCTCAAATTTGCTTCAACCATTTCTTTTTTTGCAATTCGAGATTCTCTTTCACCCTTTTGTATTCTTTTAACTAATGATTTGAATTCTCCAACTGACAATTCTATTTTTTTACTAAATTCAATAAGTCTATCTCTTATTTCATGAAATTCTTTTTTATGTTTTTTAAAAAAGTTTTTCCATGTTTTGTTCTCTTTTAAAAATGTTTCAAATTTTGAATTTATTTCATTTCCTACATAATATTTTATAAATTCTTCTCTTGAAATTTTATTTTCATTTGCAAGTCTTAGTAGGACACCTTCTAATGATAATATTTTTTTGTTCTCTTTGTAATGGGCCTGGACCAATTCTTCAACAACAGAGGGGCTTAATTGAAGGTTTTCAAAATCTTCAACTAGGATACTTTGTATTTTTTTAAGATTTTTGTTTTTAGAAACTGACAACTCTTGAGAGTTTAGAATGCAATTAAGTTTTTCTATTTGATATTTTTTTAGTTTGGTATAATTTTTTGAGAGATTTTGAATAAGAGATATTACTTTAGGTTTTATTTCTTCTTCCATTGCTGCAAGAGAAACATTAAATTCGTCATTTTGATCAACATATTCCTCTGTCTTTTCATCATTTTTATCTTTTGACTCATCTTTTTTTTCTTTTGAATTATTGTTTTTTAATTTTTCTTTTGCAACTTTCTTTAAATTTTCATCTTCTGAATTATCATTCTCAAAATCTTCATATGTTGAGTCGATGTCTATTATATCTCTAACTAAAAGTTCGTTTTTTTCAAGCTGGTCTTTCCACTCAAAGATTTTTTTTGAGATTAGAGGACTCTGAGTAAGAGCATTAATCATAACATTTTTTCCTGCCTCAATTCTTTTTGCAATTGCAATTTCTCCATCTCTTGATAGAAGTTCAACTCCACCCATTTCCCGTAAGTACATTCTAATTGGATCATCACTTTTTTCTGAGGATTTTTCAGACTCAGCTTGGCTGACATCTTTTTTCTTCAGTGACTGAAATTCAGACTTTTTTGAGACTAACGTTACTTTTTTATCAAAAAGAATAATTAAAGCTTTTTCTAAATTTTCGTGTGAGCTATTTCTTTTACCTAGTGATTTTCCAAGTTCTTCATAAGTAATAAAACCCCTATGAACACCTTTATCTAAAAGACGTTCAAATGACTTGGTTATTAGTTTGGTTTTCATACAGTCAGATTATTGATTAAGTATATATAGAGACAAATTATTAAAAATCTATACTTAATTTACTCTTTATTTATCTTACTTTTAAGCTTTATTAAGTCAGAGTATGATTTTTCATCAAATTTCTCTATGAGCTTATTTTCTAGATTCTCAATTTTTTTAGAAAATTTGATATCATTAAGTTCTTTAAGAATTTCATTTAATAACTCAATTTGTTTTTCTTCATCTTTTTTTAAAAAAATATTTTTGATTACAGAGTTTTGGTTAATATCGCTTATCAAATTTAAATATCTTTTCGCTAATTCATCTAAATCTTTTTGATCAAATTTATGTTCAGATATAATCCCTAAAAGTTCTGACTTAAGCTTGTTAAGCTTACTACTCGAAAATTGAATATCATCAAAAAGCTCTGCTCTTGGTGAAATAATATTAGGGTGATTAAACATTATATACAAAATCGAATATTCTTTAATTTCCTCTTTAGAAAGATGTTCTTTTGCAAAAGAAATTTTTTTTGTCTCATTTAAAATTCTGTAATTATTAATTATTTTGCCTTTACCTCTTTGTAAAGGTGTTAAATTTCTAATTTTTTCAAGATAGTTTTCAAGAATATATTTTCTTAAAGTTTTATCTTTAATAGTCTCACAAAGATTTCTAAATTTTTTTTCAAATTTGGTCGAAGCAAAAGGATCAGATCTATCTAGATTATTTAAATAATTTTTCCAAATAAATTCTTCAATTGATAATTTGTTTGTTAAAAATTCTACAAAAGCTTTTTTTCCTTTTTCTTTTATAAAATCATCAGGATCAACTCCTTTTGATAATTTAACAAATCCAATTTTATTGCTCTCCTTTATGTGAGGTAGAAGACTTTCTGCAATACGCAAAGCTGCCCTTTGACCACTCACATCCCCGTCTAAACACAAAATTGGATTTGAAAAAAACTTCCAAATAAGATTAATTTGATTTTCTGTGAGTGCAGTCCCTGAGTTTGAAACAACATTTTTGATTCCAGCAGAATAAATACTTATAACATCCATATAACCCTCGACAACTATAACTTCTGAATCTTTATTAGGAAATGATTTTGCCTTATCTAAATTAAAAATATGTTTACCTTTTTTATAAAATTCTGTTTCGGGTGAATTAATATACTTTGCGATTTTTTTATCTTTAATAATTCTTCCTCCAAAAGCCACTATATCGCCGACTATGTTTTTGATTGGAAATATAATTCTTGAGTGGAATCTATTTATATATTTTTTAAATTTTTCATTATTATAAAATAATCCAGTTTCCAAAATATTTTTTTCTGAATAATTTTTTATCAAATTTGAATAATAATCTGAGTTGCTCGGAACATATCCAATTTGAAACTCAAGAATGGTTTCTTTTCCAATTCCACGCTTGTTCAAATAATCCATCGAAAAATCAAAATTTTCTAGAAGAAGTTTATGATGGTGGATGGTAAAATCTTTAAAAATATTTTTATAATTTTGGTATCTTTTTTCTTTCTCCACATCGAATTTAGAGAATCTATATGGTTGCATTCCAGCTTGAGAGGCAAGTTGTCTTACCGCTTCTCCAAATTTTAATGATTGGGTTTTCATTAAGAAATCAAAGATATTACCATGTTCGCCGGAACTAAAGCAGTGATAAAATCCTTTTTCATCACTAACAGTAAACGACGGTGTTTTTTCAGATGTAAAAGGAGAAAGGCCGACAAACTCTTTTCCTCTTCTATTTAATTTTACGGTTTTTCCAACAACTTGTGAAACTTTTAATCTTAACTTTATTTCATCTAAATAATTTTTCGGATATTTCATTTTATTTTAAATTTTCTTTTATTATTTGACTGACTTTTGAAAAATCCATAACATCTGCGTGTTCCTTTTTTAACGCTCCTATTACTTTGCCCATGTCTTTTATGGAGGAAGCACCTACTTGATTAATTTTTTCAATACACAGCTTTTTTGTTTCTTCATCATTTAGTTGTTTCGGCAAAAATTCATTTATAATTGATATTTCTGACAATTCATTCTCTAGAAGCTCTTTTCTTCCTGCTTTTTTGTAGGCTTCACAAGAGTCATTTCTTTGTTTTACCATTTTTTTTAAAAGTGATGTTAAATCACTGTCGGGTAATACATTTTTGTCCTTAATTTTTTTTGCAATTATGTTGTCTTTTATAGCTGCGATAATCAACCTTAAGGTGGAATAAGTTTTTTTGTCTTGAGCTTTTAGGGCTTCGCTTAGCTTAGTTTCTATTTTGCTTTGAAGGGACATATAAATTTAAACTTACTTTAATCACATTTTTTTTCAAAAGAAAAAAGAATGGGGTTGACGGCTGTGAACCTTTTTCATATAAAGCCGAAAACCCTAATTAAAAGGATTTACTTTAACTCATGAGTTGTATTTGAGACAGGTCAAAAACAAAAAAAATAAATCACAAAATTTTTCAACAGGTATTTTAGTTTTTGAAGATGGCACCAAATTTTTTGGAATTGGGATTGGCCATGAAGGAAGTGCAGTTGGTGAGGTTTGTTTCAATACGTCGATAACTGGCTATCAAGAAATAATAACAGATCCATCTTACTCCGATCAAATTATAAACTTTACGTTCCCCCACATTGGAAATGTAGGAACAAATATTGAAGATAATGAGGCTGATAAAACATGGGCAAAAGGAGTTATTCTTAATTCAAATATAACTGATCCATCTAATTATAGGTCAATTCAAAAATTAGATAAATGGCTCAAAAAGAGAAAAATTATTGGAATTGTAGGATTAGATACTAGAGTTATTACAAACTATATAAGAGACAAAGGTGCTCCCAAGGGAGCAATACAATTTTTGAGAAAAGGAAATCATAATTTAAAAAAACTTTTAAAAATTACAAAATCGTGGAATGGATTATTGGGCCTAGACTTAGCTAAAAAAGTTACATGTAAAAACATTTATAAATGGAAATCTTTAAAGTCTTGGGATAAAAAAAATGGTTACGTTAAAAATAAAAAAAATAAATATCAAATTATCGCAATTGATTACGGAATGAAAAAAAATCAATTAAGATGTTTTTCTGATATTAATTGCGGTGTTACAGTTGTCCCAGCAAACTTTTCAGCAGATAAGATTTTAAAGCTTAAGCCTCATGGGGTTTTTTTATCAAATGGTCCAGGAGACCCTGCAGCAACTGGAAGGTATGCAATACCAATTGTAAAAAAATTAATAGAAAATAAAATACCTATTTTTGGTATCTGCCTAGGCCATCAAATTTTATCATTAGCTCTAGGAGCAAAAACTAAAAAAATGTCATTGGGTCACAGAGGTGCAAACCATCCTGTTAAAGATCTAACCACAAATAAAGTCGAAATTACAAGTCAAAATCATGGTTTTGAAGTTGATGCTAAATCAATTCCTAAAAATGTAAAAGTCACCCACAAATCTCTTTTTGATGGGTCTATTGAAGGTATAGAGGTAAAAGATAAAAAACTATTTTCAGTTCAATATCATCCAGAGGCTAATCCTGGACCACAAGATAGTAAATATTTATTCGAAAAATTTTTAAACAATATAAAATCAAGAAAAAATGGGAAAAAGAAAAGATATTAAAAAAATTTTAGTCATTGGTGCGGGACCAATTGTGATTGGTCAAGCCTGTGAGTTTGACTATTCGGGAACTCAGGCATGTAAAGCGCTTAAAGACGAAGGTTATAAAGTAATTTTAATTAATTCAAATCCTGCAACAATTATGACTGATCCAGAGGTTGCTGATAAAACTTATATAGAGCCAATTACAACCGAGATTGTCGAAAAAATTATAAAAAAAGAAAAACCGTGTGCAATTCTTCCAACTATGGGTGGGCAGACAGCATTAAATACTGCAATCTCAATGGAAAAAAAAGGAATACTAAAGAAAAATAAAGTAGAATTGATTGGAGCAAAAGCTTCGGCAATATCAAGGGCAGAAGATAGAGCGCTTTTTAGAAAAGCAATGAAAGAGATAAAACTTGATTTGCCTAAGTCTGAAATTCTTAACTCATTTAAAAACGCCAAAAAAGTTTTCAAAAAAATTGGATTACCTGCAATTATCAGACCTTCTTTCACTTTGGGCGGTTCAGGTGGTGGAATAGCAAAAACCAAAAAAGAATTTTTTAACTTAATTAAATCTGGAATTACAGAGTCCCCCCAAAATCAAGTGCTTGTGGAAGAGTCATTAGAAGGGTGGAAAGAATTTGAGATGGAGGTTGTAAGGGATAAAAATGATAACTGTATAATAATTTGTTCAATTGAAAATGTTGATCCAATGGGAACTCATACGGGAGACTCTGTTACAGTGGCACCGGCATTAACATTAACCGATAAAGAGTTTCAAGTGATGAGGAATGCCTCAATCGAATGTTTGAGGAAAATTGGAGTAGAGACTGGTGGATCTAATGTTCAGTTTGCAATCAATCCTAAAGACGGAAGAATGGTTATAATTGAAATGAACCCAAGAGTTTCAAGATCTTCAGCATTAGCATCAAAAGCTACAGGATTTCCAATTGCGAAAGTTGCTGCTAAACTTGCTATTGGTTATACCCTTGATGAATTAAAAAATGAAATTACCGGATCAACACCTGCATCTTTTGAACCAACAATTGATTATGTGGTAACGAAGATCCCAAGATTTACTTTTGAAAAATTTAAGTCGGCCGAAATAAAGCTTGGAACATCAATGAAATCTGTAGGTGAAGCAATGGCAATTGGAAGAAATTTTAAAGAGTCTTTGCAGAAAGGCTTAGTATCTTTAGAGGTTGGGTATAAAGGTTTGGACTCATTGAATAATGTAACAAATAAAGAGTTAAGAAAAAAATTGAAACAGAATTTGCCTGACAAACTTATTGTAGTTGCAGAAGCAATAAGAAGAAATATAAATATTAAGAATATTTACAGATTAACAAATATCGATCCTTGGTTTCTTGATCAGATATCTGAGATCATTAAAGCAGAAAAAAAATTAAAAAAGAATGGAGTTCCAAAAACCTTTAAAGAATTTTCTTTTATTAAATCAATCGGATTTTCTGACAGTAAAATTGCCCAATTAACTAAAAGTTCAGTTAATTTTATTGAGAAGAAAAGAAAAAAACTTAAAATTTTTCCAGTATTTAAAAAAATTGACACTTGTGCAGCAGAATTTAAATCAGAAACACCTTATATGTATTCAACATATCAAAAATTATCAGGCAATTCTGTCGACTGCGAGTCAAACCCTACAAAAAAAAAGAAAATTATAATCTTGGGAGGTGGACCAAACAGAATTGGTCAGGGTATAGAGTTTGATTATTGTTGTTGCCAGGCAAGCTTTGCCTTAAAGAAAAAAAAATATGAAACAATAATGATAAATTGCAATCCAGAAACTGTTTCTACTGATTATGATACAAGTGATAGATTATATTTTGAACCTTTAATTGAAGAACATGTTTTAAATATAATCTATAAAGAAATGGAAAAAGGTAAAGTGCTTGGTGTAATTGCTCAGTTTGGGGGACAAACACCAATTAAATTAGCTAAAACCTTAAGTGAAAATAAAATTCCAATTTTAGGTACTCAATTTGATTCGATTGATCTTGCAGAGGATAGGGAAAGATTCAAAAAAATACTTATTAAAGAAAATCTTAAACAGGCAGAAAGTGGGATTGCTAGAAATAAAAAGGAATCTTTTAAAATAGCAAATAAAATTGGTTTCCCAATTGTAATTAGACCATCGTACGTTCTCGGCGGGAGGGGAATGGAAATAATTTATTCTCAGTCCGATCTTAAAAAATATATTGATGAAGCTGTAAAAGTTTCAGGATCAAATCCTGTTTTGATTGATAGATTTCTTAATGATGCAACTGAAGTTGACGTTGACGCAATTTGTGACGGTAAATCAGTTTTTGTAGCTGGAATTATGGAACATATTGAAGAAGCAGGAATACATTCAGGGGACTCAGCGTGTTCTTTACCTCCATATACTTTAAGCAAAGAAATTATTAAAAAAATTGAAATTCAAACTGAACAGTTGGCAAAAGCTTTAAAAGTAATTGGTTTAATAAATATTCAATTTGCTATTAAAGGAAATGAAATTTACGTTCTTGAAGTTAACCCAAGAGCAAGTAGAACAGTACCGTTTGTGTCAAAAGCAACAGGACTATCGGTAGCAAGAATTGCATCGAGGGTAATGGCAGGAGAAAAATTGTCTAAATTTGATCTTAAAAAGAAAAATAAAAATACTTTTGCGGTCAAAGAGGCTGTATTTCCTTTCAATAGATTTCCTGAAGTTGATGTTTTGTTGGGTCCTGAAATGAAATCAACAGGTGAAGCCATGGGCTTCGACAATAATTTTGGTTTGTCTTTTGCCAAAAGCCAAATAGCTAGTAATAATAGTATTCCGCTTAAAGGAAATGCATTTATTTCGGTTAAAGACAAAGATAAAGATAAAATATTAAATAATGCAAAAAAATTAGTAAAATTTGGTTTCTCTTTATTCGCTACCTCTGGAACTGCAAGATATTTAGTTGCCAATGGAGTAAAATGTAAAAAAGTAAATAAAGTTAATCAAGGATCACCTCATATAGTTGAAAGATTAAATAGAAAAAATATTTCTTTGGTTATAAATACAACTGAAGGTAAAGACTCTATTTCTGACTCGTTTAGTTTGAGAAGAACAAGTTTAGTGAATAAGGTTCCTTATTTCACAACAATCGCAGCGGCGAATGCATGTTTGGAGTCTATTGAAGCATTAAAAAAATACCCAATTAAAGTCAGGGCTTTACAAGATAATTAAAGTCTACAACTCATATCTTGACCACAACACAATGGAGATTTTATTTTTCCATGATCATTAGGACATTTAGATATCTGAACTTGTTTCCCATCTTCAAGTTTTAAATTGTCATTTACTAATGGGGTCGCACATTTACCACAAGTCGCATTCACTGACATTCCACATTTTGAACATTCGTATGTAGCCATATAAAAAATATATACTATTAAACTTCTACTTTCCAGTCTGTTTGAAAGGAAACATAGTTAATTTGTATACAACGTCTCTCTTTTTTTATCTCTTTTTTTTCCATCCCATGCCAAGTATTTGGTCCACTAGAAAAAAAATATCCATAGTTGTCCTTATATGGAACTGTTTTTATTTTATTTAATTTTTCATCATAAAAATCAGTCCCCAGGTTTTCAGACTCATTGAATGGATTAATAAATATCAAGGACGATAAAAGTTTTTCCTTAATATCACAATGTGGTTTAAGCCAAAAACCTTGTCTATCACAAATTACCTCTAATCTAACATAAGAGTTTGCAAGATCCTTTTTAATTAATTGGCCAATATATTGATAAACAGTTTTTGAACACAGCTCTTTTATAAAACTCGTTAGTTCAGGAAAATTTTTAGAATTTTCTTTGGTTACAAAACATCTATATTTTTTTGCTTTGCCACCTGATTTAATTCCTTCTCTAAATTTACCTTCTCCACCATCAATAGCTCTGGTTCCATCATAATTTATTCCCTCAGAAACTGGATTTGCAATCTCTGCATTGCAAATTTCTTTGATTGCTAAATCTGTTAAAGGCCTTTTAATAGCCCAATGTGTAAAAGGTTTGTCGTAGGTTTCTAATCTGCTTTTAAGTGAATTAAATAATTCCATTTGTTTTCATTTTCTCTTTAACTAAAGTTGCAGCTTTATTTACTTCATCCAAGCCTGTGTAAGTCCAATTTTCAATTTTATTATCCAAATCCCTAATTATACCAAGTTCTTTAAATAATTTATAAAATTTGTCAAATCTATGTATGCTTCTTTTATTTTTCATCTGAGCAACGTATACTGGTTTACCAGTAATTGCAGCCTCAGAAATCATAGAAGTTGAGTCACAAGTAACTATTATTATATCTGCCAAACCAAGAGAAGATAAATACGCTTTTTTGTCCCTTTCCTTAATAACCAAATGATTATCGTTAAAATAATTAAATGCAAGTTTAACTATATTTTCTGGAGTTCGATAAGAAGGAATAACAATTAATTTATATTTTGAATAAACAAATAAATTTTTAATTTTTGCAAATGTCTCTGTCATTTGTTTTTCTGAAAAACTATAATATTTATTAGGTCCTCCAAGGATTAAGGTAATAATTTTTTTACCATCTGCTTTCGGATTAAGATAATTAACATTTTTTTTAATTTCATCGTTGGTCAGATAATGAATAGCGCCTTTAGTTCTTATAACATTGTCTCCTTCTAAATTGTCATGTTCTGGACAAATAATACAATCAAAGTTATCAAGCTTGACTTTTGGATCTTGAATATGAATTGTAAAAACATCTTTATTAAATCTTTTTTTTAGCATAATTGAAGGTATTACACTTTTACGTCCACACGAAATTATTACCTTGGAATCACATATAAACCTATTTTCTAAAATGCGCTCTGTTACTGGAGTAAATTTTGGGGGAATAATACTCCAAATTTTTTTAAGCTTGATTGTTTCGTGCTTAAACTTTAAACCTAAAGCTTTAGACAGACCCTCAACCTGGCTTATCATTCCATGCATACCCTGGGTTAATAGAAGGGCTTTCGTTTTGAGCATAAGTTATCTTATATATTTCTGGGTTTTATTTATCCACATATAAAAATAGATTAACTTTTTATTTAATTAACAAACCTTTATACATGTTTGATGGAAATATGCGTATTGAAGAAGATATCAAACTGGATTATGCCGATGTCCTATTTCGGCCTAAAAGAAGCACTTTACACAGTCGAAAAGACGTAAAGTTAGAACGTACGTACAAATTTAAATATAGCAATCACGAATGGTCCGGGATCCCTTTAATGGCTGCCAACATGGATGGTGTGGGTGAACTTGTTGTGGCTGAAAATTT
Organism: uncultured Pelagibacteraceae bacterium; assembly: GCA_902567495.1. Taxonomy (GTDB): domain Bacteria; phylum Pseudomonadota; class Alphaproteobacteria; order Pelagibacterales; family Pelagibacteraceae; genus Anoxypelagibacter. The sequence continues at coordinate 13,374 of CACFMO010000004.1, forward strand.
AGCTACTCATCAAATTATGACCTGTTTAACTAAACAACACGACACCAAAATAATTAAAAAATTCAAATCAATCAAAAAAATATTTCCTCAAGTTATTTTAAGCACTGGAACAAGTGATCAAGATTACAAAAGACTAAATGATATATTAAAAGAAAATAGTTTTTTTGAGTTTATTTGTATTGATATCGCAAATGGTTATTCTGATCACTTTAGTAAATTTGTAAGTTCGGTTCGAAAAAAATATCCAACAAAAACTATTATCGCTGGAAATGTTGTTACAGCGGATATGACACAAGAATTAATACTTGCAGGTGCAGACATTGTAAAAGTTGGAATTGGACCTGGAAGTGTGTGTACAACTCGTATTCAAACAGGCGTTGGTTATCCTCAATTAAGTGCTGTTATTGAATGTGCTGATGCAGCTCATGGTTTAGGCGCACACATCATAGCTGATGGAGGATGTACATGTCCGGGCGATGTAGCAAAAGCATTTGGTGGAGGTGCAGATTTTGTAATGCTTGGTGGAATGTTTGCAGGCCATGATGAAGGCGGAGGAAAAATAATAAAAAAAAACGGATCAAAAGTTATTGAGTTTTATGGTTCAAGTTCTGAGACAGCTTTAAATAAACATTATGGTGGTCATGCTGATTACAGAAGCAGCGAAGGTAAAAAAGTTCAATTAAAATATAGAGGAAAAATTAATGATACGGTTTTAAATATTTTAGGTGGGTTGAGAAGTAGTTGCACTTATGTTGGAGCACCCTCTTTAAAACAATTGAGTAAATGCACAACTTTTGTGAGGGTTAATCAACAGTATAACGATACTTTTGAGTAAATTTTGCAACTTTAAATTTTTTCAAAAATACCTATATAAGTTTAGTTATGGTAAAACATTCTAAAGTACTAATTCTTGGATCCGGACCCGCTGGATATACAGCTGCAATATATGCGGCAAGAGCTATGTTAAAGCCAATTTTGGTTTTTGGATCCGAACCGGGAGGACAGTTAACAACAACAACTGACGTAGAAAACTTTCCAGGATATTCAAAAGTTATTCAAGGTCCCTGGTTAATGGAAGAAATGAAGGGCCAAGCAAAAGCTGTTGGAACAGAAATGATACAAGATCATATAAAAAAAGTTGATCTATCAAAAAAACCTTTTGAAGCTATTGGAGATAGCGGACAAGTTTATAGCGCAGATAGTTTTATTATTTCCACGGGAGCTCAGGCTAGGTGGCTAAATTTAAAATCAGAACAAGAATTTAGAGGATTTGGTGTTTCAGCATGCGCAACATGCGATGGTTTCTTTTTTAAAGAAAAAGAAGTTGCTGTTGTTGGAGGTGGAAATGCCGCCGTAGAAGAAGCAATGTTTTTGACGAAGTTTGCCTCAAAAGTAAAACTAATCCATAGAAGAAATGAATTAAGGGCAGAAAAAATGCTCCAAGCAAAACTAAAAGCAAATAAAAAAATTGAAATTATCTGGGATAGCGTTGTTGAGGATGTTATCGGGGACACTAATCCAAAATCAGTCAAGGCTATCAAAATTAAAAATGTTAAAACTAATAAAACTAACGAATTGAAAGTTGATGGACTTTTTATAGCAATAGGCCATGACCCAGCTACTTCACTTTTCAAGGGTCAATTAAATATGGATAAAGAGGGATATATTGTAACCAATCCTGACTCTACAATAACTAATGTGCCAGGTGTCTTTGCGGCTGGCGATGTTAAAGATAAAATATTCAGGCAGGCAGTTACCGCAGCTGGAATGGGCTGTATGGCTGCACTTGAAGCTGAAAAACATTTGTCTTCAAAATGAGTGGAAAAATATTACTTACAGGCATAAGTGGTTGGATTGCAAAACACACTGCTATAGAATTATTAAATTCTGGTTACGAAGTTTTAGGAACAGTAAGAAATAAAAATTTAATTGAACAAACGAAAGAAACTATAAGCAAATATGCCTCGATTGATAAATTATCATTTGTTGAATTAGATCTTATTAAAGATGATGGATGGGATGAAGCAGCAAAGGGATGTAAATATATATTTCACATAGCCTCACCTTTTCCTATGAAAGTTTCCAGAAATAGAGAAAGTCTATTACCTCCTGCTGTTGATGGAACTTTAAGAGTTTTAAAAGCTGGAGTAAATGCAAGTGTGGAACAAATAATTAAAACTTCCTCAATCGTTGCAATGTTTAGAAAACCCAACAGAAGCAATCCTTATACTTTTGGAGAAAATGATTGGACTGATGAAAATTGGGTAGAGGGTGTGAATGACTACTTTTTGTCAAAAACAAAAGCAGAAAGATTAGCTTGGGAGTTTATGGAAAGCAAAGGATTAAGAAATAAATTAACTTGTATTTGCCCTGGTGGAGTTTTTGGAGATGCTTTAGATAAAAAAGGAGGTACATCAATAGAATATGTTAGACAATTTATGGCAGGTAAATTTCCAGGTGCGCCTAAATTTGCAGTTTTAATTTCTGATGTGAAAGACATAGCAAAAGCACATGTGGCTTGCATTGGAAATAATAAAGTCGGTGGAAGAAGATTAATTGTTGGAAAAGAAGTAAAAAAACTAGTTGAGTTATCTCAAATCATGGCTGAAGCGATGCCTGAGTATGCAAAAAAACTTCCCAAAAAAGAACTTCCAAATTTCATGGTTAAATTAATAAGTTATATAGACTCAAGTGCTAAAATGATGATACCAGATCTTGGAATTTTAATGCAAACTGATAGCAGTTACGCTGAAGAATTATTAGGTTTTAAATTTAAACCTGCAAAAGATTGTATGATTGAGAATGCTAAATCAGTGGTAAGATTAGGTTTAGTTTAAAGTTAACTCAGCTATTTCATTAGACTCGAAAATAGTTTTATTATAATTCTTTTGAGGTATCTTTATCATCACTTCTGCAATTTTTTCCGAATGGATTGGCTTCATTTTTTTTAATGGTCCCAAAAATAAAGGAGAAATCATTCTAAAGAATAATATACCAATTTTTTCAAATATTCTTTTTTCTTTTCTTTTACCCATTAAAAACGAAGGTCTCAAAATACCAAGTACAGGAAAATTCAATTTTTTTAATTCCTCTTCAACCTCACCCTTGTGCCTGAGATATGCACCAGAACTTTTAGGATTTGCAGATATAGATGAGACATAAACAAAAGAGTCTACAGAATTAGATTTTGCAATTTGGGCAATTTCTACAGGTATTTCATATTCGACCCTTCTATATTCATCTTTATTAGGCGTTTTTTTTCTGGTTGTTCCTATACAAAAAAAACAGTCATCTCCTCTGATATTGTCTTTATAATTTTTTAAATTTTTAAAATCTGTTTTAATAATTTCCAATTTTTTATCATAAATTGTTGGATCGGAACGAACAAAAATCTTTATTTTGTGATAATTATTATTTTTAATTAGTTTAAGAAGAATATGACTACCGATTAATCCTGATGAGCCAAATAACAAGGCTATTTTCATTATTTTACTAAACTCTCACAAAAAGATCTTATTCTGTCTAAAGCTTTCTTGAGATTGTTCATAGAAGTTGCATAAGAAATTCTGAAATATCCATCCACACCAAATGCAGATCCTTGGACTACTGCCACTTCTGCTTTCTCAAGAAGTTTTTCAACAAATTCTTTATCTGTTTTCAGCTTAGTTTTATCTCCTAATAATTTTTTACAATTAGGGAATACATAGAAAGCACCACTAGGCTTTAAGCAGCTCAATCCATTTATGCTATTTAAGCTTTTAACAACAAAGTCTCTTCTTTCCTTAAAAGAATCTGATCTAGTTTTAATAAAATCTTGAGTTCCATTTAAAGCCTCCACAGCAGCTGCCTGACTAATTGAGGAAGGGTTTGTTGTGGATTGTGACTGAATTTTTGCCACCGCTTTAATTATATCTTTTGGTCCAGCTCCATAACCTATTCTCCATCCTGTCATAGAATAAGATTTACTTACACCGTTCATTGTTAAAGTTCGATCTTTTAAAGTATTTATCTGTGCCATAGTAAAAAATTTAAAATTATCATAAGTTATATGTTCATAGATATCATCACTAAGAATAAAAACATGTTTATTTTCTATTAATACTTTTGATAAATTCTCAATTTCTTTTTTTGTGTAACAGGAGCCAGTTGGATTTGATGGTGAATTAATAATCAGCCACTTAGTTTTTTTACTAATTGCTTTTTTTAATTGTTCTGGAGTAATTTTAAATTCATTCTCCTCAGAACATTCAACTATTTTTGGTGTTCCGCCAGCTAATAAAACCATATCAGGATAGGATACCCAGTAAGGTGCTGGAATAATAACTTCGTCATCTGGATTTAATGTAGCCATGAATACGTTGTACAATACTTGTTTACCACCAGTTCCTACAGAAATTTGGTCTAGTTCGTAAGATATGTTGTTTTCTCTTTTAAATTTTCCCTGGATGGCTTTTTTCAATGTTGGGGTTCCATCAACAGCAGTATATTTTGTGTCCCCTTTTTTTATGGCCTGTATAGCTGCCTCCTTAATATTGTCAGGGGTATCAAAATCAGGTTCTCCGGCACCAAGACCAATTACATCTTTGCCAGCTGCCCTCATTTCCCTGGCTTTTGAAGTAACCGCTATGGTTGGTGAGGGTTTAATTCGCTTTAAACTATTGGAAACTATGCTCATTGAAATTTATAATATTTTGTTATTATTAACACAAAATGCAAAATACATACCAAGAAAAAATTGATAATTTAGAGGCTAATAACGCTCCTGTTAGGAAAAAACTTGAGGGTGGAATAAGGTTTAAAATAAAAAGTAATTTTCAACCTGCTGGGGATCAACCTGAAGCAATTAAAAAGATACTTAAAAATTTAAAAGATAAACAGAGCGAACAGGTTTTGCTAGGAGTCACTGGATCTGGAAAAACCTTTACTATGGCTAAAGTGATTGAATCTGCGAATCGACCTGCTTTGGTTTTAGCACCGAATAAAACTTTAGCAGCACAATTGTACGGCGAAATGAAAAGTTTTTTTCCAAACAACGCTGTTGAATATTTTGTCTCCTATTATGATTACTATACCCCGGAAGCATATGTTCCAAGATCAGATACATATATAGAAAAAGAAGCTTCAATAAACGAACAGATAGACAGAATGAGACACTCAGCAACAAGGTCTTTACTTGAACGTGATGATGTAATTATTGTGGCTAGCGTTTCTTGTATTTATGGACTTGGTTCAGTGGAAGCCTATAGCAAGATGACATTGGCATTAAAAAAGAATTATGAATATGAGAGAGACGAAATTATTAAAACATTTGTTAATTTGCAATATAAGAGAAATGATCAAAATTTTTTTCGAGGCACTTTTAGAGTTAGAGGAGAAAACTTAGAAATATTCCCATCACATTTAGAGGACAGGGCTTGGAGATTAAGTTTAAACGGAAATAAACTTGAGAAGATAGAAGAATTTGATCCTTTAACAGGAGACAAAACAAATGATTTTGCGGTAATAAAATTATATGCTAACAGCCACTACATAACTCCAAAACCAACTATTGATCAAGCTATCAAAGAAATCAAAAAAGAATTGGAAGTGACTCTAGAGGATCATAAGGCAAACAATAAACTTCTAGAAGCTCAAAGGTTGAGGGAGAGAACTAAATTTGACCTTGAAATGATTGAAGCAACTGGAACCTGTGCAGGTATTGAAAATTATTCAAGATTTCTATCTGGAAGAAATAAAGGGGAACCCCCACCTACTCTTTTCGAATATTTTCCTGACAATACTATTATATTTGTAGACGAAAGCCATGTAACCGTACCTCAATTAAATGGTATGTACAAAGGTGATCACACGAGAAAGAAAACACTTGCAGAGTATGGTTTTAGATTACCTTCTTGTATGGATAATAGACCATTAAAGTTTGAAGAGTGGGATGCTATGAGAACCCAAACCGTTTTTGTATCTGCAACCCCTGGTCCTTGGGAACTAAAACAAACTCAAAATAAATATATAGATCAAGTTATAAGACCAACGGGTTTAATTGATCCACCAGTTGAAATACGACCTGCAAAAACTCAGGTAGATGATTTGTTCCATGAGTCTAAAAAAGTTATTGATAAAGGATATAGAATTTTAGTAACAACCCTTACAAAAAAAATGGCAGAAGATTTAACAGAATATCTTCACGAAAACAGTTTGAAAGTAAGATATATGCACTCAGACATAGACACACTTGAGAGAATTGAAATCATCAGGGATTTACGAATGGGTGTTTTTGATATCTTGGTTGGTATAAATCTATTAAGAGAAGGGTTAGATATACCTGAATGTGCTTTAGTTGCGATTTTGGACGCTGACAAAGAGGGTTTTTTAAGATCAGAAACCTCACTAATTCAAACTATAGGTAGAGCTGCTAGAAATGTAGATGGCAAAGTAATTCTTTATGCGGACAAAGTAACAAAAAGTATCGATAAAGCTATAAAAGAGACAGATAGGAGAAGAGGTAAACAGGTAGAATATAACAAAAAAAATAATATAAGCGCAGAGTCAGTAAAGAAGGAGATTACCGATATTTTAGAGTCTGTTTATGAAAAAGATTATGTAAAAATTAGTGAAGGTTCAAATGTTGGCGGAAACTTAAAAAAACATTTAAAAGCACTCAATAAAAAAATGAAAGAATCTGCATCAAATTTAGAGTTTGAAGAAGCGGCAAAAATTAGAGATGAAATAAGAAAATTGGAGACAAATGAACTTGAGATTAACTTGAATCCAAAAATTTCACAGTATAATTTAAACAAAAAGGTTTATCCTCAAGGTAGATCTAAGATGGGAATGCCAGGCACTAAGCCAAGAAAATCTATAAAAAAATGGAAGCCAAAAAAATAATTATAACTGGTGGCGCTACTAGAATTGGGTCGGCTATAGCAAAGAGTTTAGCTGGATATGATGTTGATATTGTAATCCATTTTAATAAATCGAGAAAATCAGCATTGCAATTAAAGACAGAACTAGAAGAAATAGGCACTAAAGTTTTTTTGATTAAGGCTGACCTTAGTAATATTAATCAGACTAAGAAAATAGTCCCGTTTGCTTATAAAAAAATGAAGGGTTTAGATTGTTTAATTAACAATGCATCTTTGTTTGAAAAAGATGATTTAGAAAATTTTAGTGATAAAAGCTTTTCAAAACATATAGATATAAATTTAAAAGCACCCGCGTTTTTAATTAAAGACTTTAAAAGATACGTAAAAAATAAAGAGGCAAACATTATAAATATTATTGATCAAAGAGTTAAAAAACTCACTCCTTTCTTTTTTTCATATACTTTAAGTAAAGCTGCACTTGCAACACTTACAACAACTACTGCTATGAAACTTGCTCCTAATATTAGAGTAAATGGAATTTCGCCAGGTCCAACTTTAAAAAATAAGAGACAATCTGATAAACATTTTAAAGCACAATGGAAATCTACAATCCTTCAGAAGCAAGTTGATTTAAACAATATTTGTTCATCGGTTAAATATTTTATTGAAAACAATAGCATTACAGGTCAAATAGTTAGCGTAGATAGCGGACAAAGTTTAGCATGGAAAACACCCGATATAATAAACTCAAAAGAATGAAAATAATTAAATTTAAACAAAAAAGATCTTATAGTTATAAAAGAAAAATTCTAATAAAGGATCTAGTTTTAAAGATGCTTGTAGGAATTCATGATTTTGAAAAAAGGGAAAAGCAAAGAGTGAGAATTAATCTAGTTATAAATATTGATCAAAATTTAATTCCAAATGATAAAGATCTAAAAAGTATTGTAAACTATGAACAAGTAATTAAAACTATTATGAGGATTACATCCAGAAGACATTATCCACTTCTTGAAACTTTAGCTGAAAAAATATTCTCAAAACTTTTTGAAAATTTGAGAATAAAAAAAATTCTTTTAAGAATTGAAAAATTAGATGTGATAAAGAATACTACTTCTGTAGGAATAGAGTTAGAAAAGACTAGATCAAATGAGTATTGAAAAAGGTAAAGAAATAATTCGAAAAAAAATCGTAAATCTCACTAATAATCCTGGGGTTTATAAAATGTTAAGCGATAAGAATGAAATTCTTTATGTCGGTAAAGCTAAAAATATTCCTAATCGACTAAAAAGTTATGTCTCGGATAGTCACCTTCCAATACGAACAGAAAGAATGCTTTCGCTAACAAGAAAACTTGAAACTACGACAACAACTAATGAGAGCGAAGCTCTTTTATTAGAGGCAAATCTCATAAAAAGGCATAAACCAAGATTCAATATTTTGCTTAGAGACGACAAGTCATTCCCTTACATATTTGTTGGTCAAAAAGATAAATGGCCACAATTAACCAAACTAAGAGGAAAAAAAAATAGAGATGGTTATTATTTTGGACCTTTTGCATCCGTAGGATCAGCGAACTGGACAATTAAAATTCTTCAAAAAATATTTTTGTTAAGAGTTTGTGATGATACAGTTTTTAAAAATAGAGATAGAGCGTGTATTTTGTACCAAATTAGAAGATGCTCCGCTCCATGTGTGGGTAAAATAGAAGAGATAAATTATAAAAATTTAGTGAGTGATGCAGTTGATTTTATCTCTGGTAAGTCACAAAGAATTCAAAAAAATCTATCTTCGGAAATGGAAAAAGCAAGTGAAGACTTAGATTATGAGAAGGCTGCTGTTCTCAGAGATAGAATAAAAGCATTAACTCAAATTCAATCTTCCCAAAAAATAAATCAAACTAATCTCAAAGAAGCAGACGTTGTATCAGTTTTTAAAGAGTCTGGTAAAACTTGTGTTCAGGTTTTCTTTTTTAGATCAAAACAAAATTGGGGTAATCAAGCTTATTTTCCTAAACATGATCCCGATGAAAAAGAAGAAAAAATTTTATCTTCTTTTTTAAGTCAATTTTACGAAAACAAAACGGTGCCAAAACTTGTACTTTTAAATATTGAAATTAATGAAAAAACTTTATTAGAAAAAACATTTTCTACTAGAGAAAAAAAAGAAATAATAATTAAAAAAGCTGCAACAAAAGATGAAAAAATTGTCTCAGAAATGGCCAAAAAAAATGCTAAACAGGCATTAACTCAAAAAATTTTAGAAACCGAGAGTAATTCAAAACTGATAGACAACTTAGCCGATAAATTTAATTTAAATTTTAATGTAAATCTTATTGAGGTATATGATAACAGCCATGTACAAGGATCAGATGCGGTTGGTGCTCTTATTACCTTTGGTAAAGAGGGGTTTGTCAAAAAAAGATATAGAAAGTTTAATATCAAATCAGATGCAGTTAAAGGTGATGACTATGGAATGATGAAAGAAGTTTTGAACAGAAGATTTGTAAGGGCACTCAAAGATGAAAATACAAATATGACTTTACCAGATTTAATACTAATAGACGGTGGTAAAGGTCAATATTCCGTAAGTAGAGAGACCTTAAATGACCTGGGTCTTCACGAATTACCTATAATTGCAATTGCAAAAGGCAAAAACAGAAATGCGGGCGAAGAAACTTTTTTTCATCAAAATAAAGTTATTAAATTTAAAAAAAATGACCCTACCCTATTCTTTCTACAAAGACTCAGAGATGAAGCACATAGATTTGCTATAAGTACACACAGAGCAAAAAGAAGAAAAAATCTCAGTAAATCATTACTTGATCAAATCTCAGGAATAGGTAGAAATAGAAAAAGAGCCTTGCTTCATCACTTTGGTTCTGCAAAATCGGTTGAGTCAGCAAGTTTTGAAGATTTAAAGTCCGTGGAAGGAATTGAGGAAAAGGTTGCTAAAAAAATTCACGATTTTTTCCACGATAATTAATTATGAAAATTAAAATACCTAATATATTAACTATCGGCAGAATTATAATTGTTCCTATTTTTGTTCTAAGTTTTTATATTCCAGGCATTGTTGGTGATTTAGTGCCGTTTTTTCTTTTTGCTATAGCTAGTTTTACTGATTATTTAGATGGTTTACTTGCTAGACTTTATAAAGAGGAATCTAAATTAGGTGAATTACTCGATCCTATCGCAGATAAAATTTTGGTTGCGGCTGCCTTGGTATTGTTGGTTATGAATGGGATCATAAAGAATCTTGAGGTAATTGCAGCAATTATAATTTTGACAAGAGAAATTTTAATTTCTGGGTTAAGAGAGTTTTTGGCAAAAGAAAAAGAATTAAACTTACCAGTATCTAGTTTATCTAAATTCAAAACTTTTATTCAAATGTTTTCTATAGCCATACTTTTAACAGGGGAAACGGGTAATAAAATTATAAGCTTTCAAGATTATAATGCTCAGACAATTGGTATTATTTTGCTATGGATTGCAGCATTTTTAACTTTATATACTGGATATGACTATTTGAGAAAAGGAATCGTGACTGCAATTAACGATGACGAAAAATAATTTATGAGTTTGTCAGAAATTAATAAAAGAGAAAAAGATTTTCATAATAAACTTCATTTATCTGAAGAACTCGAAAGAAAAAGTCAGGGTAAGTTTTATAAGGCACTTTATGGATTATATAGCGATTTTTTAAATATACTGGAAAATGAGACCAAAACAAAGCAAGTGTTAGACTTCGGGTGTGGAACAGGAAATTTCACAGAAAAAGTTATTAATTTTGATCCAAGAAAAATAGTAGCTGTAGACATTTCTGAAGAAGCAATAAAAAAAGCAAAAAATAATCCTAGCCTAAATAGAAAAAATATAGAGTATAGAGTTGAGAATTGTGAAGATTTAAGTTTAAATTCAGACTCTTTTGATGTCGCTTACGGTAGTGGGATACTTCATCATTTAAATTTAAATAAGTCTTTGTCTGAATTAAAAAGGATACTAAAAAAGGACGGTAAAATAGTATTTATTGAACCTATGGCTACAAACCCCGTTATAAATCTTTATAGAAAATTTACACCAAATGCTAGAACATCTGACGAGCATCCTTTTCGATTAAGTGATATAGAGCTTATAAAAAGTTTATTTGTCAATGTTGAAGTAAAATATTATGGGTTTCTTACTTTAATTTTTTTTTTATTTTATAAGGAACCAGAAAAATCAAATTTATTCCAAATTTTAAAAAAAATGGATGAAAAGATTTTAAATTCAAGATATTTTAAGTTTCTTGCTTGGTCAGTTTTAATAAAAGCAAAAAAAGGTTAAGCAGCTACCTTTTTTCTCACTAAATTAATGTAACTCTCAGATAAGTTCTTTATAAGATCGCAAACAGTAAATTTATAATTATCTATTTGAGATACTGGTGTAATCTCTGCGGCTGTACCTGTTAAAAAACATCCAACAAAATTTGACATTTCCTCAGGTTTAATTTTTCTTTCTATAATTTTGATTCCCTTGGACTTGGCTATACTGATTACACATTTTCTTGTTATCCCATCTAAAAAAGAATCTGGTACTGGAGTATGTAGTGAACCATCCTTGTCTTTAAAAAAAATATTTGCACCAGTTGCCTCTGCAACATTTCCTTGATGATCCAACATAAGTGCATCAGAATATCCCTTACTCTCAGCCTCATGTTTGGATAAAGTGCAAATCATATAAAGACCTGCGGCTTTAGTATCCCATGGAACCGAGTTTGGTGGAGGTCGTCTCCACGATGAAGTTTGAAGTTTAATTCCTTCGAGTTTTAGTTTTGGATCAAAATATGATCCCCATTCCCACGCAGCGATAGCTACATGTATTTTGTTTTTTTGTGCGGAAATTGCCATCATTTCACTTCCTCTCCAAACAACAGGTCTTACATAACCATTTTTAATTTTTTGTATCCTAATAATTTCATTAGACGCATCATTAATTTCTTTTTCACTGTAAGGTATTTTTATTCCCATTCTTTTGGCTGAGTAAAATAATCGGCTTGTATGGTCTTGAAGTTTGAAGATTTCACCCTCATAAATTCTTTCACCTTCAAAAACACAACTAGCATAATGTAAGCCATGATTTAATAAGTGGACTTTTGCGTTTGTCCAATTGACTAATTCTCCATTAAACCAAATTTTTCCAGATCTTTTATCGTAAGGAATTGTTTCCATTAAGTATAAATTAAATAATTTTTTTCTAACAAAAAAGTATATTTGTTGATAAAATATGTCAACATATCTGACCAAAATATGAAAAATTTGCTCTATTTAAAGGATGAACAGATAAAAGATTGCATACAGTTATTGCTGTACGCATATAGGGAAACGTTTTCAGATCCCTTAGAAATTCTTAAAAAAAACTCATTAGGTGCCGCACATTATCGTGCGCTTCACTTAGTTGAGAGAAATGAAGGTATTAATATTAATGAGTTATTAATAAAATTAAAAATAACTAAACAAAGCTTAAATAGAGTTTTGAAAGAATTAAAAAGATTAAAACTAATTAAACAATTAAAGGATAAAAATGACACAAGAAGAAAATTGCTTTATTTAGATCAAAATGGAAAAAAATTTTATCAAGAAGTATTTGAAAGTCAAAAGAAAAGAATTTTTAATGCATTAAAACATTCAGATTCGGACTCTGTTATAAAATTCAAAGAAGTCTTGAAAAAAATTATAAATGGAAAAAAATAAATTTCATATTCTAGTAGTTGATGATGATGATAAAATAAGATCTCTAATTAAACAGTACCTTATTGAAAAAGGTTTTTTAATATCTACAGCTGAAAATGCTGAGAAAGCAAAAAAGATAATAGAAATTTTTAATTTTAATTTAATAATTTTAGATGTGATGATGCCTGGTCAAAGTGGATATGATCTTACTAAGGAACTTAAAGAGTCTAAGAATATTCCAATAATATTGTTGACTGCTAAGGGTGAAGTAGAAAATAGAATTCATGGTTTAGAGCTTGGTGCGGACGACTATCTTGGAAAACCTTTTGATCCTAAAGAACTTTTATTAAGAGTAAATAATGTTATAAAAATTAACCTTGATCCAAACAAGGTACTTTCAAGTAAAATTGGCGAGGCAGAGTTAAATTTAAATAAAATGATCATCAAACTTAAAAATAAAGTAAAAAAAATTAATTTGTCTGAAAAAAAAGTTTTAATGAAAATGCTGTCATCACCAGGTAAGATTTTTTCTAGATTGGAAATCGGTAAAATTGCTAACATAACAAAAGAACGTTCAATAGATGTAATGATAACTAGACTGAGAAAAAAAATTGAAATAGATCCAAAAAATCCAAAGTTTTTACAAACAATAAGAGGTTCAGGATATGTTTTATGGGTTAAATAACTTTATTAAAAAAATATTTCCTAAAAGATTATTTTATAGGGCTTTGATAATAGTTGCGGCACCAGTAATAATCCTTCAAATAATAATCAGTATAGTTTTTTTTGATAGTATTTGGATAAAAGCAAATAAAGGAATGACAAGGTCTTTGGTGAGCGAGATAGAAACATTATTTGATGTTTACAAATCTAATCAAACGAAAGAAAATATAAAACAAATTACTGACCTTTACAAAAAAAATTTTGATTTTGTAATTAATATTAAATCCAATGAATTACTTCCAGATACAAGATCAGATAGACGTTTTAGTCCAATGGACAGATCGCTTAGGAGAGAAATGAAAAGCGCGTTTCAGAATAATTTTTGGTTTGATACCGTTACCTATATAGATTTAGTTGATCTAAGAATTAAAACAAATAACGAAGTTATTCAAATATTCTTCCCAAAAGATAAGATTGCTCCATCATCTGTTAGAGTTTTTGTTCTTTGGCTAACTGTTCCTTCTCTACTTTTAATATCGATTGCATTAATTTTTTTAAAAAATCAAACAAGACCTCTTGTTAAATTATCTAAGGCTGCAGAGAGATTTGGAAAAGGAGAATTGGTTGATGATTTAAGACCTTCAGGTGCATTAGAAATCAGAAAAGCTACTTATGAATTTGATAGAATGATGAAAAGAATTAATAGACATTTAGCTCAAAGATCTGAAATGTTATCAGGAATTAGTCATGATTTAAGAACTCCTCTCACAAGATTAAAATTACAGTTAGCCATGATGGATAAAAAAGATCTGGCCAAAAAAATGACTAATGATATTGACGAAATGGAAAAAATGCTGAGTGATTATCTACAATATGCAAAATCACAAGCTGAAGAGAATTCAACAAAAATTAATTTAAGTAATATGATCACTGAAATACTTAAAAATTACGATAAAAATAGATGTGACTTTGAAAAAAGTGAAATAATAGAAATTGAAGGTAGAAGGAATTTAATAAAAAGATGCATTATAAATATTATTGGAAACGGCCTCGCATATGGTGATAAAATTAAAATTCAAATTAAGAAATCCATTAACGGTGGTATAATTATTGTTGAGGATAATGGTCCAGGAATACCCGAAGGTGAATTCTTAAACGTTTTTAAACCTTTTTATAGAATTGATAAAAGTAGAGGGCTAAATAAATCTGGAGTAGGTCTGGGCTTGTCAATTGCACAAGACATAGTCAAATCACATGGGGGAAACATTACATTATCAAAAAGTAAAATGGGAGGTTTATTAGTTAAAATTTCTTTACCTTTTTGATTTCTTTTTTTTAAGATTTGTTATTTCTTTTTGTTGTTTCTCTATTATTTTTTTAAGAACATTGAACTCATCTCTAGTTACTAGATCTAGTTTGCTTGCAAATTTCTCTTTATTAAATTTTACAGATGTTAAAAGTCCTTTGGCAATATCTTGAGAAGTTAGCACCCCTGTTTCGATCAAACCTGATAGCATCTTTAAAAATTTTTCAGAATTATTCATTTAACTCACTTTAAATTATAAGTAATTTAATTTCAATTATGATAAATTAAATTAAAATGATAGTTCATAACTTTGATCCTGTATTTATTGACTTTGGAATAATCGAGATACGTTGGTACTCACTAGCTTATATATTTGGTATTTTATTTGGGTGGTGGTATGGGAAAAGGTTAATAAAAAAACAATTGGAAAAAAAATTAATCGATTTATACACTCATAAATATGATGATTTAGTTACTTACATAATTATCGGTGTGATTGTGGGAGGAAGACTCGGTTACGTTTTCTTCTATAATTTTAATTTTTATCTAGAAAATTTCTTTGAGATTTTCAAAATATGGAAAGGAGGGATGTCTTTCCATGGTGGTTTTATAGGTGTAGCTTTAAGTATTTTAATATTTTCAAGAAAAAACAATTTAAACCATCATGTTTATTTTGATAACATTTCTGCTGTTGCTCCTATTGGGTTATTTTTGGGAAGGATATCAAATTTTATAAATGGTGAACTTTATGGTACCGAAACACAAAAACCTTGGGGTGTAGTATTTCCAAAAATTGATGGTTTAATAAGACATCCATCCCAGATTTATGAAGCTCTTCTTGAGGGAGTGTTACTTTTTATAATCTTAAATTTGATTATTTTATTTAGAAGAAATAAACCTGGATTAATTTCCGGAATTTTTTTAATTTCTTATGGTTTTTTTAGGATCATTTGTGAAAATTTTAGAGAACCTGATAGTCACATTGGTTATATTTTCCAAAATTATAGTATAGGAACACTATTAAGTTTTGTAATGATTTTGTTTGGAATATTGTATTCATTAAGGATAATAAATGCAGAGAAGAATTGATAAAATTTTTTTTAAGAAAAAATCTATTCCAGTTGATTTGTTTCTGGATAAAATTCTGTATCATAAAAAATTAGGGTATTATCAAAAGAAGAATCCATTTGGAAAAAAAGGTGATTTTGTTACTGCGCCAAACATTTCAAATGTTTTTTCTGAAATGATTGCAATCTGGTTTGTGAGTTTTTGGGAAAATTTGAATAGACCTGATAGGATAAATTTTATTGAATTAGGTCCTGGGAATGGTGATTTCAGCTTGTCTTTTATAAATACACTAAAAAGTTTCCCAAATTTATCAAAGGCTACGAAAATTTATTTATATGAGAGAAGTGAAAAACTTATTAGAATTCAGAAGAAAAAAATAAATTCAAGAAAAGTATCGTGGGTTAAAAATTTTGACCGTATTAATAATGGTCCTGTTATTTTTTTTGGTAATGAGTTTTTAGATGCTTTACCTATTAAACAGTTTAAAAAAATTAAAAATAATATTTACGAAAAACATGTGTCAATTAAAAATAAAAAAATCAATTTTATTTTAAAAAAAGCTTCAAAGGTAAATATTAAAAAGCTAAGAAATTATAAACTTCTTGATGACGATGGAATTATTGAATATCCTGTATTTGGTTTTAAGGAGCTCGATAAAGTGTGTAGTAAAATTAGGAAGCTAAATGGTGGGGCGCTATTTATTGATTATGGATATTACACTAAAAAAAATATTGATACTTTACAGTCTGTGTTTAAGCATAGCTTTAATGACTTGAGTAAAAATATTGGCAACTCAGATGTAACATCACTAGTAAATTTCGATTTATATAGAAAGCACTTTCTTTTAAATGACTTGTATACTGAAAAAATTATTACCCAGAGTGAATTTCTTCAAAAAATGGGTATTTTGGAAAGGTATAAAATTTTATCTTACAAAATGAATAATGAAAAGAAAACTGATTTACTTTCAAGAATACAAAGGTTGATAAGCCCATCAATGATGGGGCAAACTTTTAAAGTAATTTTCACTAAAAACAAAAAATGTAAATTTTCTCTAGCTTTTAGATAATGTTTTACTCTAGTAATTTAAAAAAAATTAACCAAATTAGGCATTGTTTTTTTTCAAGAAAGAATGGCAATTCTTCTGGAATTTATAAAAGTCTTAATTGTGGTGTAGGAAGTAAAGATAAAAAGCAAACAGTAGAAAAAAATTTATGTATTGTAGCAAAAAACCTCAATGCAAAACGTGAAAAGTTGGTACTAATGAATCAAACTCACAGTAATAAAGTGTCAATTTTAAAGAATGAAAATGAAAAACTTAGGGTTAATGCTGACGCTATATTAACTAAAAAAAAAAATTTAGCTTTAGGGGTTTTAACAGCAGATTGCGCTCCAATATTAATTTACGAAACCAAAAAAGAAATTATTGGTTGTATCCATGCAGGATGGAAAGGTGCAATCGGCGGCATAATAGAAAATACTATTGATAAAGTAATTAAAATGGGTGGAGATGCAAAAAGTATAGTCGCTGCGGTCGGTCCTTGTATTAGTCAGGAGAGCTATGAGGTAAAAAAAGATTTTTATTTAAAATTTAAGGAGAATATAGAAAATAGCGATTCTTTCTTTATCAGAAAGGGAAATGGTTCATTCCTTTTTGATTTAAGAGCTTTTGTAACAAAAAAATTAAATAAAAATGGTGTTTTGCAAGTTGATAACATTAATTTAGATAGTTTTACAATGACTGATGAGTATTTTAGCCATAGAAGGGCCAAAAAGTTAGGGGAGAATGATTACGGTAGATGTATATCAGTTATAATGAAAACTAATACACAAAATTAATTGAAACCCTTATTCATTGGATGTATAAAGTAAATGTCCTAATGAAAATTTTATCAGGAACAAGCAACCCCACATTAAGTAAAAATATATCAAGATATCTTAGAACCAAACTTGTTAATACAAACATAAAAAAGTTTGCAGATGGCGAAATCTATGTTGAAATTAATGAGAATATTAGAGGTAACAGTGTTTTTGTTATTCAGTCTAGCGCGAATCCTGCTAACGATAATCTTATGGAACTTCTTTTGTGCATTGATGCTTTAAGAAGATCCTCTGCAAAAAACATTACAGCGGTAATTCCATATTTTGGATACGCAAGACAGGATAGAAAGGTTGTTCCAAGAACTTCGATTTCTGCAAAACTAGTTTCTAATCTTATAACTAATGCTGGCGCAAACAGAATAGTCACAGTTGATTTACATGCTGGTCAAATCCAAGGTTTTTTTGATATGCCCGTTGACAATTTATTTACAACTCCATTGTTTGCCAGATTCATAAAAAAAAACATAAAAAGTAAAAATTTTATTTGTGTCTCACCAGATGCAGGTGCGATTGAGAGAACGAGAGCATTAGCAACTAAAATTAACGCTGACTTAGCTATTATCGACAAAAGAAGACCTGAGCCAGGGAAATCCAAAGTTATGAATATTATTGGTGATGTTAAAGGTAAAGATTGTGTAATTATAGATGATATAATTGATAGTGGAGGAACAATCATAAATGCGGCAGATGCTCTTGTTAAAAAAGGTGCTAAGAGTGTTTATGTCTTTATTTCACATGCGGTATTGAGTGGAAATGCAATTAAAAATATTCAAAAATCAAAAATTAAGAAATTAATTATTACAGATACAATCGATAATTCAAAAAAAATTAAAAAAACTAATAAAATACAAGTTTTATCCATCGCTCAGCTAATGGCTGAAGCAATAAAAAGGATTTCAAATTCAACATCTGTATCTAGCCTATTCAATTAGCGCTTGTTTTATTTCAAAGTTGGGTTATAAATTGCTGTTTCAAATGACAAATAATTTAAAAGCAACTAAAAGAGAGTCAAAAACCTCTGGAGATCTGAATAACCTTCGATCAAAAGGATTTATTCCAGCGATTTTATACGGAGGAAATAACCCAAGTTTAAAAATAAGTGTTGAGGAGAAACTTTTAAGCAAGGTGTTTAGCTCTGACTCATTTCTTTCGACAGTAATTGATTTAAATATAGATGGACAAACTGAGAAGGTAATTCCAAGGGACATTTCCTATCATGTAATTTCTGACAAGCCTATACATATTGATTTTATGAGAGTAGCTAAGGGTTCAAAAATTATTTTACAAATACCAGTTATTTTTAAAAATAATAAAGATTGCCCAGGCTTAAAGAGCGGTGGCGTATTAAACATTGTACGAAGGAAAGTTGAATTAAGTTGTTCTGCAGAAAATATTCCAGAAAATATTACTGTCGATTTAGCTAATCTAGAAATTGGGGCAAGTATAAAAATTTCATCGGTAAAGCTTCCAGAAAATGCTCAACCAACAATTACTGATAGAGATTTTGTAGTTGCAACAATTGCTGCACCAACAATTGTCAAAGAGCCTGAAAAACCTGCTGAGGAAGTTCCTGTAGAGGGAGCTGAGGGTGAAGCCGCTGCTGCTGCAGAAGGCGGCGAAGCAGCTGCACCTACTAAAGATGGTGATGCGGCTAAGAAAGATGACAAAGGTAAAGAAACTGCTGGCGATAAAAAGTCTAGTGGTGAAAAAAAACAAGAAAAAAAATAAATATATATGTTATTATTAGTAGGTTTAGGAAACCCAGGTCCAAATTACGACAATAACAGACACAATATTGGATTTAAGGTTATTGATGCAATCAATCAACAATTTAGTCTCTCAAAACAAAAACCAAAATTTAAAGGTCTTCTAACAACTGGAAATATTGAAAATAAAAAAGTTTACGCAATAAAACCTTTAACGTTTATGAATAACTCAGGAACGTGTATTAGAGAATTAATAGAATATTTTAAAATAGATGCCAAAAACGTTTTTGTTTTCCACGATGATCTAGACATTGACCTTGGTAAGGTTAAAGCGAAGTTTGGCGGCAGTAGTGCAGGACATCATGGTATAGAGTCAATTGATAAATCAATTGGAAAAGACTACTCAAGAGTGAGAATAGGAATTGGTCATCCAAAAAATGGCAAAAAAGTTGATACACACGTTCTTGAGGACTTCAGTGAGAATGAAGAAGACAGAATAAAAGATATAACTGAAAATATTGTAAAGCTTATTCCAACTTTAATTGAGAAAAAAATTGATATTTTTTCCAGCAAGGTGAACGAAAATCTTAATGGGATTTAAGTGTGGAATTGTTGGGCTGCCAAATGTTGGGAAGTCTACTTTATTTAATGCTTTAACATCATCTAAAAACGCCCAAGCTGCGAATTTTCCTTTTTGTACAATAGATCCCAATATTGGAATTGTTGATGTTCCAGATGAAAGACTTAATATTTTACATAAATTATCCAAATCAAAAAAAAAAATTAATACAAATATTACATTTGTTGATATTGCTGGACTGGTAAAAGGAGCATCAAAGGGTGAGGGTTTAGGTAATAAGTTTTTATCACATATTAGAGAAGTTGATGCAATTATCCATCTTGTTAGATGCTTCGACTCAACAAATATACAGCACGTAAATAAAAAAATAGATCCTATAAATGATTTAGAAACAATAAAAACAGAAATTTTGCTATCAGATATTGGGACATTGGAGAAAAAACTTGGGAAAAACATAAAAAAAAAGATGTCGGATAAAGAGATAATATTGTTAGAGGAGGTTCTAAAAAAATTAAATACCGGTAATAATATTAAAGAACATAGTAGCTTAGAGAATTATAGTATTTTGAGAGAGATAGGTCTGATATCTATAAAACCATATATAATAGTTTGTAATGTTGATGAAGAAAATGTCTCGAAAGGAAATAATTACACAAAAGTCTTAAAAGAAAAGTACCCTAACGAAAAATTTGTTACGATTTGTGCTGATATCGAAGACCAAATTACTGAACTAAAATCAGATGAAAAAGAACTTTATATGAAAAATATTGGTTTAGAAAAGACCGGCCTTAATAAACTTATAAATACAGGTTATGATTTACTTAATTTAAACACTTTTTTTACCTCAGGTCCTGAAGAAACTAGAGCGTGGACAATAAAAGAAAATACAGCCGCACCTCAAGCTGCTGCTGTAATACACACAGATTTTGAGAAAAAATTTATAAGAGCCGAAGCAGTTTCTTTTAATGATTTTCAAAAATACGGGAGTTTTGAGAAAGCTAAAGAAAATGGGAAACTAAGGTTAGAAGGAAAAGATTATTTAGTTAAAGATGGAGACGTATTATTTTTCAGAGTCAATCCTTGACCAAATTCTTCTCATACTTAAGTAAACCAGTAAAGTAAATATTGTTAAGAAAATTATTACTTTAACTCCCATTTTATGTCTTGTTTCCAAATGTGGCTCAGCAGTCCAAGTAAGAAAAGTTGTTACATCTTTTGCCATTTGCGCTTGGGAAGTTTGTGTCCCATCAGCATAAGTAACTATTCCTTCGGACAATGGATTTGACATTTTAATTTTTTGCCCATCCATATATTTATTGTAATAGACGCCGTCCTCCAACTCAAAACCTGCTGGTGGATCTTCATAACCCATTAGTACAGAATAAATATAGTCTGATCCTCCTTTTCGAGCTTTAACTAATACTGACATATCTGGGGGATACGCCCCTCCATTTGCGGCAGTTGCAGCCTGTACATTAGGATATGGTGAAACAAATTTATCTGATGGTCTACCTGGCCTAGTAAACATTTCACCATCAGAATTCGGTCCATCTTCGACCTCAAAATTTGCTGCAATTGCTTTAACTTGTTCCACTGAAAATTCTGGGCCACCAGGTTCACCTAGATTTCTGTAACTAACTAAATTCATTGAGTGACAAGAAGCACAAACTTCCGTGTAAACTTGATAGCCTCTTTGCAATGAGGCCCTATCAAATTTTCCTGTGACCCCTTTAAAGGACCAATCAATTTTAAGAAGTTTAACCTTTTCTTCTGATCTAACACTATTAAATGAAATTGAAAAAAATATAAGAAAAAGAATTAAAAATCGTACTCTAAGATTACACATCTTTTCTATCACTTCTGGCCATTTCAGGTTTAAGCATACCACCTAATACGGGTTCTGAAATACTTAACGGCACTGGTTCTGTCTTTTCAATTCTACTTAGGACAGGAAGGACAATTAAAAAGTGAGCAAAATAATAAATTGTTCCAACTCTTGCTATTAGTAAGTATAAACCTTCCGCTGGCATTGCCCCTACGTATCCTAAAGCCAATACGTCAATTACTAACAACCAAAAGAACTTTTTATAAAGTGGTCTAAAAACAGTAGATCTAACCTTACTACTATCTAGCCAAGGAAGAGCCATTAAAATAAAAATGGATCCTAACATCAAAACCACTCCACCGAGTTTATCTGGAACAGCTCTTAAGATTGCATAAAAAGGTAATAGATACCATTCTGGAACAATATGTTTAGGTGTTACTAATGGATTTGCCTCTATATAATTATCGCTGTGACCAAGAATGTTTGGAGCGAAAAATATAAATCCAGCAAAAATAGTCATAAAAATTAAAAGTGCAAATAAATCTTTGATTGTAATATATGGATGAAATGGAACTGTATCCTTTGATGGTTTTTTAATATCAATTCCAATTGGATTGTTATTACCTGGTACGTGTAAAGCCCATATATGCAATACTACTAATCCTAGTATTAAAAATGGAAAGAGATAATGAAGGCTAAAAAATCTTGTTAATGTTGGATTATCGACTGAGTATCCTCCCCATAACCAAGTTACAATACTCTCACCTACTAAAGGAATTGCGCTAAATAAATTTGTAATTACTGTTGCTCCCCAAAAACTCATTTGGCCCCAAGGTAAAACATATCCCATAAAAGCGGTTGCCATCATCAAAAGATAAATTAACATTCCAAGAATCCAAATTATTTCTCTAGGTGATCTGTAAGATCCATAAAAAAGGGATCTAAATATATGAATGTAAACTGCTAAAAAAAACATGGAGGCACCGTTGCTGTGAATGTATCTTATTAACCATCCATAATTTACGTCCCTCATAATATGTTCGATACTACTAAATGCCATATCGGCATGTGCAACGTAGTGCATACCCAAAACAATTCCTGTAATAATTTGGGATATTAAGCAAAAAGTTAAAATTCCCCCAAAAGTCCACCAGTAATTTAAATTTTTGGGTGTTGGATAATCTGTTAAATGTTTACTTAAAGTTAATAATGGAAGTCTATCATTAAACCATTTTCCAAACTTTGAACTCGGTACGTAATTTTCACTCATAGTTTTTTATCCAATCTTAATTGTGTTGTCATCAACGAAAGCATATTTAGGAATCTCCATATTAGTTGGAGCAGGTCCTTTTCTTATTCTTCCAGAGGTATCGTAATGTGATCCATGGCATGGACAAAACCATCCATTGTATTCACCCTTGTCAGATAAAGGTACGCATCCAAGGTGAGTACAAATCCCTAACATTACCAACCACTCAGGATTTTTTACTCTATCTTGATCCTTTTCGGGATGAGGTAGATCGTCCAGACTTACTGATTGCGCTTCAGCAATCTCCTCTTGAGTTCTTCTTTTAATAAAAACTGGTTTTCCTCTCCATAAAACTGTAACTGATTTTCCAGGTTCGATTTGGCTTATATCAACTTCGGTTGATGCCAATGCTTTGACTGAACTATCTGGATTCATTTGGTCAATTAAAGGCCAAATAGTTGCACCTATACCAATAGCTCCAACTGTATAGCTAGCTGTAAAAATAAAATCTCTTCTGTTGCCCTTTTTTTCTGGTTTATCCATAGATTTATAATATCATTTAATACTATTAAATAAGGCTTATTTAAAGATCTTGGTAGGGTCATAATGACACAAAAATATACTAAAAAATCGAAGTTTTTTTAGATTATAAACAAGAAAATTATTTTTTATGGACTTAAATTTAGAAATTCAAAAAAAACTATCTTCTGAGTGGTTTTTGTATCTTCAATCACTTATCTGTTATGAATTTGAAAGGATTGAAAAAGAGGTATCTAAAAGAAAAAGGATAGTATCAAAAAAATTTAAAAAAAATACGTGGAGTAAAAAAGATGTTAATGAAGGAGGTGGACAATACTTTATACTTAAAAATGGACAGGTATTTGACCAGGTAGGTGTAAACTTTTCAAGGGTACAGGGAAGATTTCCTAAAAATTTTAGATCAAAAATACCGGGAGCAAATAAAAATCCTAATTACTGGGCATCAGGAATTTCGGTTGTTGCTCATATGAAAAATCCTAAAATTCCTGCAATACATTTTAATACAAGATTTATCACTACTTCTAAAAGTTGGTTTGGTGGCGGTATGGACGTAACACCAAGTTTTAAAGACAATAGAGAAAAAATATTAGTACATAAAAATTTAAAAAATTTATGTATTAAAAATAAAAAAAGTTATAATAATTATAAAAAGTGGTGTGATAAGTACTTCTTTATAAAACATAGAGAAGAACCAAGAGGTATTGGAGGAATTTTTTTCGATTATTTGTATAACGATTGGGATCAAAACTTTAAATTTATAAGGGAGTTGGGACTGTGTTTTCTTACTACCTCTCAAGAGATTATAAATAGTAAAATCAAAAAAAAATGGAATAAAAAACATAAATATGATCAGAACTTAAAAAGAAAAAGGTATGTCGAATTTAATTTGTTATATGATAGAGGTACAAAATTTGGATTAAATACCGGTGGGAATGTAGACGCAATTTTTATGTCGTTTCCTCCATTAAATTAAAATGGAAAAAGAACCAATAACAACCCAAGGACTTAAAAAACTTCAAGAAGAGTTAGAAGATTTAAAAAATAATAAAAGACCAAAAGTAGTTGCGGCTATCGCCGAGGCTAGAGCTCATGGTGACCTAAAAGAGAATGCTGAGTATCATGCTGCAAAAGATCAGCAAGGCCATATAGAGGGAAGAGTTCTTGAGATTAATGATATCATTGCTAGAGCAAATGTTATTGATGTATCAAAAATTGATAATACAGGAAAAGTTATTTTTGGTTCAACAGTCTCTGTAAAAGATTTAGAAAATGAAAGTAAAAAAACTTTTAAAATAGTTGGTAAAGACGAAGCTGATATAAGTAAAAATTTAATTTATTTTAAATCACCAATCGGTAAATCACTTATTGGAAAATCTGTCAAAGATTTGATTACTGTAAATACACCATCGGGTGAAAAAAATTTTGAGATATTAGAAGTTCAATATATTTAATTTATTTAATTTATTTAAATTTTTTTATAGTTTTTGATAATTGATCATCGTCTAAATTAAAATTATTTTCAAGCCACTTACCCTTAATCTCTTGAATAGCCTCACCCATTTTTTTTCCACTTTTTAAACCTTTATTTAATAGGTATTCACCAGTGATTGGAAACTTAGGTATAGAAACGTCATCTATTTTTGACAAATTTTTAATAAATTCATTTGGTTTAAAATTTTTTTTGATTATATTGCTTAATAAAAATAATGATTTTATTTTTTCTTTACCAAACAAAAATATATTTTTGCTCAGATCTTTTTTAAAAAAATTTTTATTTGATTGAATTTCTTTAAAATACTTTCCACAAAAATTTAAGTGCTCTTTGGACTCATTTGAAATATTATACTTATGTGAAAAATATTCATGATTGTTTGATCCGTCAATTAGAAGTGAAGCTAAAATATTGTTATTACTTAAAATGTTTGGGGAAAGTTTCCTTAAAGCTGAAAAATTATCTACCCTTTCAAAGTATTTAAATTCTGGAAAAACTAAATTAAAAATTTTAAGAAAATTTTTATTTTTATTTATTTCATCAAAATTTTCCAATTTCAAAATCTTATTTAATTCAATAAATATTCTTTCTTTTGAAAGTTTTGTTACCCCAACCAAATTTTTTTGTATAGCCCGAAGTGTTTCTTTATCAAAATCAAAATTTAAATACTCTATTGAAAATCGTACAAATCGTAAAATTCTTAAATAATCTTCTTTAATTCTTTGATCTGGATTTCCGATAAATTTTACAACTTTATTTTTTAAGTCAGGAACTCCAAGGTGTGGATCAAAAATTTTACCTTTTTCGCTCATATAAATTGCATTAAAAGTAAAATCTCTTCTTCGAGAGTCATCTTCCCAATTATCAGTAAATTCCACGGATGCATGCCTTCCATCTGTAGATACATCTTTTCTTAAAGTGGTTATCTCAAAATGCTGTTTTTCCAGAACTAGTGTTAACGTTCCATGCTCAATTCCAGTTTTTTTCACTTTGATATTTGTTTTTTCAAATTTTTTAATTATTTCCTCTGGTTTTAAAACTGTTGCAATATCTATGTCATCAATTTTTTGGTTTAATAAATATTTTCTTACACAACCTCCAACAAACATAGCTTGGGGTTTCTCATGTCCTTCGTTTAAAGTTTTAAAAATATATTTAATATTTTCTGATTTATAAAATGGAAATAGTAATTTTTTTAATTCGTAAAAAATATTCATATTTTGGCTGGGGCGCTAGGATTCGAACCTAGGATGGTGGTACCAAAAACCACTGCCTTACCGCTTGGCTACGCCCCAATTCAATTTTTTGATATACCACAAAAAATGAAATTTAAATAGTTTTACCAACAACACACCAAAACTTGGGAAATCTTTTTCTGATTTTTTTTAATCCTATATCAGCACTCTTTTTTGTTAAAAATACACCAAAACAAGCAGAACCGGATCCTGTCACTCTCGAAAACTGACATCTTTTCAAACTCTTTAGCTCAAATAAAATTTTTTTAATTATAGGAAATTTTGATATTACAATACCCTGTAACGAATTTTGTTCATTTGACAAATTGTTGATTATTTTTTTTTTTGAACTTTTTGAATAAACTGTTTTTGACTTAAAATTATTTAAATTACGAATATTGGAATATATTTCTTTTGTAGAGCATCTAAGAAAAGGATAAACAAGAATAAAATAAAGCTTAATTTTATTTTTTAAATTTGTAATTTTGTATAATTTTTTTTGAAAAATTTGATTTGAATAGAAAAATAATTTTAAATCAGAACCAATATGTTTTGAAAAAATAGACTTATTTTTCTCTGTTAGTTTTTTCTTTTCTACTAAGTTTTTGATTAAATAGGCCGCATTACTGGAACCACCTCCTAAACCAGAAAAAACGGGAATTTGTTTTTTAATTTTAATATCATACTTAAAATTTTGATCAATAAAACCTTTTTTCCTTAAAATATAAAGTGATTTAGTTATCGTATTATTTTTATTAATTTTATTACAAAACTTTCCATAAAATTTTACTTTATCTATTTTAGATTTATTTTTCTTAATTTTTATTTCATCAAATAAATTAATTAAAAAAACTAAACTTTGAATATTGTGAAGTCCAGTATTGTTAACTTTTTTCCCAATATTTAAAAATAGATTAATTTTAGCAAATGATTTAAACTTTTTATTTCGCATTTATTGTAATCAAATTTTTTCTAAACCAAATAATAATTTATTTTGAATCTTTTTTTTGAGTTCATCTTCAGTATCCTCTAATGTTAAAACGTATTCCCAATAATATCTTGCTTGAATTTTCTTATCTATCATCCACAGACAGTCAGCAAAATGATCATTAACAACTGGATCGTCAGGCATCATTTGTATTGCTCTCTCTAAATGAAATTTGGCTTTATTAAAATTCTTAAGCTTGTATTGAGCCCAACCTAAAGAGTCAGTTATATATCCATCATTTTTTTTTAAGTTATTTGCTTTCTCTAGCATAGAGAGTGCTTCTTTTGTTTTTTTATTCTGCTCTATCCAAGTGTATGCCAAATAATTTAAAGTGTAAGCTTGATTAGGTTCTATCTTGAGAGATAACAGTAAATCTTTTTCCGCTAATTCCCAATTACCATTTCTCTCATAAGCAGTTCCTCTTCTATCCAAAATTCTAGGATACATTATATTGTCACTTTTCATTGTTGATAAAATATCTGAATAAAGCTTAATTGAATCGCTAAATTTATCATGCCCCCTCAAAAAATTTGCAAAGTCAAAAGTTCTAAAAATATTTTTATCAATATTCTTATAAATTCTATTTAAGTATTTAAGAGACTTTTCTGAACTATCCAACTCTTCGATAATTAATGCGATTTCTTTACTTGCATGCCATTTATAAAATGAACCAATTTTAAATAAATCTTCAAAAATTTTTTTTGACTCTTGATACTTTTTTAACATTAGTAAATTTTCTGCAAGTAAAGCATTGTAAGAAAGGAAATTTGGATTTAGAAACTTTGATAAGTTTATATATAAATTTGAAAGTTCATATTTTTTTTGAACAGATAGAGCATTAGCAAAAGCATAAAATATTTCTGCCAAAATATGCTCTGGTTTGTTACAAGAAAATTGATTTTTATTAAAATTATCTCTATTTAAATTTTCCTTAAGCTGATTAATCAATAAGTTTCTAGGATATTTATCTATTGTTAAATCAATAATTGACCTGGCCTCTTCCTCTCTGTCTTTTTTAATCAAATAGTTTGCGAAGAAAAAATTATATCTATAAAATTTTCCACTTTCATCTAATATAATTTTTGAAAATTTTTTATCTAAATCGGAATTATCAAAATAACAATAAGCAAAAACTTCCTGTATGGCTTTGAAACTACCAAAACTATCTGGCATTGACTTTATTTTATCAATATCTTTAATATTATTTGATATCAAAATTTCAGACCAGTTTATTAGGGAAATTTTAAGTGGTTCAAAAATTAATCGATTTTCAATATTAGAGTCTAATTTACTAAAATGTAGTTTGGCCAGAGTATAGTTTTTATTTTTAAATTCGTACAAACCTAAAAAAAGTTTATTTTCGAAGTTAGCACTGCCTTTTTTATCTAAACTTTTAGAAAAAGAGTATGCTTCATTATATTTTTGAAGATTAATCAATGATTGAATAAAAGTTGAAGAAAATTTATTATTTTCTTTTTCTGATTTACTAAATTTATCAAAATATTTTTTTGAAACGTCGTATTCGAAGTTATTAAAAGCTACTGATCCTGAAAAATAATTGGATATATTTTTGGCATCTTTGCTAAAATCTAATATATTGGAGTGTGAATAAGTCGATATTATAAAAAATAAAATAGTTAATATGAAAGTTTTAAATATATTGTTGTTTGACGTCATAAAATATGAAAAAAAAATTTAAATCAATTAAAGTTAAACTTTATCATAAACTAATAAATAATAAACTGATCTATGACAATAAACCGCTAAATAGATACAAGAATAGTGTTAATATAATTCCGAATATGAGTTTAACTAAAAAACAAAATTTATTGTCTTTACTCAAAGATAAAATTAAATCAATCAGAAATTGTGAACTCAAAAAAAATGCAACTAATCTGGTTTTTTCTGATGGCAATGCACTGGCTAAAATAATGATTATTGGCGAAGGACCAGGAGCTAACGAAGATAAAGAGGGAAAACCTTTTGTTGGTAGAGCTGGAAAACTACTTGATAAAATGCTTGAGTCTATCAAGCTGAACAGAAAAAATGTTTATATTTCAAACGTAGTGAATTTCAGACCTCCAGAAAACAGAAAGCCGACCGAAGAAGAAATAATTAGATATCTTCCATTTTTAGAAAAACATATAGAGATAATAAATCCTAAAATTTTGTTGTTGTTAGGAAGTACTGCATTGAATGCAATAATAGGAAATGAATTAGTTATATCCAAAGCAAGAGGAAAATGGATAAATAAAAAAATCGGTAATATTGAAACAAGTGTTATAGCATCTTTCCATCCTGCCTTTTTAATGAGACAGCCTGATCAAAAAAAATTTGCATGGGAAGATTTAAAGATGATTAGGAAAAAGATTTCTGAATTTAAAATTAATTTGAATGGCAAATAAATTATTCGCAGGTGTGGACGAGGTTGGAAGAGGTTGTTTAGCAGGACCTGTTGTTTCTTGTGTGGTGATTTTAAAGAAGAATATTAAAAAAAAGTTATTAAAAGATTCAAAGATGATTCCTTTCAAAGATCGTTTATATATTGCAGATCACATTAAAAAAAATTCTTGGTTTTCTATAGGTGTTGCGTCTGTGAGTGAAATAGATAAATATAATATATTTAATGCTTCACTACTTTCAATGGAAAGAGCAATTAAAAAATTGAAAAAAAAACCTGATCTTTATTTAATAGATGGCACGCATGGTCCAAAAAAAATAAAGAATTTTAAAACAGTGATTAAAGGTGACCAGAAAATAAAATGTATTTCTGCGGCATCAATAGTAGCAAAAGTTTTTAGGGATCTTTATATGATCAAATTGGGAAATAAATTTCCTCAATATAATTGGCAAAAAAATTTTGGGTACGGGACCTTGCAACATTTAAATGCATTAAAAAAATTTGGAATTTCTAATTACCATCGAAAAAGTTATAGACCTGTACACAATATCTTGTCAAAATAAGAATCTTCAACACACGATAGACTCTTTTTTTCTTAAAAAAAAAATTGACTGAAGATTCAATTTCGGGTTGAATTCATTAAATGACGAAATTTTGTAACAGGATTATCAACGGAGAATCTTTAGAAGTTTTAAAAAAAATTCCAAGTAAAACTTTTGATTTAGTTTTTGCTGACCCTCCTTACAACATGCAAATTGGTCAAAAATTAAAGCGACCCGATAATAGCAAAGTTAATGGTGTTAATGATAAGTGGGATCAATTTTTAAACTTCAAACATTATGATGAATTTTCCAAGGAGTGGTTAAAAGAATGCAAAAGAATTTTAAAGGACAATGGTTCTATGTGGGTGATAGGCACTTATCATAATATTTTCAGACTTGGTTATCATATTCAAAACTTAAATTATTGGATTTTAAATGATGTGATTTGGAGAAAAAATAATCCAATGCCAAATTTTAAAGGAACGCGATTTACAAATGCACATGAAACATTGATTTGGGCATCAAAAAGTAAAAAATCAAAATACACATTTAATTATCAATCCTTAAAATGCTTAAATGATGATTTACAAATGAGATCTGACTGGACGCTTCCAATTTGCAATGGAAAAGAAAGACTGAAAAAAAATGGAAAGAAAATTCATTCAACACAAAAACCTGAGGCCTTGTTGCATAGAATTATATTAGCAACAACAAATAAAGGTGATTTAATATGTGACCCATTTATAGGTACAGGAACCTCAGCTGTTGTTGCAAAAAAACTTGGTAGAAAATTTTTTGGAATAGAAAAAGATAAGAAATATTTTAGTGCAGCAAATAAGAGAGTAAATTCAACAAAAATTATTGAAGATAATTATCTTGATACAGTTGAGAATAATAAGTCTAAACCTAGGATACCTTTTGGTTCCTTAGTTGAAATGGGTATAATAAAACCAGGTTCTATTTTATTTGATCAAAAAAGGAAATTTAACGCCAAAATAATGGCTGATGGAAGTTTAAAACATAAGGGTAATGAAGGATCAATTCACAGAGTAGCGGCTAAAATCATGGGAACCGAAAGTTATAATGGCTGGACTTACTGGTATTGCAATATAAAGGGAAACTCAGTTTCTATAGATAATTTGAGACAAAGATTAATATCAAAAAATTCTTAATTAGTTGTAAACTTTTCCAATATAACTATTTAAAAAGATTTTATTTTTTAACATTACTTTTAAAGATTCATTTCTAATCGTTTTTAAGATTGGATTAGAAAAATGGAATATACGATAATTTAATTTAGATCTTCGATTAATAACTTTTGTTCTCTCTAATCTTTTTTTGAAAAAAAGATCTGGAGTATGTTTATTATCTTTAGATAAAAAATTAAATAATTCATTAGCAGCCTCGATTGACTGAGAGGCGCCCTGAGCCATAGTAGGAGGAAAAGTAAAAAAAGCGTCTCCTATATAAAATAAATTTTCATAAATTGATTTTGAGGGTTTTTTTGAAGTATAAATCGGCCAATATTCTAATTTGTTCTCAAAAAGACTTTCTAAATTTTTTATTTTGTGAAATTATTTCTTTTTTAATTAGTGCTTTCAAATCAATATTATTGGATAATTTTTGACGTATTATACAAACAACGTTTAATTCACCTTTTTTATTAATTGGGTAGATTACGATATGTGAATTTTTAAGCATGATTAGGGATATACTGTTTTTATCATAGTTAGACACCGGTAAATTTTTAAGGATTGTTCTTATTGCAATTGATCCATTATAGACTGGTTGAATACTTTTGTTTTCTACAATTGATTTTGTATTTGAAAAGACACCATCTGAAATAACTATGAAATCTACCAGATCATTTGTGTTATCTTTAAAATTAATTAAAAGCTTTTCTTTAATTTGCGAAATTTTTTTTACCTCTTTTCCGAATCTCAGATTATTTGCAAATAATTCATTTTTTAGAAATTCAATTAAAACTGATCTTTTTAAAGTTGTATACTTAAATTCTTCAGAATTAAATCTTGATAGATTTAAATCACAAATCTTATGATTGTCGCTTGAATAAAAATTTAAATTAGATGGATTAGAAAATTCTTTATTATCTAAACTGGATAATCCAATTTTATTTAAAATAGAAACGCTATTAGGTGCCAATTGTATTCCATAACCTTCTTCGAGGCTTAATGTTTTTTCTTTTTCATAAACCATTATTTCAAAATTTAAATTATTTTTAAATAGATTTGCTATAGTCAATCCTGCAATTCCAGAACCTATAACTGCAATTTTTTTTTTCATCAATATAAATTCTCTACCTGTTTAAATATTTTTTTTGCGAATGTTGGTGTAAATTCTTTATTATCATATATAGAATACCAATCTAAATCTTTTGGAATTTTATTTGAAAATTTGTAATATAAATTAATATTTAATCTTTTATTTGAAATCGAATTCTTGTAATTACACAAAAAATTCCAATTTTTAAATTTATTTTTTCTTGATTGTTTTTTAATTATTGGCAAACTACATTCCTTTAAAAAACCAATATCATTCTTTTTTGTCAAACCAATTTGTTTATTTTTATTGAGGTAACAAAAAATATCATAACTTTTTTTATTTGTTTTAATTTTGTCAGTTAATTTTGTATTTTTTCTAGAATTAGAAAATTTGCAAATTTTATTAATTGGACAAATATTACAACTAGGTTCTTTTGGCTTACAAATTATAGCTCCAAATTCCATCATTGCCTCAGCAAAATCTGAGTTTCTTTTAGAAAAGAATAACTTTTTCCTATTTTTTTCAATAATTTTTTCAAAATCAATTTTTTTTTCGTGTTTGTTAAATATTCTAGAGAAAACTCTTTTAACATTCCCATCTAAGGCTAATCTTGGTTGATTATACACGAGTGCGAGTAAAATGTTTCCTGTATAATCACCTATCCCAGGAAGTTTTTTTATATCATCTAAAGTTTTAGGTAGGATTGATTTTTTTTGTTTAGTAACGATTTTTGCTGTAGCCATTAAATTTCTACATCTTCTGTAATAACCTAAACCCTCCCATAACTTAAGAACTTTTCTTTCACTAGCAGAAGAAAGTTTTTTTAAAGTTTTAATTTCTTTTGTAAATTTCTTAAAATAAGGAATCACAGTTTTTACTTGTGTTTGTTGCAACATAAATTCACTCAATAATCTATAATATAGCTTTCTTGGTGAATTATAATGCACTCTCCATGGTAAGACGCGCTTATTATTATCATACCAACTAATTATTTTTTTTGATAAATTCGTCTTAATATGCATGGTAAAAAAGTTTATATTAATAAATCAATGTACTCTATTCAAGGACTTAAGACTGTATCAAATTCTTTGCCGAAAGGATTAAAAAAAATTTTTAAAAAGGGTGGTCATAATTATAACTCGATAATTGAAAATTGGTCTAATTTAGTCGGAAAGAAAATTTCAAATGTTTGTTACCCTAAATCTATTAAAACAAATAGAGAACTTAAAGATGGATTATTAATTTTAAACGTGTTTCATGGCGATCAGTTATTTGTTGAATATAATAAAAATGAAATAATAGACAAGATTAATGTTTTCTTTGGTTATAAATTTATAAAAGACATAAAACTAGTTTTAATAAAAGAGAAAATAGATAAAGTTAACAAATATAATTTTTCTAAAGAAGAAAAAAATAAATTCCAAAAAAAAGTTGATAAAATAAATAATGAAAATTTAAAAAAAAATTTGACCAATCTATTAGATGTTTTTAATAAAAAAAAATAAACCTGAACTTTTAAGTTTCAATTTAATTTTTTCGCTAATTATATTCATTTTGTT
Organism: uncultured Pelagibacteraceae bacterium; assembly: GCA_902567495.1. GTDB lineage: Bacteria > Pseudomonadota > Alphaproteobacteria > Pelagibacterales > Pelagibacteraceae > Anoxypelagibacter. The sequence continues at coordinate 47,262 of CACFMO010000004.1, forward strand.
TTTTAGTTTAAATTTGAATAGTGAAGAAAATAGGGTTGTTTTAAAAACAGGAAATCAAAAAGCAAAAGTTGTTGTTGAGGTTTTTTCATCTTTAACATGCCCTCACTGTGCAAATTTCCATAACAAAGTTTTTTTAAATTTAGATAAAGAATTTATCAGTAACGGAAAGGTAAGGTATGAGCACCATGGTTTCCCTTTAGATTTAGCAGCATTGAATGCTGAAAAAATTCTAGGCTGCGTTGAAAGCAGGGAGTCAAAATTAAATTTATTAAATGAGCTTTACAAAAAACAAGATACTTGGGCAAGTGGTTCAGATATTAACAGTATTAATCAGAAAATCTTTAAAATTTCAAATAATTACGGACTGAATAATGATAAAAATAATAGTTGTTTAAATGATCAAAATTTAGAAGATGAAATTTTAAATGGGAGAATAAATGCAAATAAAAAATATTCTATTGAGGCAACTCCTACAATTTTCATCAACGAAAAAAAATATAATGGAAATCACAATTACGAAGATTTTAAAAAGGAAATTTTAAAATTTCTTTAAAATATGGAATTTAAAAAACTTGAACTTTCAGGATTTAAATCATTTTTTGATAGAACAAATTTTTTTATAGAGAGTGGTCTCACAGGTATTGTTGGGCCAAACGGATGCGGTAAATCTAATATTGTAGAAGCACTTCGATGGTGTATGGGGGAGACTTCTGCAAAAAGTATGCGTGGTTCAGGTATGGAAGATGTAATTTTCTCAGGTACTTCAAATAGACCTCAAAAAAATATTTCGGAAGTAACTATCACAATAGATAATTCGAAAAAACAGGGACAAGGTCGGTTCATAGATTTAGATGAAATACAAATTAAAAGGAAAATAGAGCGAGACAAGGGTTCAAAATATTTTATTAATGGTAAAGAGGTTAGAGCCAAAGATGCACAAACTTTTTTTGCAGATCTTTCAACCGGTGCTCATTCACCATCAATGATAAGCCAGGGAAGAATTGGAATGATTGTAACTGCAAAACCGTCTGAGAGAAAATCTGTATTAGAAGAAGCAGCAGGTATATCAGGAATACACATAAGAAGACATGAGGCAGAAACTAGACTTAACGCTGCAGAAAATAACTTAAGAAGGGCAGATGAGCTTAAGAAACAACAAGAAAAACAATTAGACAACCTAAAAAAACAGGCGGAGGAAGCAACAAAGTACAGAGATTTTTCAGAAAAAATTAAATCCTCTGAAGCCGCTCTATATTATTTAAAAATTCAAAATATTGAAAAAGAGAAAACTCAATTAAAAGATGATTCTTCAAACATAAACACACAAATAAGTTCATTAAAAAATACAATAGATAATACAAACTCACTGCTTGAAGAAGAAAATAGAAAACTACAGCCTTTGAAAGACAAAAAAATAGAAAATCTTTCTAGACTACAAAAAATTAATTTGGAGATCACAAATTTACAAAAGGAAGAGGAAAGAATTAAAGATCTTAACAAAAAAATTCAGAATAATTTGAGAACTATAGACTCTGACTTGGAAAGAGAGAAAAGTATTTCTTTAGATGCTTCTTTAAATGAAAAAAGAATGCTAGAGGAAAAAAATGAACTTTTGAAAACAGAAAAAGAACTTTTTGACATAGAAAACAAGTCAAAGTTAGATCTTGATGCATCTAGCGGAAAGCTCCAAAAATTACAAACTCAATTAAATAATTTAATAAACGAAATTGGAACATACATTGATAGTGACAGAAAACTTTCCAAGGAAATTTTTGAAGAACTTAAACAATTAATAAATAAAATAACATCAAGTCAAGAAGAGTATGCAATATATTTTGGTAAAAATGAAACTATTAAAAGTGACTCTATTAAAAGAAAAGAAAGGATCAATAATATTGATCAAGAACTTGAAAATTGGAAGGATTTAAAACTTAATTCGGAAAAAATGGTTTTAGAGTTAAATGAAAGACGGAAAAAATTAAGTATTGAATTAGAAGAAAATCAAAAAAATCCAGAAAAAATTGCGATTAATAAGGGACAAAATTTACAAAATTTGGAAAATACGAAAAAACAAAGTGAGGAGTTAGAAGTTGAAATAGAAAGTGCTGAAACAAGGTTTAATTCAATTAATGAGGAACTAAAATCTCTACAAGAGAAATTTGCAGTTTTAAGAGAAAATAAAGCAAGATTTGAGGCTACGGTAGAGGGTATTGATCAAAGAAAAATGGATTTGATTTATGTTGTTAAAAAAGAGTTAAAAATTGAAAATATAAATAACTTATTTTCAATAACGGGATTCACAGATCCTGAAAAATTGCCATCAATAGATGAGCAAGAAGTTAATTTATCTGAATTAAAAAAAAGCAGGGATGCATTAGGTTCTGTAAATTTAAGAGCAGATTTAGAAACTGAAAAATTTAAAGTCACAATAAAAAAAATGGAGGAGGATAGAGCTGACTTAGTATCAGCAATAGTTAAACTTAAATCAAGCATAAATGAACTTAATCAAAAAGGTCGTGAAAGACTTTTAGATGCGTTTTCAAAAATTAACAAAAAATTTAATGAAGTTTATGTGAAACTCTTTAATGGAGGTAACGCTAAACTTGAGTTGGTGGACTCTGAGGACCCGTTAGAAGCAGGTCTAGAAATGTTAGTTTCTCCTCCAGGAAAAAGATTGCAATCAATAACTTTATTGTCTGGAGGTGAACAAGCTTTAACAGCTTTATCATTAGTATTCGCAATATTCTTAACAAACCCTTCTCCAATTTGTGTATTGGATGAGGTTGATGCACCATTAGACGATGCAAACGTAACCCGTTTTTGCTCGCTTTTAGAAGAACTTACAAACATCACAAAAACAAAGTTCGTTATTATAACTCATCATGCCTTAACTATGTCTAAAATGAATAGACTTTATGGTGTTACAATGCCTGAAAAAGGTATTAGTAAATTAGTGGCTGTAAACTTGGAGAGAGCTGAAGAACTAGTCGCATAAAAAATTAATGACAAAGCAAGATGATTTAGAAACTCGCCTTAAAATTGCAAAATCTAAATTAGAAATTAAACACTCAAAAGCCGATACAAAAAAAGGTGCTTTTCTTGGAAATGCATTTAAATTAGGTACTGAGCTTGTTGCCGCAGTTGCAGTGGGATCAATTATTGGGTTTATTTTAGATAATTGGTTTGGTACTAAACCATTACTGATAATTTTGTTTTTTCTTTTTGGCTCCGCAGCCGGGATATACAACGTTATAAAAACAGCAAAGAAGATGCAAGAAAACAAGGAATAAATTATGGCTACTAACCCAATGCATCAGTTCAACGTTTACAAAATTGGACCTGAAATTAAAATCAATGGTATAGATTTGTCATTTACAAATGCAAGTCTATTCATGCTAATTAGTGCAATTTCTATATCCATTTTTTTATTATTAGGAACAAAAGACAAAAAAATTATTCCTGGAAAATTTCAACTATTATCAGAGATACTTTACAATTTTATTTCCAAAATGATAAGCGATACCGCAGGTAAAAAAGCAAAACCATACTTTCCATTTATTTTTAGCCTTTTCATATTCGTATTGTTCTGCAATATGGTAGGTATGTTGCCATATTCTTTTACAGTAACAAGTCATATAATTGTGACTTTAGCATTTGCTATGTTTATTTTTATTGGAGTTACTATTTTGGGTTTTGTAATTCATGGTTTCAAATATTTGAAAATTTTTGTTCCTAGTGGCGTACCGGTAGTTTTATTACCTATTATTATGATAATTGAAATTATATCTTATTTGAGCAGACCAGTTAGTTTATCAGTGAGATTATTTGCCAATATGATGGCAGGTCACACAATGTTGAAGGTTTTTGGTGGATTTGTTATTAGTCTTGGTTTAGTTGCTGGTTGGTTACCGCTCACTTTTTCTGTTGCCCTTACAGGTTTAGAAATTTTAGTAGCATTTTTACAAGCTTATGTTTTTGCAATTTTAACATGCATTTATTTAAATGACGCGTTAAATTTACATCACTAACAATAAAAAAAGGAGGAAACATGGAACTAGAAGCAGCAAAGATGATTGGCGCAGGATTAGCTGCCATTGCATTAGCTGGTGCTGGTGTTGGTATCGGATTAATATTTGGAAATTATTTATCTGGTGCTATGAGGAACCCATCAGCTGCTCAAAAGCAATTTCCTAATTTACTTTTAGGATTTGCTTTGGCAGAGGCAACTGGACTTTTCGGGCTGGTTGTTGCTTTAATAATACTTTTTGCATTTTAGTAAAAAGGAAAAAGCATGATTAAAATTATAAGTTTAACAACTTCATTGTTGTTAACTTTAAATACTGTATTTGCTGCTGAGGCTGGTATGCCTCAGCTAGACCCAACTTATTGGGCATCTCAGGTATTTTGGTTAACTATAATTTTTTCAGCAATTTACTTTTTAATAGCAAAAATTTTTGTGCCAAAAATAAAAGTAAATATTGATGCTAGAGAAAGTCAGATAAGAAAAGATATTGACGAAGCAAATTCTCTTAAGGAAGAGGCTGATAAGAAACTACAAAAATATAACAGTCTTATTGATGAGGCTAAGCTAGAGGCCAGAAAAATATTATCTGAAGGTCGAAAAAAAATTAATGAGGATATACAGGCAAAGAAAGATCAGATCGAAAAAGATATTCAAAAAGAAACTTTTGGTGCTACCAAAGAAATCGAAAAATTTAAAATAAATTCCCTAAATAAAGTAAATGTTATTTCTGAAGAAATAATATCTGAGATTATTCAAGATATTTTTAAAGAAGATTTAAATAAAAGCAGTATAAAAGCGACAGTTTCAGAAGTTATGAAAGAGAGAAAAAATCAAATATGAACTTTGATGCTACATTTTGGGTTGCGGTCTCTTTCTTTTTATTTGTGGGAGTTTTGCTATATTTTAAAGTTCCCCAAAAAATATTTGCAACATTAGATGAAAGTATAAACAAGATTAAAAAAGATATAGAAGAAGCTGAAAAATTAAAAGAAGAAGCCAAGAACATTCTTAGCGATTATGAAGCTAGATTAGATAAGTCTAAGGTTGAGATTGATCTTATGATTAAAAATGCCCAAAAAGAGTCTGATGCTAATATTATTAAAACCAATGATCAATTTCATAAAATATTTGAAAATAGAAAAAAAATGGCAGAGGAAAAAATAAAACAGATGAAACTTCAAGCAACAAAAGATATTAAAAATTATTCTGTTGAAGTTGCGATAATTGCACTGGAAAAAATCATTAAAAATTCTATCGATAAGAAAAAGCTTGATAAAATTTATGATTCAAGCGTCAATGAGGCAAAAAAAATTTTAAAAAACAAATCAATCTAGCGTAAGATCACTATCTATGACAAAAAAAGTAATTGTTATCGGATCAGGATTTGGTGGATTAGCTTCAGCTCTAAGATTGAGAGCAAAAGGTTATGAGGTAACTTTAGTAGAAAAACATCCTGATTTAGGTGGAAGAGCTAGAGTGTTTAAAAAGGGTAATTTTATTTATGATGGCGGACCAACTGTTATAACAGCTCCTTATTTAATAGAGGAATTATTTTCATTATTTAACAAAAAAATATCTAATTATGTAAAAATAGTTCCTTTAGACTTATGGTACCGTTTTGTTTTTAATGATGGTGAAACTTTTGATTATTCAGGTAACGAAAAATCAATGGAGAAAGAAATTAAGAGATTTTCAGAGAAAGATTATGAAGGGTATAATAAACTAGTAAAGTTCACCGAAAAAATTTTTGATAAAGGTTTTACCGACCTATCAGATAAACCATTTAATAACTTTTCTTTCATGATAAAGCAAATTCCATCTTTATTAAATTTAAAAAGTTATAAGTCAGTTTATGGATTAGTTTCAAACTATATATCAAATGAAAAGTTAAGGCGAGTTTTTAGCATGCATCCTCTTCTTGTAGGTGGAAATCCTTTTACTACTACGTCGATATATGCGCTTATTCTCTTTTTGGAGAAAAAGTGGGGTATTCATTATTCAATGGGTGGTACTGGGTCTGTGGTAAAAGCCCTTGAGAAGCTAATGGAGGAAGAAAATATAACAGTTATTAAAGATGCAGAAGTTACTGAAATAATTTCAAAAAACAAAGATGTTAAAGCAGTGAAAATTAATAATTCAAAAATCATTGATTGTGATTATGTTGTTTGTAACTCTGATCCACCAAATGTATATAAAAATTTAATAAAGTCTAAAGATAACTATAATTTTTTATTTAAACAAAAAATGAAAAGAATGGATTATTCGATGGGACTTTTTGTATATTATTTCGGGTCAAAAAAACAATACAAAAATGTAGCTCATCATACAATTTATTTTGGAAAATCTTACAAAGAACACCTAGAGAAAATTTTCGAAAAAAAAGTTTTATCAGAAGATATAAGCTATTATTTACATCGACCATCAGCAACGGATCCAAATATGTCTCCAAATGGTCAAGATGCCTTTTATGTATTAGTTCCAGTTCCAAATAATTTATCAAATATTAATTGGTCAAATGAGGGTGAAAAATTTAAAGATTTAATATTAGATAAAATGGATAAATCTGTTTTGCCTGGAATTAAAGAAAATGTAGTGAGTGATTTTTATTTAACACCAGACTACTTCGAGAAAGATTTAGCGACTCTTCATGGTTCTGGATTTTCAATTCAACCCAAATTTTCTCAATCTGCTTATTTTAGATTTCATAACCAATCAGAAGTTTTCGATAATTTGTTTTTTGTGGGAGCTGGAACCCACCCTGGCGCTGGAATGCCAGGTGTAATCTCATCCGCTAAGGTTTTAGATAAAATTTTATAATGAATACAAAAAATTATTTATCTATTTACGCAAAATCATTTAATTGGTCTGGTTTCTTTTTGCCAAAAAAAATCTATTATAAATGCTCTGTTTTATATGATTTTTGTCGGACAATAGATAACATTGCTGACCAAAATAAAGATCTAGAAATTAAAAAAAAAGAACTTGGAGAATTTAGAAAAAAGTTTGAGCAAAAAAATAAAGATGATGGTGTTATAAAAAATATGTGGGATTTAATGAATGAGAAAAATATTTCAAAAAAAATTGTCGGAGATTTATTTGACGGGATTAATTATGATTTAAAAAAGGAAGTTAGGATAGAGACAGAAAAAGAGTTATTGATTTATTCCTATAGGGTAGCAGGAACAGTTGGTTTAATGATGGCAAAAATATTTGGTGTTAAGAAAAAAGAATCTTTACAGAGAGCTATTGATTTAGGGATAGCAATGCAATTAACAAATATTGCAAGGGATGTCGTTGAAGATGAACAAAAAAATAGATTTTATTTGATAAAAAGTTCCAACGATGTTTTTTAAAAGTATTCAAAATATAATTTTAAAAGCCGACTCTTTTTATGATAGCTCTTTTGAAGGTATTAGAGATATACCTCTGAATAGTCGTTTTTCAATAATAGTTGCTAGAAGAGTTTATAGACAAATAGGTAAAAAAATTTGTAATCAAAAAGATATTAACCATTATCGACAAGCTGGAAAAATTTATGTTTCTAACTTTGGAAAAATAATTCAAACACTTTTTTCATTAAAAGATTTGATAATACTTTTCTTTGTTAAGGAAAAAAAATACGAAAAGGAATTGGAATATAATTTAATTAATGAAGATATAAGTTTAAATGAAAGAATATGATTTTGTAATAGTAGGTGGTGGTTGTGCTGGCTTATCTTTAGCTTATGAGCTTGATACTCATAATAAACTTAATGATAAAACACTTGCGATTGTTGAAACTAGAGAAGAATATAAAAGAGACAAAACTTGGTCATTTTGGAGAGTTAATGAACATAACTTTAATGACTGTATTAAAAAAAGTTGGAAGCAGTTTTCTATAAAAACTAATTCAGAAACAAAAGTTATTAAATGTGATCAATTTCCATATGAAAGTATAGATAGTGGGCTTTTTTATAACAAAATAAATACACGATTAAAGAAAAATAAAAACATAAAATTTTTTAAAGATATTAATGACTTAAATACTAGCAAGTCGTTTATATTTAATAGCTTACCCACTGTAAACGAAGATAATGATAATAATCTTTGGCAACTTTTTCATGGTGTAGAAATTGAAACAAGAGAAGATTGTTTTAATGAGAGTACTGTAAATTTAATGGATTTTAACTGTGAACAAAGAGATGGGGTTCATTTCTTTTATGTTTTGCCTTTTAGTAAAAATAGAGCAATGATTGAAAGTACATGGTTATCGAAAAAAAATGATTCTTTAAAAGATTATGAGTCTCAAATAAAAATTTATTTAAATGATTTGGGTATCAAAGACTATAAAATTAATTATAGGGAGGAAGGCGCTATTCCACTTTTTTATCCGATAAACAGGAAAGAAAACAATAAAATTAATATTGGAACTGCTGGCGGGATGACAAGACTTAGTACAGGTTATACCTTTTTTAAATATTCAAGAACATTCAAAATATATTCGTAAGAATATTGAAAATATTGAAATGACAAAAGTTTTTGAGATTGGTAAGAAATATAGATTTTTAGATGAGATTTTTCTTAGGGTTTTAAAGAAACATCCGGAAAAAATGCCAAATATATTCTCAAAAATATTCAATAGCTCATACAGAACAGCTATTAAGTTTTTATCAAATAAAAGTAATACTATTGAGGATATATCTGTAATTTTAAAAATGCCAAAATGGATATTTATTAAATCTATTTTCAATTAAAATGATAAAAAAAATATACGGCAAACATACATTCTTGTTCACATTACTAACTGTTGGATTGTCGATTTTTGCTTTATTAGGTAAAGATTTTTTTTCATCTTTAAATGAGTTAGTTATTTTATTTGTTTGTTTATTTTTTATTTTATCAATTGGAATATCGCATGGAACTTTGGATAACTATAAGGCAAACAAATTACTCAAAATCTATAGGGTAAACAATAGGGCTATTTTTTTTTTAATTTATATTATTATATCTGCATTAGTAATTTTTATTTGGAGTTTATATAGTACTTACACTTTGCTAGCTTTTTTAATTGTTGCTTCTTATCATTTCGGACTTGAAGATACTTCGTTTTTACACGGAGGAAATTCATTCCTAGATCAATTTTTTTATTTAATTAAAGGATCATTGATAGTTTTTGCGCCACTTTTTTTTCATTTTGATGAAACATTAAAAATTTTTGAAACTTTAATGGTAAATAAAACGTTTTTGACTTTCCTTGAATTAGAGCATTGGATAATTAATTTTTTTCTTTTTTTAAGCTTTATTGGCTATTTATATTTTGCAAATAAAAATAAATTTGAAGATTTTGAGGTTTTATTTTTTGGATATGTTATCAATTGTAATTTTAAATTATATTTTTTCTCCAATAATTGCTTTTACACTTTACTTTTGTTTTCTTCACTCAATAAGACATATTATATCTTTGTCTAACGAACTTGATAAAAATGACTTTTCAAATGGTGTAAAGATTTTTATTAAAAAAGCTTTACCTTTAACGGTTGTAACAGCAATTTTATATTTGGTAGCAAGCATTTTGTTATCAAAATCCTATGGTTTAAATGATGTGATCATTAAGGTTATATTTATTGGTTTGGCGTCACTTACTTTTCCGCATATATTGTTGGAATATTTGTTAGAAATTAATGAAAAACGAAATTAAAATTTATTTAGCTGCTCCAAGAGGATTTTGTGCTGGCGTTGATAGAGCTATAGAGATAGTAAAAAAAGCTTTAGATAAATATGGTTCTCCAGTTTATGTAAGACATGAGATAGTTCATAATAAAAATGTAGTCGAGTCTTTAAAAAAATTAGGTGCCGTTTTTGTAGAAGAGTTATCCGAAATAAAGGATGCATCTAGACCAGTTATTTTTTCAGCACACGGTGTACCAAAAAAAATACCTGAAGAGGCAAAATCAAAAAAAATCTTTTATGTAGACGCTACTTGCCCTCTTGTTTCGAAGGTTCACCGAGAAACAGAGCAGCTATTTAAGAAGGGTTTTGATATTGTTCTAATTGGTCATAAAAATCATCCAGAAGTTATAGGCACAATGGGACAACTACCCACGGGTTCCATTAAGCTAATTGAGACTGTTGGGGATGTTAAAAATTTAAGTTTTTCAAAACCAGTTGCTTATGTTACTCAAACAACACTGTCTGTTGATGATACAAAAGAGATTATTGATGCATTGAAACAAAAATTTCCAGAAATAAAGGGACCAATTAAAGAAGATATTTGCTATGCAACAACGAATAGACAATCAGCGGTTAAAAAAATTGCTCCAAATTGTGAGATGTTTTTTGTTTTAGGAAGTAGAAATTCGTCAAATTCAGCAAGATTGGTTGAAGTAGCTAAAAAATCTGGTTGTGAAAATTCAGAATTAATTTTTTATGGCAAAAAAGCTCCAATAGATAAAATAAAAAATTGTAAGACTATTGGTCTTTCATCTGGTGCTTCAGCACCTGAAGAATTAGTGCAAAACTTTATTTCAGAAATAAAAGAGAGTATGGATGTTTCAATTGAGGAAATTGTTACTGCAAACGAAAAAGTAGTTTTTAAATTGCCAAAAGAAGTGAGTTAAATGGCTGTATACACAAAATTAGAACAAGAAGAGATTAATAATATTTTATTAAATTATAAACTGGGTAAACTTAAAAAATTTGAGGGTATTAAAGAAGGTATTGAAAATACAAATTATTATATTGAAACTGAAAAGGGTAAATATATTTTAACAATTTACGAGAGAAGAGTTAAGGAAACTGATTTACCCTTTTTTTCAAATTTGATGGTCGAACTTAGTAAAAATGGTTTTGTTTGTCCAAAACCTATATCAAATAAGGATAATAACTATATATCAGATTTTAATGATAAAAAATTTATGATCGTCAGTTTTTTGGATGGAAAATCAAAAAGTAATTTATCACCTTCTGAATGCAAGATTGTTGGAAACCAAATTGCTAGAATGCATCAAATCACAAAAAATTTTAAATTCACAAGGAATAATGATTTATCAGTTAGATCTTGGAGAAGTATTTTTTCTCAAGTTAAGGACAGGTGTAATAAAATTCATGCAGAGCTCCCAAGTTTAATTGAGGCAAATTTATCTAGTATTGAGAAAGAATGGCCAAAAAATTTACCATCTGGAATTATTCATGCAGATTTATTTAGTGATAATATTTTTTTTAAAAATAATAAGTTTTCTGGATTTATTGATTTTTATTTTTCATGTAATGACTTTTATGCTTTTGAAATAGCAATATGCTTCAATGCATTATGCTTTGATGGCATGAAACAAAATTTAAGTTTTAATGTAACAAAAGCAAAAAAATTAATGGAGGGATATAATGAAGTTAGAAAAATATCCAAAGATGAAAAAGATGCTATTAAGGTTCTGTCCCAAGGTGCTGCTTTAAGATTTCTTCTAACGAGAGTTTTTGATTATATTAATACAGTTGATAATGCAGTTGTGAAAATAAAAGATCCAGAAGAATACTTAAAAAGGCTTGAATTTCATAAAAATGCAAAAAGTTTTGAAGATTATTTGATTTAATATGAAATACAAAATTTATACTGACGGTGCATGCTCAGGAAATCCAGGTCCTGGTGGATGGGCTGCGATAATACTAGTAGATGATAAAATCAAAAAAGAGATCTCAGGTAGTGAAAAAAACACAACAAATAACAAAATGGAGTTATTAGCACCAATTAGAGCGATACAAAAATTTAAAAAAAAATCTGAAATTTTAATTTACACGGACTCTAATTACGTAAAAGATGGTATTACAACTTGGATAAAAAAATGGGAAAAAAACGGATGGAAAACTGCTTCAAAAAAACCAGTTAAAAATATCGAACTATGGAAAAAGTTAAAAAATTTATCCTCAAAACACTCTATAAAATGGATATGGGTAAAGGGTCACGCTCAAAATAAGTACAATAATCTTGTTGATGAAATTGCACAGAGAGCTATAAAAAGGTAAATGATTAAACAAATTCCAAGTGATAAAATTAAAGATTTCATAAAAGAGAATCCAAAAAGTATTTTGTTAGACGTTAGAACAAAAGAAGAGTGGGACCAAATAGGAAAACCCGATGGTGATAAAATAGGGATTAAAACATATTTTTTATCGTCCCAGTTTCAAGGAAGAATTATTAATGAAAATTTTATAAAAGAATTTGAAGATTTAAAAATTGATAAAAATTCTGAAATTCTAGTAATGTGTGGATCAGGTAATAGATCCCAAAGGGCAGCGGAACTTTTAACTGAAAAAGGTTTTAAATGCTTAAATGTTTCAGATGGTTTTAGAGGAGACGGTGGAGAGAAAATTGGTTGGAAAAATAATCAACTTCCAACTAAGTAATTAAATTTTATTTAAAAAATTTTCTGCTGCAGACAATTCACAAGTTGCTGTTTCTTTTTCTTCTTCAATTTTTTTAACAATTCCGTCTTCTAACAACATTGTATATCTATTTGACCTTATTCCTAAACCTTTTGCCGATTTATCTACTTCAGCCCCAATAGCTTTGGTAAATTTGCAAAAAGGATCTCCCACCATTAATATTTTATTTCCTACGTTTTGATTTTGTCCCCAAGCTTTCATTACGTTTGGATCATTAACCGCTAAACAAATTATTTTTGTAACCCCCTTTTTTTTTGCAAGATCATAGTTTTTTATGTAGCCCGGCAAATGAATTGCTGAACAAGTTTTTGTGAAAGCTCCAGGCATCCCTAAAATTATTATTTTCTTAGCGTTAAATAAATCATTAGTTGAAATTTTTTTTACTTCATTGGTATCATCTAAATAAAAAAAATCATTTTGAGGTAATTTGTCACCAGGTTTTATTTTCATGATATTTTTCCTAATATATAGTTCTTCACATCCTTTATTTTGTTTTCCAAAATATCATAATTTTCTTTTTTATTCATTAAATGTGCTATCTGTTTTGGGGTTTCGACTTCCTGTGAAGTTGCCATTTTAATTGTTTCTAAAAATTTATAAGGATGAGCAGTGCCCAAAATTAAAATTTCTGAACCATTTTTTATATCTTTAGAAGCACCAACTGCAGTTGCTGTATGTGGATCAATAACGAAATTATATTCTTTTGAAAAACTTTTTATTATTTCAATGGTTTCTTTGTCATTTATTTTTTTGGCACTGAAATCTTTTTTTATGATAGCAATCTGTTCTTTATTTAATAAAAATGAACCTTTAGATTTTAAATCATTCATAAAAATTGATACTTGTTTATCATCTTCATTGAGTACATCAAAAAGTAGTCTTTCAAAATTACTTGATATTTGAACATCCATGCTTGGGGACAGGGACGGTTTTACTTTAGTCGGTTTGTATTCACCTGTATTTATAACTTTTTCTAATATATTATTTTCATTAGTAGCTACTATTAATTTTTCAATTGGTAATCCCATTTTTTTAGCTACATAACCTGCAAAAACATCCCCAAAATTACCAGTAGGAACTGCGAAACTAACCTTTTTATTTTGAAATTTAAAATAAGAATAAAAATAATAAACTATCTGACAAATTATTCTAGCCCAATTTATAGAATTTACACCCGACATGTTAATTTTTTGTCTAAAATCATTTTGAGAAAACATTTCTTTTACAAGTTTTTGGCAATCATCAAATGTTCCTTTGATAGCAATGTTGTAAATATTGTTGGATCCAATTGTTGTCATTATTTTTCTTTGTATATTTGAAATTTTTTTATGTGGGTGCAAAACAAATACATTAATATTTTTTCTATCATTTAATGCTGCGATAGCTGCCGAACCAGTATCACCTGATGTAGCAACTATAATGTTTACTTTGTTGTCTGAGGAAATATTAAATTCATCATACATGTTTCCTAGAACTTGCATTGCTATATCTTTGAAGGCCAATGTAGGGCCATGATAAAGCTCTATTAAATTTAAATTTCCAAACTTCTTGAGTTCTATAACTTCTTCGGAAGAAAAGTTTTTGTATGATTTTTTAATTATATTTTTTAATTTATTTTTTTCTAGACTTGATGAACAAAATTTAAATATTATTTCTGTTGCAAGATCAACATAATTTAAGGTGCTTAATTTTTTAATCTCTGCTTCATTATACTTTTTAATTTGATTTGGAATAAAAAGTCCACCATCGGGAGCTAGACCTCTAAAAAAAATATCCTTAAAATTATATTTAAGATTTTTATTCCTTGTGCTGATATATTCCACTAGTTAGATAATTTTGTCTCTTTTTTAAAATTTTTCTTCCAAGATCTATTAAGCAATCCTAGAAGTGAAAGTGAAATTACAATAACTAATAATGCCATCTGACCACCTGAGGTTTCTGATATACATACGGCACACATTTTGAGTGTTTCAGGATTTGAAATATCAATAATCATTTTTTAAAATATACAAATTGAATTATAGCTTCTTTTATATTCTTTGTCACATTTGGGTCAACTAATAAAACTAAGGCATATTTTTCTTTAGCTCCTGCTTTTAAAGTTTGTTTCTCATAGCAAAAACAGTTCATTTTAGTCATAAAATCTTTAAGTTCAGGAGGGTAAACCTGAAAGGTTGCCATTGCTGAAACACTTTTGTTACCCAAATTTTCTACTGAGTAATTTATTGTTTGTATCTCGCCTGGCTGCAAAATGATATTTGTCTGATCTGACTCAAACTTTAACGGCAAATCTTTATGAACGCTTGTTATTAGTTTAGTTGGAATTTGTTGGGTAATATTTCTCCCATTTTGAAAAAACAAAAAAGAAAGAGTTATTATTAAAGTAATAATGCTTATTAGTATGAAAATTAATTTATTATTTTTAAGCAAATTTGTCCACTAAAATTGATATAAAAATTGCAAATAAATATAGAATTGAAAAAGCAAATATTTGTTTAGAAATACTTCTTTCAGACTTTTTATCTTTTGTTCTTAAAAGCCTAAAACAAATAAAAATATAATATGCACTTAAAGGAAATGAAAATAATAAATAGATAATACCCAAAAAATCAATATAGTATGGAGCTATTGCTACTGGAAATAATAATATTGAATATACAAAAATATTTTTTTTAGTTGTTTCTACTCCTGATGTGACAGGTAACATCGGTATATTGGCTTTTTTGTAATCTTCAGATTTAAATAGACTTAAAGCCCAAAAATGAGATGGCGTCCAAACGAAAATTATTAAAAATAAAATTATAGGTTCTATTGAAACACTCCCTGTAGCTATTGCCCATCCAATTACTGGTGGTAGTGCACCTGCTGCACCTCCAATTACAATATTTTGCGGGGTCTTTCTTTTAAGCCAAATTGTATAAACGAATACATAAAATAAAATCGTCAACGCAAGTAAAGAGGCAGCCATTAGGTTTGAAAAATAATATAAGGCTCCAACAGAAACAAAAGACGATATTACTCCAAAAATTAAAGCTTCTTTTTTAGTTAATCTCCCAGTTGGAATGGGTCTTAAACAAGTTCTAGACATTAATTTATCAACATCGGCTTCGTACCAACAGTTAAGAGAACCCGCGGCGCCGGATCCAAGTGCAACAGCAGTAATGGATAAAATTGCATATAAATAGTCCACACTTTTATAAGGAGTAATTAAAAAACCAACTACACAAGTAAATATGGCAAGAGACATTACTCTTGGCTTCATTAATTCGAACAAAGCCTTAATATAATGAGTGCTGTCGAATTTAAATTCTCTAGTTTTTGTGTTGGTATCTAACAATTGAGATCCTGTTATTAATTATCCGCCCAAGACAAAATAAATAAGTCTTGAAAAAAATGTGTATTTAGCTTCAGCGACCATTAAGCCAACAAAACAAGCTATTGCTGTCATTGGCCACAACAGTACGTTCACAAGAGTATATCTTTCCCAAAAAAGATGCATAAAGAAGGCCATAATTAGACCTGCTTTTAGAAACATAAAAAATAATATTAAAGACCATCTTAAGATTCCTTGAAATTGATACCAGTCGACCATGTATGAAAAAAAACTAAGAACAAACAAAAGACCCCATATCCAGAGATATATTCCAATCTTGTGTGTTTGTGCTGGTTTCTCTTTATTTTTATCTATTTCTGTATTTTCACTCATTGTAAAACCTTACCAAAGATAGAAGAACGCGAAAATAAAAACCCAAACTAAATCCACAAAATGCCAATAAAGACCCAGTATTTCAATTGAAACGTAGTCTGATTTCATTGTTGTGAAAAATCCACGTCTACCTGTATCAAAATCTCCTCTGTAAACTTTTCTAGCAAAAATAAATAGAAATATTACACCTATTGATACATGGGTGCCATGAAAACCGGTTATCATGAAAAAGTAAGATCCGAATTGACCAGCGCCGAAAGGATTTGACCATGGTCTCACGCCCTCGTGAATAAGTTTAGACCACTCAAAAGCTTGCATTCCCACAAAAATTAATCCACCAATGGCCGTGGCAAGAATAAGATGACCACACATTTTTCTGTTTTTTTCGTAACCATACTTTACTGCTAAAGCCATAGTTCCACTACTCGTGATAAGAACAAAAGTCATTATTGCAATTAAGAGTAAAGGTACTGGCACTCCCATAAAATCTAATGAGAAAACATGGCTGGTGTTCGGCCAATCAACTACAGTTGATGCCCTTCCTTTCATGTAAGAAATTAAAAAACAACTAAATATAAAAGTATCGCTCAATAGGAATATCCACATCATTGCTTTTCCCCATTGAACGCCTTTGAAAGCAGTTTGATCTGAACCTAAATCACTAGGTACACTTTTCCAGCCTTTGGGTAGATTTTCTAATGACGAGTCCGACATAATTAATAATCCTTAGCTTGTTAACATTAATCCGAAAAGCACAAGCCAAACAACAAGTAAAAAATGCCAGTAAACCGCACAAATATCAATTAAATTATTTATTTCTTCTTTTTTATGACTTCTTTTTATAAATTTTGAAGTGGTTTTTCCCCAGAAATATATTCCTCCAATAATATGTAGACCGTGGATTGTTGTGAATAAATAGAAAAAGGCATTAGCGACGTTGCTAGTTGCGTAATATCCAGTACTCATTAATTGATACCACACAATCAGTTGGCCAATTAAAAAAGAATAGGCTAGAAAGCCAATAAAATATAAACCATTTTTTGTCTTATCGAAGATTTCTTTTTGAGCGTATTTAGTTGTTTGATGAAAAACTAAACTACTTATAATTAAAATTCCTGTATTTAACCAAAGCAGCCAAGGTTCTGGCATATTTCTCCAGTCGCTGACAAGCATTCGATCAGAGTAAGCAACAATAAATAATGAAAACAAAACAGTACTAGCCGCCATTATTGTTCTCAAACCTAGTTTTTGTTTTGTTAAATTGACTGTTCTTCCCTCGTGGTCGTTATCAGCCTCTATTTGATCCGTTTCCCAAGGTTTTTCAGTTAATAATTGAAAGATGGATTTTTTCTTGCTCACGTCTTCTCAACTTTCGCTCCTATAATCTCACTTGGAGGTTGGTTTTGTGGAATATAATCCTCTTTTGCACCTGGAACACTAAAGTCGTATGGCCATCTATAAACTTTTGGAAGTTCTTTGCCCCAATTACCATGTTCTGGTGGCATTTGCGGAGTTTGCCATTCTAAAGAGTTAGCTTTCCATGGATTTTTTTCAGATTTTTTTCCAAGTCTAGCACTTGCAAATAAGTTATATAAAAATAATAACTGAGCTGCCCCAACTATTAGTACCGCAATAGTAATGAATTTATTTAAAAGTAAAGTTGAAGTGTCAATGTATGGGCTATCGTAAATTTCAAAATATCTTCTTGGAACTCCAACAAAACCTTGATAATGCATCGGGAAATAAATTGCATACGATCCTAAAAATGTAATCCAAAAATGAATTTTGCCCAGAGTTTCATTCATCATACGACCAGTAATTAATGGATACCAGTGATAAATAGCTCCGAAGATAACAAGTATTGGAGCAATACCCATAACCATATGAAAGTGAGCTACAACAAAGTATGTATCTGATAAGGGAACGTCAACTGTTACGTTTCCTAAAAATAAACCAGTTAACCCTCCGTTTAAAAAAGTTACTATGAAACCAAGTGAAAATAACATTGGGAGTGATAATTGTATGTTTCCTCTCCATAAAGTTAAAATCCAATTATATACTTTAATCGCGGTTGGAACTGCTATTATTAAAGTAGTTGTTGCAAAGAAGAAACCAAACCATGGATTCATACCGCTTACATACATGTGGTGAGCCCACACAAAAAAGCTTAAAGCACCAATTCCGACAATCGCCCAAACCATCATTCTGTAACCAAAAATAGTTTTTCTTGAATGAACAGATAGTAAATCTGAAACAATACCAAAAGCTGGTAGCGCTACAATGTAAACTTCTGGATGACCAAAAAACCAAAAAAGATGCTGGAAAAGTATAGGACTACCACCTTCATGTGTTAATTTTTCTCCTAGAGAAACCATAGCAGGCATAAAGAAACTAGTTCCAAGCAAACTATCAAGTGTCATCATCAAACAACCAACTAAGAGTGCTGGAAAAGCAAACATTGCAAGTACGGTTGCGGTAAAAATCCCCCAAATTGTTAAAGGCATTCTCATCAGTGTCATACCTCTAGCTCTTAATTGTAAAACCGTGATGATATAATTTAACCCACCCATCGTGAACCCAGCCACAAATAATATGAGTGAAATTAACATTAGTATTATTCCCCCATTGTAGCCAGGGGTTCCAGCTGTAATTGCTTGTGGTGGATATAAAGTCCATCCTGCTCCGGTGGGACCTCCGGGTACAAAAAAACTTGCTAATAAAACTATAACTGCAACAACGAATGCCCAATAGCTGAGCATATTTACGTATGGAAATGCCATGTCTCTGGCTCCACACATTAAAGGTATCAATAAATTTCCAAAACCTCCTAGAAACAATGCAGTTAAAAGATATACGACCATGATCATTCCATGCATCGTAACGAACTGGTAATAAGAAGACGGTTCAAGCCAACCAAGTCCTGGGAAAGCTAATTGAATTCTCATTAACCACGATAAAACTAATCCAAGAAGTCCTGTTCCAATAGCTGTTAAGGCGTACTGAATTCCAATGTACTTGGCGTCCTGCGAAAACACATACGTAGTCCACCAACTATGTGAATGATAAAGTTCTTGATCCGGCAATTCAGCTTCTGGAACTGCATCGATATCAGGTGTTGATACGGATGAGGCATCAGCTACGTAGTCTGATTTAGCTTCTAGTTTATGGTCTTGTTCATCTGACATAATATTTTATAGTTTTATAGTTTATTTATCCTTTTTTACTAGTTGCAAATTGTCGTTATTTTGACTTTTTGCTAACATTTTCTCAAAAGTTATTTGTTTTGCTTCCCATTTCTTATAATCTTTCTCTTCATCTACGATAACTCTTCCCCGCATAGCATAGTGACCTGTTCCACAGTATTCTGCACATAAAACTTCAAAATCCCCTACCCTTGTGGGCGTTAACCAATAATAAGTTACAATCCCAGGAACCATATCCATTTTACCTCTAAATTGTGGGACATAAAAATTGTGTAAAACGTCGATGGTTCTTAGTTCAAACTTTATTGGTCGATCCTTCAATACATGAAGCTCCTGTTCGTCAACTAATAGATCGTCTTTGCCGTTTGGGTCTTCCAAAATTAATCCAAAAGGATTTTCATCACTTATATATTTAATATCGGTTTTGCCGAGTATATTATCCTCGCCAGGTAATCTGTATTTCCAACCCCATTGGTAAGCGAATACTTCGACTTTGTAAGCATTTTCTGGAACTGTAACATATTGATTCCAAACGACTAACCCTGGAGCTAAAAGTGCAGCGACTCCAATTGCAGTTGCCCAGGTTAATCTGCTCTCTAATTTTTTATCTTCTGGTTTATATTCTGCTCTTCTCTCTTTTTTATAGCTATATTTCCAAACGCAGTAAGCAACGAAAAAACAAATAGCTACAAAAACTGCACCGGTTATCCAAAAGGTTAAAAGGATTGTGTCATCCATGTTACCCCAATTTGATGCGACTTCAGTCCACCACCATGGCGACCAAAAGTGAAATGCTATTGAGCCAATGGTTATTAAAAATATACTTAGAGCTACTATCATTTTAAGCGTTCGAAATAATAAAAATTCCTATTAGTACAACACCTGCAATTAAAATATGATTTCCCAAATCAATTAAACCAATCTTCTTATTTTTTGGGTCAATCAAATCTTTCCATTTAAAAGGTACTGATTTTCTTTTGACAGCAATCTCTGCTTCATTTTCATTTTTTTCAAGCCTTAAGGAAACGGTAAAAAAAACGAAATAAATAAATAGTGCCAGAAAAACAACCAGACCAAGTAATAGTGCGTATGCTGTACTCATAATTTAATACCTATTTACTATATATAAAAACTATATGCATGTTTAATAAGGTTTTGCGACACTTTTGCAAGGTTAAAATCTAACCAAATTTAGTGGATATTTAGTTGTTTTCTAAGTTGTAATTTAAAATTGTTGTTGATGCTATTGCTGCTGTCTCTGCACGTAAAATATTCTTAGCTAAAGTGATTGATATTACATTTTTATTATTAATTATGAATTCCCTCTCTTCCTCAGAGAAATCACCTTCTGGTCCAATTAAAATACAAATTGGTTTTTTTTTGGATAATTTATTTTTTAAGTCTTTTGTATCTGAATTAATATCACAAAAAACGATTTTGCCGTCGTTGGGGAAATTTTTAACAAATTCATCTAAACTCTGTAATTCTTGAATTTTAGGTACTGTAACTCTATTAGATTGTTCACAAGCTTCGGTTATAATCTTTTCTGCTCTTTTAATATTAATTTCTCTTACGACACTTCTTTTGCATAATAAGGGAATAAATTTTTGAATTCCTAATTCTGTAGTTTTTTGTATCATTAAATCTTGAGGAACTTTTTTAATTGGTGAAAAGGCTAACCAAATATCTTTCTCGTTAGACAAAGGTCTTGAAAGTTTTTCAACTTTAAATTCGGTAAAAATTTTTCCTTGATCTAGTATTTTTGCGTCCCATTCACCATCTTGTGAATTAAAAAGTGAAATTTTATCTCCTGCTTTTAATCTCATTACATTCTTAGTATAATGAGATTGTTTTTCAGAAAGTCTAGAAATAGTACCTGTTTTTAATTTGTCTGAATAAAAAAGTCTTGCTTTTGATGCCATGAAGAATTTATATAAGTTAAGATGGCAAAATCAATTATAATAAGTAAACATGGTGGCCCAGAAGTTTTGGAGTTAAAAGATGTAAACGTTGGTTCACCAGGTCCTGAAGAAATTAAGGTCAAAAATTTAGCTATTGGTTTGAACTTTATTGATACTTATCACAGGTCTGGACTATACAAATTAAAGTTGCCATCAGGTATAGGAATGGAGGGAGCAGGTATTGTTCAAGAAGTTGGTTCTTCGGTAAAATATTTTAACAAAGGTGATAGAATAACTTATTCTCAAATGCCTTTAGGGTCTTACTCTGAAGAGAGGATTATTCCTGAAAAAATTGCAGTAAAAATACCTGAAGGCGTAAGTGATAAGATAGCAGCAAGTATAATGACAAAAGGTTTAACTTCACATTACCTTTTGTTTAAAACTTATAAAGCAAAAGCTGGAGAGTTAATTTTATTTCATGCTGCTGCAGGTGGAGTTGGGCAGGTTTTTTGTCAGTGGGCAAAAAGTATAGGTTGCAAAGTTATTGGAACTGTTGGATCGGACAACAAAATTGATATTGCCAAGAAAAATGGTTGCGAATTTGTTATTAATTACAATAAAGAAGATTTTGATAAAAAAGTTCTTGAGATAACCGGAAACAAAGGTATCGGAGTAGTTTATGATGGTGTTGGGAAAAAAACTTTTGAAAAATCTATTAATTGTCTTAAGCCAATGGGTATGATGATTTCTTTTGGAAACGCATCTGGTGCTCTTGATCCAATAGATGTAAAAAAATATATTGCGCATAAAAGTTTGTTTTTTACAAGACCAGGATTAGCTGATTATGGAGCAGGAAGAGCAGCGCTTGAAGAAGGAACTAGTGCTCTTTTTGAACAAATCAAATTTGGTAAAATTAAAATTGAAATTTTTAAAGAATACAAATTATCTGAGGCAAAAAAAGCCCATGAAGATCTTGAGGCAAGAAAAATTTTAGGTCCAGCTGTTTTGATACCTAATTAAACTATGAAATTTATAAGTCCTTGTATAAGTATATGTAAAAGTGATCCTAAAACAGGCTTTTGTTTTGGATGTGCAAGAACCGACGAGGAAAAAAAGATTTGGAAAAATCCTGAAACAACAATTGAATGGAAAAAGGAAAATTTAAAAGTCTTAACCTCAAGAATGAGTGAAACACAATTAAAAACTTTTAATAATTCGTATGATGAAAAAATCAAATTTGGAAAACTAGTTTATTCTAAAAATCTAAAGAACAAACCACAAACCTAATCCAACTATTGCTAGTAATATAATTAAAATTCTAATACCGAATAAATATCTTGTTAGGTTTTTTGATTTTTCAATATCTTCCTTTTTACCTGCCCCAAATCTAATAACTAAGTAAAAAACTAATAGAAGGACTAATAAAATTATAAGGATGACTGGTTTTGAGAACATAATTAACTTGATACCATTATAATTGGCAAAAACAATCCTAATGCGTATAAAAGAATAATAATTATTGCTGCAATGATAAAGGCTCGAATAGCATTAATTTTCATAATAGTTATTTGCCATCAAATTTCATGTCAGACAAATGTAATTTTAGCGCATTTGTAGATAAAAAAATTTCAAATAAGAACAATAGTATCGATACAATCATTGAAATGCAGCATGATGCAAATATCAATCTAGCTATTATAATTTTATTTAAGTAAAGACCCAAAACTGTCATCATATTAAATAGAAAACCTAATCCGGCAGCACCGATAGAATATTTCAAATAATTAATTCTTTGACTTAAATTCTTCAACTGTTTTTCCCATTCTGGAGGAATATGTTTTTCAAATACGTGCTCGTCATGAAGCTTTCTAATTAAAGCACTCAAAGTATGAAATCTATTACTATAAACTGCCATTATAAGAGGAATGGCGGGAAACATTAATGCTGTTACTGTATAATCTATGTTCATTTCGAATCGCATTGATTATGTATTTAGTGTTTGATATTTACAAGAACTATTAATGTCAAAACATATAACAAATTTCATTAATGTTACTAGATTAAACAAACCAATAGGTTACCTTTTATTATTTTGGCCTTGCACGTGGGGCCTATCGTTAGCATTTTACTTTGATAAAAATTTTAATACCTTTTGTTATTATTTAATTTTATTCTTTCTTGGATCAGTTTTAATGCGAAGTGCCGGTTGTATAGTTAATGACATTGTCGATGAAAAAATAGACAGAAAAGTATCAAGGACAAAAAATAGACCTATTGCCTCCGGGAGTTTAAAAAAATCAACAGCATGGATTTATGTTTTAATATTGTGTTTATTGGCATTCTTAGTTTTAATACAATTTAATTTCTTAACTATTTCGCTAGGGATATTTTCAATGATTTTTGCATTTTCATATCCCTTTATGAAAAGATTTACTTACTGGCCACAATTATTCTTAGGCTTCACTTTTAATTGGGGAATAATTATGTCTTGGACAGCTATTGAAAATAATATCTCATATTTACCACTCCTTTTATATTGTGGAGCCATATTTTGGACACTAGGTTATGACACGATTTATGGAGTACAAGATATTTCTGATGATGAAGTGATAGGAGTAAAATCTACAGCAATTAAATTTAAAGATAATATTAATTTGTTTGTAATAGTCTGTTATTTGCTTAGTTTAATCACATTAGTAATAGTAATGATTAATATAAAAATAAATTATTCAATAATCTTTTTGGGTATGTACTTATTAACATTATTGTATCAAATTAAAATTTTTAACCTTCGAAATCCATCTAATTGCCTCAAAGCATTTAAAATTAATAATCTTTCAGGATTAATGGTTTTTTTGGGTTTCTTCACATTAGCTATTGATATGTTATGAAATTAAATGAAGTTATTATTATTGTTAAAAGACTTTATAGAGAATATATAAAAAAATATCTAGGTAAGATTTTTATTGCAATATTTCTATCGGTTCTTGTTGCGGGATCAACATCTGCCATTGCATGGTTATTAGATCCAGCGGTAAAAAAAATATTTATAGAACAAGATAAAACTTTCGCTATCTTTATTCCGGTCCTTGTAATTCTTGCTTTCATGGGAAAAGGTATTTCTTTGTATTATGCAAGATCAATTGTAATTGTATTGGGAAATAGAATTAAACAAACTCTTCAAAACAAAATGACCAACAATATATTGCTTTCAGATTCGCAAACTATTGAATCAAAACATAGTGGAAAATATATTTCTACGTTTTTGTACGATGTCGGAATGATACAAGAATTAGTAAGCACAGGGGTTCTAAATATAATTAAAGATAGTTTAACTTTGATTACTCTAATTGGCTTAATGTTTTATCAAAATTGGAAGCTTGCAATATTCTCTCTTATCATGATGCCTTTAGCTGCTATAGTCGCAAAATCACTTGGAAAAAGAATGGGAAAAGCAACCACAGCTAGCGTTGTTTCCTCGGGTAATTTTACAACTCTAATCTCAGAAATTCTGAAAAGTTCAAAAATTATCAAAATTTATCAAAGAGAAGATTTTGAAAAAAACAGAAGTGCAGATGCAATTAAAGATTTAACTGATACGCAAATTAAAATTGGTAAAGTACAAATTCGAGCTGCCCCAATTATGGAAACGTTAACAGGTTTTATGATTGCTGGCTTTATCTATTATGCTGGAATACTAATTTCTGTAGGAGAAATTGGTATTAACAATTTTTTTTCATTTTTAGCAGCAATGATGTTAGCGTATCAACCTGTTAGATCACTGGCAACGGTTAACATGCTTATTTATCAAGGAGCTGCCGCAGGACAAAGAGTTTTCAAAATTATAGATAGAGAAATTAAAATTAAAGACGACCACAAGTTACCAACTCTTCGAATAGATAAATCAAATATAAAATTTGAGAATGTTAGTTTTCAATATGAGACAGGTAAAGAAAGAGCAATAAAAAATATCAGTATTGATATTGAGGGAGAAAAAATTACTGCACTAGTTGGGCATAGTGGAGCAGGAAAAAGTACAATACTTAATTTGATTCCGAGATTTTATGAACCTCAAGGGGGAAAAATATATCTGGATAGTCAAGAAATTAATAAAGTTTCCCTTAAATCATTAAGAGATAAAATATCTCTCGTTAGTCAAGATGTTATACTTTTTGATGATAGTGTTGAAAATAATATTAAATATGCAAAGTTAGATGCAACAGAACAGGAAGTAAAAAATGCATGTAAGTTAGCAGCGGCAGATGAATTTATTGATAAGTTACCAAATAAATATAAAACATTGATTGGGGAAAATGCAATACGACTTTCAGGTGGACAGAAACAAAGAATTTCAATTGCAAGAGCAATTTTAAAAAACTCGCCGATAATTTTATTAGATGAAGCAACATCATCATTAGATGCTGACTCGGAGGAAAAAGTTCAAAATGCAATATTCAATCTAACAAAGAACAGAACCACCCTTGTAATTGCTCATAGGCTTTCAACGATAAATAAAGCAGATAAAATTATTTTAATGAAAGACGGGAATGTTTTAAAATACGGAACTCATAGTGAATTATTAAAAAACTCAAAAGAATACGAAAGCTTATATAAAAAACAAATGATGCATTAAATGTTAATATCTTTTTATAACTTTTTAACCTACCTTTTTTATATTCCATACATTATTTTAATTTATTTGAGAAAATTTTTAAAAAAAGAACATTCAGTCAAATTTAAAGAAAAAATTTTTCTTAATAAGTTTAAAAGACCAAAGGGTTTTTTGTTTTGGTTTCACGTAGCAAGTATAGGAGAATTAAAAAGTATTTATCCTATTATTGATTTTTACTTAAAAGAAAATTATCAAAATAACTTTCTTATTACTACGGTAACCTTAACTTCATTTGAAGAATTCAAAAAAAAGTATGGTACGAATAAAAATGTATATCATCAGTTTATGCCTTATGATTTTGTATTTCTCATCAATAGTTTTTTTAAGAATTGGAAACCAGATATTGCGACATTCGTAGACTCAGAAATTTGGCCAAATTTTATTTTAAAAGTCAAAAGTCTTAATATTCCTCTAATACTATTAAATGCACGAATTACAAAAAAAAGTTTTAATAGATGGAAAATGTTTAGAAAGACTTCAAATAAAATTTTTAAATCTTTTTCGTCTTGTATAAGTTCCAATAAAGACACTTCAAGATATTTAGATATTTTAGGTGCACAAAATATAAAATTTTTTGGTAATATTAAATTTTGCTCTTCTATCAACGCTGATAATAAAGATCTTGATCAATTTAATAAGGTAAAAAAAAGAAAGATTTGGTGCGCATTAAGCACTCATGCTGACGAAGAAATCTTTTGCGGAAAAACACACTTATTGGCAAAAAAAACAATCAGTGATCTATTAACGATCATTATTCCAAGGCATATAAACAGAATTGATGATATTTATAAAAAACTTAAAAACCTTGGTTTAAATATTCAAATAAAGAAAGAAGAAGAAGATATTAATAATTTTGCAGATGTTGTTTTGGTTAATTATTACGGCTCAGTAAACAAATATTTGAAAAGTGTTAAACAAGTTTTTATAGGAAAATCTACTCTCAAAAAATTTGAAAATAGCGGAGGACAAAACCCCATCGATGCTGCAAAAATTGGTTGCCATATTTTTCATGGACAGTATGTAAATAATTTTAAAGATATTTATAATTTTTTAGATGAGTCTCGTTTGTCAGAAAAAGTATTAAGTTCTGAGGATTTAGCGAATAAATTAAAATTAAATTTTGCAAATAATTTTGAAAAAAACTATGAAAAAATAAGTAGAATAAAAAATTATAGTAATAAAATTTTCGAGAATGTTATTACTGAATACAAATATTATATTAGATGAAAATACTCAAACCTAAATTTTGGGATCAAAACTACTTCACAATCTTTTCTATTCTATTAATGCCTTTTTCATTAATTTATTTAATTATAATTTACTTAAAAAAAATAATTTCGAGTCCAAAAAATTTTCCCATCCCTATAATTTGTGTAGGGAATATTTATATTGGTGGAACAGGAAAAACCCCGATCACATTAAAGATATGTAAAATTTTAAAGGAGTTAGAGCAAGATCCGGTGATTGTCAGGAAAATATACAGCAATCATGATGATGAAATATCTTTAATAAAAAAACATAATAAAATTTTGTTATCAAAGAAAAGAGTTGAGGCAATTCAGAGAGCTGTTAACAAAAATTATAAATTTGTTGTGATGGATGATGGTTTTCAGGACATGACAATAAATAAAGATTTAAATATAATTTGTTTTCACGATAATCAAAGAATAGGGAATGGATTAGTGCTTCCATCAGGACCTTTAAGAGAAAGATTAACAGAATTAAAGAATTGTCAAATTGTTTTGATAAATGGAAAACAGGATATTGAATTTGAAAATGAATTAAAAAAATATAATACTCAATTAGATTTTTTTTATTATAACTCAATTCCAAAAAATATTGATAATTTTAAAAATAAAAAGCTAATTGCATTTGCTGGTATTGGAAACCCAGTCAATTTTTTTAATTTGTTAAAAGAAAACCATCTGAATTTAGTTAAA